>NZ_JBJDQL010000149.1:0-1000 GCF_044903305.1 Streptomyces sp. NPDC019531 | reverse complement strand
TGGGCGGCTGGGCGGGTGCGAGGGAAAAGTTTGTCGGGTCGGAGTCGGCCGTCGACGTGCTCTGCGGCCGGGTGTCGGAGCCGTCGGGGTGGTGGACCTGCCAGTTCCCGCCGGTGGTGTCCGAGCCTTCGGTGAGCCCCTGCCGCGGTGCGATGACGGGGCGTCCCAGCTCCTTGGCGAGCAGGAATGCTGTCGGGACGCCGCTTTGGCCGGCGTCGCTTTCGGTGCCCGGCAGGTTGAGGACCACCGGTCCTGTCCCAGGCAGCCCCGCGCGTCGTAGCGACTGCGCCAGACGCTTGATCTCGACCCGGGTGGCCCGCCGCAGACTCTCCGGCACGTCCACCAGGAACGCCTTGGCATTCCCGACGCCCTGGAACGCCTTCGCAAGCCCTGCAGTGTCCGGAAGGTCCGACACGCCCCGGAACTCGGCAGCCGGCCGAAGGGAGATGGCGCCCTCGAACCGCCCGTCGAAACCCGGCCTGCTGACGACGTCGATGACCGCCGTCCGACGCTCGTCCCCCGGTGTGGTGCCGTGCTGCGGTGGGGTCCCCCTGTAACCGAGCGTGCTGGATACGATCCTGATGTGTTTCAGCAGCGGAATACTCAGACGCAGGCTGCCCGGTTCCACTCCGGTGCTCAGGCTGTCCAGCTGTCGTACCAGCTCTTCTTTGAGGATCTCCTCGACCCTGCGAGCACGCTTTTCACCGGTGTCCATGCCCGTCAGATATGAATTTCCGAACCCGGTGATGGAGACCTCGGGCATGCGGTAACCATTTTGGTAGTTGAGCACCGCCTCCTTGGCTATTCCGGCGGCGATCCCCCGGATTTCGGCCTCGGTTTCGGGCGTGAGGGTCTTCTCCCCCTTGCCGAAACCGATGACCGACTGCCACGGGCGACTCGACACGGGCTCGGACGCGGAAGCCGTGGGCCTCCGCGAAGTGACCGGATCCTGCCCAACCGGCGTCGCCCCGGCGGAGGTTCGAGGAGTCGGGCCGGTCTG
>NZ_JBJDQL010000148.1:0-1125 GCF_044903305.1 Streptomyces sp. NPDC019531 | reverse complement strand
AGAGGTCGTTTTCATCTGAGGTATGGCACTTTGAGTCGTATTGTCGCGCCTCTCGGTTTGGGGCTGATGAGTCGGTGGAGGTTGTTCTTTCTGGTGAGGCAGAAGGTGTGGCAGCTGGGGTGGAGGTCTACTCGCGCCTGTCTCATTCCAGGAAGCCCGGGTCTGTCCCGTGCTTCGATCCAGCAGGATGCACGCCTGGGCGCACGCCCCTGGGCGGCGGTACGTCCAGGTCATGACGGAACGTCGCGCGTATCCGAGTGATCTGTCCGATGCCCGCTGGGAGTTGATCGAGCCGGTCCTGTCCACGTGGCGCTTCGAGCGCCGGGGCCGGGCGCTGGACTTCGGCCGGCCGCCCCGGCACGAGCTGCGCGAGATCATGAACGCGATCCTGTACGTGGACCGCACCGGCTGCCAGTGGGCCTACCTCCCGCACGACTTCCCGCCCCACCAGACGGTCTACGGCTACTTCGCCAAATGGCAGACCGACGGCGTCTTCGCCCAGCTCAGCGGCCTCTTACGGGAGTTGGTGCGCCAGCAGGAGGGCAAGCACCGCCACCCTTCGGCCTGCGTGATCGACGCCCAGAGCGTCAAGACCTCCACCTCCGTCCCCACCAGGACGCAGGGCATCGACGCGGGCAAGAAGATCGTGGGCCGCAAGCGCAGCATCATCACCGACACCCTCGGCCTGCTGCTGGCGGTGCTGGTCACCGCGGCCGGCGTCCAGGACTCCACCGCTGGCCGCACCCTCTTGGAGCAGGCCGCTACCGACCACCCCACCCTGCGCAAGGTCTGGGTCGACGGCGGCTACCGCAAGCACTTCGTCGAGCACGCCGCCAGCCTCGGCATCGACCTCGAGATCGTCCAACGCGCTCCTGGGACCAGGGGATTCAGCCCGATCCCGAAACGCTGGGCCGTGGAGCGGACCTACGGCTGGCTGATGCTGCACCGCCGACTGGTGCGTGACTACGAAAGCCACCCGCACCGCTCCGAAGCCATGATCCACCTGGCCATGACCGACCTCATGGCCCGCCGCCTCACCGGCGAGACCACGATCTCCTGGCGCGACCCGACACCACCGGATGAAACCCGCATCTCGGGATGAAACAACGGGAGAAAACGACCTCT
>NZ_JBJDQL010000147.1:0-1229 GCF_044903305.1 Streptomyces sp. NPDC019531 | reverse complement strand
CTGTTCGTGGGCACCCAGCTCAACTCGGTCCACGTCCTGGGCGGCTTCCTCAGGGGCGGCGCGGAGATGGTGAAGCTGGCCCGCACGGTCAACCCGCTGGACCCCTACAACCTGACCCATCCCGGCGAGTGGGGCAAGAACTCCTCGATGCTCCTCGCGGGCCTGGTCGGCACCGCCGCCCACCCCGAACGCCTGCCCATGTCCCTCCTGGGCACCGGCTGGAGCAGCGACCCGGGCGACGCGTTCGGCTACGCCGTCTCCAACGTGGTCGGCGGCAAGGGCGCCGGAGGAGTGGGCAAAACCGCCCTACGGGATGCGGCCCGCGCCATCGGCAAGGGCGGGTTGAAGGCGGGAGCCCGCGACGGCGTGACCGCCTCGCTGCGCGACACCGCCCGAAAGCTCTGGTGCAAGGTCTTCGGCAGCGACCCGATCGACATGGCCACCGGCCGCATGTCCCTGCCGGTCACGGACGTGACGCTCCCCGCCCGGCTGCCACTGGTCTTCTCCCGCCAGTTCGAGTCCTCTTACCGGGCCGGCCGCTGGTTCGGCCCGAAGTGGGCGTCGACGGCCGACCAGCGCCTGGAGATCGACGCCGAAGGCGTCATCTTCGTCCGCGAGGACGGCTCCCTGCTCGCCTACCCCCACCCCGCCCCGGGCGTGCCGGTGTTGCCCCTGGCCGGTGACCGGCACCCGCTGACCATCGACGCCTGGGGCGACTACACCGTCACCGACCCCGAGTCCGGCCGTGTCTGGGACTTCGCGGGCCCGGGCGGCGACGGCATCGCGCTGCTGGCCCAGGTCATCGACCGCTCGGGCCAGTGGCTGACCTTCGAGTACGACGACGAGGGCGCCCCCACCGGGATCGTGCACTCAGCCGGCTACGAGCTGAAGATCGAGCGGTCCGGGGACCGAATAACCGCCCTGCACCTGGCAGATGCCGACGGCGATATCGAGCTGGTCCGCTTCGGCTACGACGAGAACGGCCACCTGGCGGCGGTGACCAACTCCTCCGGCCTGCCGACCCGCTTCACCAACGACACCCTCGGCCGCATCACCGCATGGACGGATACGAACAACTCCTCCTACCACTACGTCTACGACGACCAGGACCGCTGCGTCTCCCAGGGCGGCGAGGCGGGCCACCTCGCCTACACCTACACCTACGGCGACCCGGACCCGACGACCGGCCACCGGATCGTCACCGCGGTCAACTCACTGGGCCGCGAGAC
>NZ_JBJDQL010000146.1:0-1238 GCF_044903305.1 Streptomyces sp. NPDC019531 | reverse complement strand
GTCTCGCGGCCCAGTGAGTTGACCGCGGTGACGATCCGGTGGCCGGTCGTCGGGTCCGGGTCGCCGTAGGTGTAGGTGTAGGCGAGGTGGCCCGCTTCGCCGCCCTGGGAGACGCAGCGGTCCTGGTCGTCGTAGACGTAGTGGTACGAGGAGTTGTTTGTGTCCGTCCACGCGGTGATGCGGCCGAGGGTGTCGTTGGTGAAGCGGGTCGGCAGGCCCGAGGAGTTCGTCACTGTCGCCAGGTGTCCCGACTCGTCGTAGCCGAAGCGGACCAGCTCGATATCGCCGTCGGCATCTGCCAGGTGCAGGGCGGTTATTCGGTTCCCGGACCGCTCGATCTTCAGCTCGTAGCCGGCCGAGTGCACGATCCCGGTCGGGGCGCCCTCGTCGTCGTACTCGAAGGTCAGCCACTGGCTGCCGGAGCGGTCGATGATCTGCGAGAGCAGGGCGATGCCGTCGCCGTCGCCGCCCGGGCCCGCGAAGTCCCAGACACGACCAGCGGCAGGGTCGGTGACCGTGTAGTCGCCGTACGCGTCCACCGTTAGGGGATGGCCCTCGCCGGCCAGGGGCAGCACCGGGACGCCGGGCACAGGGTGCGGGTAGGCCAGCAGGGAGCCGTCCTCACGGACGAAGATGACACCCTCGGCGTCGATCTCCAGGCGCTGATCCGCGGTGGAGGTCCACTTTGGGCCGAACCAGCGGCCCGCCTCGTACGACGACTCGAACTGGCGGGAGAAGACCAGTGGCAGCCGGGCGGGGAGCATCACGTCCGTGACCGGCAGGGACATGCGGCCGGTGGCCATGTCGATCGGGTCGCCACCGAAGACCCTGCACTTCAGCTTCCGGGCGAAGTTCTTCAGCGAGTCCGTCACGCTCTTGCGTGCCGCCTGCGTCGCCGCGTCCTTGGCGGCTCCTCGCAGAGCATCACGCGCGGCTGCCCGGCCAAGGCCTCCGGCGCCCTTGCCGCCGATCAGGTTCGAGAGCAGATAGCCCGCGGCATCCCCCGGGTCACTCGACCAGCCTGTGCCCAGCAGCGACATCGGCAGTCGCTCGGGATGGGCCGCCGTGCCCACCAGGCCCGCCAGCAGCAGCTGGGAGTTCTTGCCCCACTCGCCGGGGTGGGTGAGGTTGTAGACGTCCAGGGGGTTGACCGTGCGGGCCAGCTTCACCATCTCCGCGCCGCCCCTGAGGAAGCCGCCCAGGACGTGGACCGAGTTGAGCTGGGTGCCCACGAACAG
>NZ_JBJDQL010000145.1:0-1256 GCF_044903305.1 Streptomyces sp. NPDC019531 | reverse complement strand
CACCGGCAGAACGCCCACCGGACCGGACTCGACCGACTCGACCGGATCGACCCCCGGCGCCTCTTCCAAGATCACGTGGGCATTCGTCCCACTCAGCCCGAACGAGGACACTCCCGCCCGTCGGGGATGCGCCGAGGCCACCCACGACACCGGTTCGGTGAGGAGTTGGACGTTGCCCTCGGACCAGTCGACCTCGGGTGTGGGCTCATCCACATGCAGGGTTCTGGGCAGCACTCCGTGACGCATGGCCATGACCATCTTGATGATGCCGCCCGCGCCCGCCGCCGCCTGGGTGTGACCCAGGTTCGACTTCAACGACCCCAGCCACAAAGGCCGTTCAGCACCTCGCTCCTGCCCGTAGGTGGCCAGCAACGCCTGCGCCTCGATCGGATCCCCCAACCGGGTCCCCGTCCCGTGCGCCTCCACCGCATCCACATCCGCCGCCGACAACCGGGCACTGGCCAGCGCGGCCCGGATCACCCGCTGCTGCGACGGACCATTCGGCGCCGTCAAACCATTACTCGCCCCGTCCTGATTGACCGCACTGCCCCGCACCACCGCCAGCACCCGATGACCGTTACGGCGGGCATCCGACAGCCGCTCCACCAGCAGCACACCCGCACCCTCCGACCACCCCGTGCCATCGGCGGCCGCCGCGAACGACTTGCAGCGCCCGTCCGCGGCAAGCCCCCGCTGCCGGCTGAACTCCACAAAACTCTCCGGCGTGGCCATCACCGCCACACCACCCGCCAACGCCAGATCACACTCACCCGAACGCAACGCCTGCGCCGCCAGATGCAGGGCGACCAACGACGACGAACAGGCAGTGTCCACCGTCACCGACGGACCCTCCAGACCGAGCGTGTACGACACCCGGCCCGACACGATCGCCCCCGTACTGCTGTTGTGCGCATAGTCGTGATACATCAGCCCGGTGAACACGCCGGTCCGGCTGCCCTTCAGCGTGGTCGGGTCGACACCGGCCCGCTCCAGGGCCTCCCAGGACACCTCCAGCAGGAGCCGCTGCTGGGGATCCATCACCAGGGCTTCGTTGGGGCTGATGCCGAAGAAGCCGGCGTCGAACTCGGCGGCTTGGTGGAGGAAGCCGCCCTCGCGCGTGTACGAGGTGTCGGGCCGCTCGCCCGAAGGGTCGTAGAGGTTGTCGAGGTCCCAGCCCCGGTCGGTGGGGAACCCGGACACCGCGTCCACTCCGTCCGCGACCAGACGCCACAACCCCTCCGGCGACGTCACCCCAC
>NZ_JBJDQL010000144.1:0-1271 GCF_044903305.1 Streptomyces sp. NPDC019531 | reverse complement strand
CACATCGCCGACGCGCCGGCCCGGGTCGTCGGCGAGTTCCTCCAGCAGCCGCACCAGTCGCTGTGCCAGCGCCCGTGCGGTGTCCACGTCGTACAAGTCCGAGGCGAACTCGACCTGGCACTGCACACCCGCGGGCGCCCCGTCGGGTGTGAACCGCTCCGTCAGATTGAACGCCAGGTCGAACTTCGCTGTCCGGGTGGACGCCGGTTCTCGTACCGCGTGTAGGCCGGGAAGCTGGAATGTGCCGTGGGGGGCGTTCTGCAGGGCCAGCATCACCTGGAAGAGGGGATGGTGGGACAGTGACCGTGCCGGGTTGAGGACTTCCACGAGATGCTCGAAGGGGATGTCCTGATGGGCGTAGGCGCCCAGCGCGGTTTCCCTGACCCGGCCCACCAGTTCGGTGAACGTGGGGTTCCCGGACAGGTCGGTGCGCAGTACCAGGGTGTTGACGAAGAAACCGACCAGGTCGTCCAGGGCCTGGTCCAGGCGGCCCGCGATGGGGCTGCCGATCGGAACGTCGTTGCCCGCGCCGAGCCGGGACAGCAGGGTCGCCAGTGCGGCCTGCAACACCATGAACAGACTCGCTCCGCTTGCCCGGGACAGTTCCACCAGGCGAGCGTGCAGCTCCGCGTCCATCTCCAGGCTCACGTAGTCGCCCTGGTAGGAGGGCACCGGCGGCCGTGGCCGGTCCGCCGGCAGCGGGATCTGGGCCGGCAGACCGGCCAGCGCCTGCGTCCAGTACTCCAGTTGCCGGCCGAAGACACTGGTGGGGTCGTGCTGGTCGCCGAGGAGTTGGTGCTGCCAGAGTGTGTAGTCGGCGTACTGCACCGGCAGCGGCGCCCAGCCGGGTTCTTGGCCCTCGCATCGCGCCTGGTATGCCCGGGCCAGATCCCGGGACAGCGGGCCGGTCGACCAGCCGTCGCCGGCGATGTGGTGGAGCACCAGCACCAGCACATGCTCGTGCTCGTCCAGCCGGAACAGCCGTGTCCTGACCGGCGGTTCCACCGCCAGATCGAATCCGCGCCGTGTTTCACGGGCCATCGCGTCCGCCAGGGCCGCCTCGGACACGTCGTCCACCGGCATCGGCACGTCGACCGCGTCGGCGGGCAGGATCTGCTGGTACGGCGTTCCCGCCACCTGTGGGAAGACGGTGCGCAGGCTTTCGTGCCGGATGAGCACGTCCCGCACCGCCGCCCGCAGTGCCTCCCGGTCCAGCACCCCGGACAGGCGCAACGCGACCGGAATGTTGTAAGTCGCGCTCACGCCTTCCA
>NZ_JBJDQL010000143.1:0-1386 GCF_044903305.1 Streptomyces sp. NPDC019531 | reverse complement strand
TCGCACAGCACCTGTTCCTGCGGCGACCTGGGTGCCCTGCCCGAACCGCCGCCCCACTCCGGGGCCGGCAGCGCCCGGCGGTCCACCTTCCCGTTAGGGTTCAGCGGCAGCCTGTCCAGCACCATGAACGCCGCGGGCACCATGTAGTCCGGGACCCGCTCGCGCACCCACTCCCGCACCGCATCCACACTCACGCTGCCGGTGCCGCCGTCACCCTCGCAACCGGTGCCGGGGGTGACGTAGGCAACGAGTCGTTTGTCCTGTTCCCGGTCCTCACGGACCACGACAACGGCCTGCCCCACCCCCGGACAACCCGCCAGCACCGACTCGATCTCCCCGAGTTCGATCCGAAACCCACGGACCTTGACCTGGTTATCCACCCGTCCCACGAACTCCAGGTTGCCGTCCGGACGCCAGCGCACCACATCTCCTGTGCGGTACATCCGCGCCCCGGGCGGACCGAACGGATCGGCCACGAACCGCTCGGCGGTCAGCGCCGCACGGTTCCAGTATCCGCGCGCCACACCCGCACCAGTCACATACAGCTCACCTGCCACACCCGGTGGTACCGGATGAAGCCCCGTACCCAGCACATACACCCGCGCGTTCCACACCGGACGACCAATCGGCGGCGCCTGTCCATCGGTATCGTCGTCGGTGTCGAACCACGCAGTCGCGTATGCGGTCGTCTCGGTCGGCCCGTAGCAGTTGACGATGCCGCTGCTGGGCAATGCTGCTCGGGTTTCGGCTACGGCTTGTGCCGACAATGCCTCGCCGCCCAACACCACATGCTTCGGGCTGAGCGTGACGCTGCCGTGGGCGAGTAGTTGCGCAAACCCCGACGGCACCGCGCTGATGAGGCTGACGCTCTCCTGGTCCGGCCGGACTTTGGCCAACGCAAGGACATTGGCGACGATGTCGATGCGTCCGCCGACCGTCAGCGGACACAGGATCTCGAACACTGAGAGGTCGAAGGTGAGTGACGCTGACGCCACGACGTGCGAGAGCGCGGGCAGACCGAAAGCGGCTGCCGCCCAAGCGGTGAAATTACCGACATTCTCATGGGCGGTGATGACGCCTTTGGGAGTGCCGGTCGATCCGGAAGTGTAGGTGACATGTGACGGATGCTGGGGAAGCAGCCGGGCAGCCCGATCGGCATCGGTCAGGTCCGCCGCCGAGTACCGATCCAGCACCTGCTGAACGGACAGATCGTCGATCAGCACGCGAGGCACCGCTGCGTCGGACACCAAGCCGGTGACCTCAGGGACGGTCAACATCAGCATCGGCTGTACGTCGTGGAGCATGAACGCGATGCGTGACGGTGGGTAGTCCGGGTCGATGGGCAGGTACGCGCCTCCCGCCTTGAGCACGGCGAGGACGGCCACG
>NZ_JBJDQL010000142.1:0-1402 GCF_044903305.1 Streptomyces sp. NPDC019531 | reverse complement strand
CGGTCCTCGAAGATGAAGTCCAGGAAGATCATCAGCAGGAACATGCCACCGAACGCGGCGATCGCCGGGTGCGCGTCGGTCACCAGCTCCTGGTAGCGGTCCTTGTCGGTCACGGCCAGCTGCACCGCGTCGTACGGGTTGAGCTTCGCGGTGATCGCGACGATCACGACCGGGAAGACCAGCCGCATCCCGAAGACGGCGATCAGGACGCCGACAGTGAGGAAGATCTTCTGCCAGAAGGCGTTCATCTTCTTCAGGACTCCCGCGTTGACCACAGCGTTGTCGAACGACAGGGAGATCTCCAGTACGGCCAGGATCGCCACGATGCCGAACGCGGCCCAGCCGTCGTACAGCACTCCTGCGGCCAGGCCGAGCGCGGTGACGGCGAACGCCCAGCGGAAGGTCTTCAGAATCACTGGCACCAAGTCCTGTTGTCGGGCGGTCGCCGGGGACGGGGACGGGCTCAAGTCGCCCGTGGCGTCATGGGCGTTGTCTATCACGGCCGTCCGTCGCCGAGGTGACTCAGGGGGCCGAGGTCGGCGCCCTGCCGAGGCCCCGGCCCGGCGGTCCGGGTCACGTCCCGGTGGGTGTTCGCACAGCGAGGAGGGCGACGTCGTCGTCGTTGGTGACGTGTCTGACTCTGCGCAGCAGCTGGTCGGTGAAGGAGGTCAGAGGGCGGTGGGCGAGGGCGGCGGCGTGTCGGCGCAGCCGTTGCAGGCCCTCGTCGAGGGCGTGACCCGGTGCCTCGATCAGGCCGTCGGTGTACAGCAGCAGGGTGGATCCGGGCGGCAGTGAGGCGGTCGCGACGGTGCGAGGTGTGCGGACCCCGGTTCCCAGGAGGATGCCGTGGCCGTCGGTGAGGTACTCGGCCAGGCCGTCGTGACGGATCAGCAGGGGCGGCGGATGTCCGGCGTTGGTCCAGGACAGTTCCCAGTGGCCGTCGTCCGTCGCCTCGACCCGGGCGAGGATCATGGTGGCCATGGTGACGTCGGTGATGTGCAGGAGCGCCTCGTCGAGCCGGTCGACGATCCGGCTCGGCGGTTCCTGGTGGGCCCAGGCGTAGGCACGGAGCATGTTGCGCAGCTGTGCCATGCCGGCTGCGGCCTCCAGATCGTGCCCCACGACGTCTCCGACCGCCAGTGCGGTGGCGCCGTCGGACAGGGAGAAGGCGTCGTACCAGTCGCCGCCGACCTGTGAGGCATCGGGGGCGGGCAGATAGCGGGCCGTCATCTGCAGCCCGGGGACGCGCGGCATCTGCGGCAGCAGGTGGTTCTGCATGGTCTCGGCCACCTTGCGCTGACGCTGGTAGAGGCGCGCGTTGTCCAGGGCCAGACCGGCTCGGCGGGCGATGTCCTCGATGAGGGGGAGATCGGCGGTGGTGAAGTCCGTCGGATCCTTGGCG
>NZ_JBJDQL010000141.1:0-1429 GCF_044903305.1 Streptomyces sp. NPDC019531 | reverse complement strand
GCTGAGCTCCTGCTCTCTCGTTCTCGGTCGCCGGCCGGATGCGGTCGTTCAAGGCCGCTCCAGTCGCGGCCAGGTCAACACCGTCGACCCCCAGGTCAGCCCGCCGCCGAATGCGGTGAGCAACACCCGTTGCTCCGGTTGCAGCACGCCACGGGTGTGCGCCTGGTCGAGCGCGAGGGGTATCGACGCGGCCGCCGTGTTCCCCACCTCGGCGATGTTGTTGAAGCACCGTTCCCTGGGAAGCCCTATCCCCTCCGCGACGTGGTGGGTGATCCGGAGGTTGGCCTGATGGCTCACCAGGTGGTCGACGTCCCCGGCGTTCCAGCCCGCCCGGGCGAGCACCGCCTTGGCCGATCCGGTCATGCGGCGTACTGCGTGTCGGAACACGTCCTTTCCCGACATGGCGAAGTACTGCTCGCCTGCGCGCGGCGCCACCCCGGAAAGGCGCTGCCGTGAGCCGCCCGCGGGCACGGTGATGAGGGCCTCGCCCTCTCCATCGCTCCCCAGGTCGAACGGTCCGAGCGCGCCGGGTTCGGTGCGCGTGCCGGAGCGCAGGACCACGGCGCCCGCTCCGTCTCCGAAGATCACGGAGGTGGAACGGTCGTCCGGGTCGAGAAGGGTCGAGAAGGTCTCCGCGCCGATCACCAGGACCCGGTCGGCCACTTCGGCGAGGATCAGGCCCGCCGCGGTTGCCAGCCCGTACACGAAGCCCGTACACACGGCGGACACGTCGTAGGCAGCCGTCCCCGTCATGCCCAGTCGGGCGGCCACGACCGGAGCGGTCGCCGGACAGGGACGGTCCGGCGTGGTCGTGGCCACGATCACGGCGTCCACCGTGGACACGCCCGAGCACTTCAGGGCTTTGGCGCCCGCGCCGACGGCGAGATCCGACGTCGCCGTGCCCGGCGCCGCGACGTAGCGCTGTTCGATGCCGGTCCGCGACCGTATCCACTCGTCGGAGGTGTCCAGCCGCGTGGCCAGTTCGTCGTTGGAGACGGCCTGGTTCGGCAGGCAGCTGCCGACGCCGGCCAGGACCGCGGCCCGGTTCACTTGACACCGCCGTGGGAGCGGGGGGCCGCGACGGTTCCCGGCTTCGGCCTGTCCGCACGACGTGTCACCACGTGCGCTCCTCCTCATCCGGGTCCAGAGCTGCTGTCCGAGCCGAGTCTTGTCCGGGGGCCTTACCGATGGCTGACCGCCCACTGACCGATGACTGACGCGGCGCGGCGCCGCAGTCCCGACGCCGTCCGGGACACCTGGCTCCTGGATGCCGAGGCGCCGGCCGGTCAGCGGGTCGTCAGCCATCTGTCAGTGGTCGGTCAGCCGCGAAGCCCAGACTCGGTACGACGAACGCCCGGCACACGCATGCGTGTTCGCCTCTGCTCCTGGCGGAGCGTGAGGCGGGCCACCGGAAAGGTAGGGCGCATCA
>NZ_JBJDQL010000140.1:0-1491 GCF_044903305.1 Streptomyces sp. NPDC019531 | reverse complement strand
GGCTCGGACGCGGAAGCCGTGGGCCTCCGCGAAGTGACCGGATCCTGCCCAACCGGCGTCGCCCCGGCGGAGGTTCGAGGAGTCGGGCCGGTCTGACCGAACGCCTTACGCGGAAAGGATATGGTCAGCGGGCCGTCCGCTCCGACTCCCGGCACAAAGTCGACTGTGAGGTTCCACTCGCCGGTCCGCAGGTTCTGCACCTGCCGCAGTCGGCCGCCGACCCCTACCACCGGGCCTTCCCAGAATTCGGCCAACTTGTAGGCGAACGAATTCCGCCATTCCTCGGAATTCTCGTCGGGGCCCGACTTGATCAGCTCTTTGAGTCCGGAGCGGTCCACCGCGAGGAACAGCGGAGCCTTCTCCGGCACCCCGTTCTCGCGCAGCCAGTTGGCCAGACGCTTCGGGTCCAGCAGTTCCCGGGTCTCCTCGTTGCCCGTCTTGTCGTAGCGCTCCACCTTGTTTCCGACACGCCGCCCGAGGACGGCATAAGGCTTACCTCCGAGTCGGGCGACCAGTTTCTCGGTGTCGGTTTCCGACATCAGCAGGGCGAGATCGTGCCGCAGCCGTAGATCTTCACCGGCCTTCCGCAGGGAGACGGCGCCGGCGAACTGGGAATGATTTCCGATCGTCACCGACTCGCGGCCGTTGAGAACCGAATCGTCCACCGCGGCCGGGAAGAACTGCTTGAGGACGTCGGAAACGCCCGCCCGCGGCACCACCGCGCCGAACCGCCCGGTCGAGCTGCTGATGAGTGTGTAGGGGCTGGCCCACACGTTCACCTGCTCCGCGGGAAGCCTCGCGGCGGCCTCTTCGGCGAACGAGACATCGGTCAGGTCTTCGTTGCCGACCATGCACGACCAGAACAGGACGTTCAGCTTCTCCCCCATGCCCTCGGCCATCTTCAGCGCCTTGGCATAGGTTTCGGTCTGCATGACCGTATCGACCAGATGGGCGGGGGTGAGTGTGACCTGATTCGTGGCCTCTGACGAGTCGTTGCTCCGGGAAGAACGGCCCTTCAGACCGAAGGTTGCGTAGTCCGGTTCCCCATGCCCGCCGATGACCAGGACGGGCTTCCCGGCCAAGCCCTTCGGCAACGGGAACGTCCTAGTGCCGTAGACCCAGTACTTACCGTCGGCGGACTGCTCATAGGGATGGAGAACGCCGTTCTCGCCGAGGTCGAACGTCTTGAACTGCTCCTTGAATTTCCTTTTTTCGCCGGAAGGGAAGCTGAGCAGCGCCAGCGCGTTGTCGCTGCCGGTCTTCGTCTCGATCAAGTCGAAGACGTCCGGCCCGGCCGAACCGAATGACTCGCTGGATTTGGCAGTGAGTGAAGTCTCGGCCCGGCTCTGCCCAAAGCGGTTGACGTCCTCCAACGCGGAGTCGACCGTGGCCTCAATGGGCGGCTGGGCGGGTGCGAGGGAAAAGTTTGTCGGGTCGGAGTCGGCCGTCGACGTGCTCTGCGGCCGGGTGTCGGAGCCGTCGGGGTGGTGG
>NZ_JBJDQL010000139.1:0-1575 GCF_044903305.1 Streptomyces sp. NPDC019531 | reverse complement strand
TGGCCCGCCTGCACACCACCGGTGTCCCGGTCGACTGGCAGGCCTTCTACAAGGGCGAGCACGTCACCCGTATCGATCTGCCCACCTACGCCTTCCAACGCCGGCGGTATTGGGTTCAGGCCCGTCTCGGCGGCGGTGACGTCACGGCCGCGGGTCTGGACACCGCCGACCACCCCCTCCTCGGCGCGGCGGTGGAAATGCCGGACTCCGACGGTGTGGCGTTCACCGGTCGGCTGTCCGTCGAGACGTACCCCTGGTTGGCCGATCACGACATCCAGGGCACGGTGCTGATGCCGGGTACCGGACTTGTCGAACTCGCCTTGCACGCGGGGCACGAGGTGGGCTGCCCGGTGCTGGAGGAGCTGACCCTGCAGGCGCCCCTGGTCCTGCCCGAGCAGGGCGGCGTACAGGTGCAGGTGGTGGTCGGGACGCCGGACGAGAGCGGACGGCGGTCACTGCGCGTGTACTCGCGCGACGGCGCGGACCAGCCCTGGCTGCTGAACGCAGACGGCATGCTCGGCTTCGAGCCCGTCGCCGCGCCGGCCGACTTGAGCGCCTGGCCGCCGGCCCATGCCGAACCGGTCGCCCTGGCCGACGCCTACGCCACGCTGCTGGAGCAGGGATTCGCCTACGGCCCGGTGTTCCAGGGACTGCGGTCCGCCTGGCGACGTGGGGAGGAACTGTTCGCCGAGGTGGCCCTCCCAGAGGAGGTCCACGCGGACGCCGAGCGCTTCGGCATCCACCCCGCACTGCTGGACTCCGCCCTGCATGTCGCGCTGCTGGCCGAGCCGGACGGCGAGCCGGCGCTGCCCTTCGTGTGGTCCGGAGTGACCCTGCACGCCGCCGGTGCCACGGAACTGCGGGTGCGGCTTGCCCGTGGCGGTGAGCGCCGGACCGAACTGACCGCGGCGGATGCCACTGGCCGGACGGTGGTCACGATCACCTCGGTCGTCGGCCGCCCGCTCACCGACACCCCGCTGCAAGCGGCGCAGGGCGGCGCCGTGGAGGGCCTGTTCGGGATCGAGTGGAGCGCCCTCGCCGGCCCCGTACCTGTACCGGCCGGTGATCCGCTGGTTCGGTGGGAGGACCTGGCCGCCGAGGCGACCGTGCCGGAGGCCGTCCTCTTCCGGTGCCCGGCCGTTGACGGCGACGAGACGGCGGGCACGCGCGAGTTGGTGCACCGGGCGCTGTCCGTCGTGCAGGAGTGGCTGGACGACGAGCGGTACCAGGAATCCACCCTCGTGGTGGTGACGAGCGGCGCGGTTGCCGTCGCACCCGCCGAGGACGTCGACGTACGCCAGGCCGCCGTGTGGGGCCTGATCCGCGCGGCGCACGCGGAGGCTCCCGGCAGGTTCTGCCTGGTCGACGTGGACGACGATCCGCGGTCCCGTGCCCTGATCGCCGCCGCGGCGGCCGGCGACGAGCCGGAAGTTGCGATCCGCGACAGCGGCCTGTTCGTGCCCCGCCTCGTCCGTACGCCCGTCTCGGCTGAGTTGTTGCCGTCGTTGCCGTCGTTGGAGGGGACGGTGTTGGTGACGGGTGGGACGGGTGGTCTGGGTGGTGTGGTTGCCCGGC
>NZ_JBJDQL010000138.1:0-1653 GCF_044903305.1 Streptomyces sp. NPDC019531 | reverse complement strand
CGCCGGGACCCCGGCGCGCCGCACTCTCATCCGTGCTGTTTTCGTTTGTCTCCGGTGCCTTCTCGCGTACGACCGTCAGCGGCGCGCCTTCGACCGGTCCAGCGCCGCCACACCCAGCGCGGCGAGACCGATCTGGATGAGCCACTCGACCCAGTCGATGCCCTTGGTGTCGGCCACGTCGAAGGCTCCGGCGATCGCCGAGCCGATCAGCGCGGCAATGATGCCGACCAGAATGGTCCACAGGATTCCGATGCGCTGACGGCCCGGAACCACGAGCCGGCCCAGGACACCGATGACTATGCCGATCACGATGGCGCTGATGATGCCGTCGACTTCCATCTCCGCCCCTTTTCCGAATGACCCCCGATGTAGTCCGGTTGCCCGCTGGAGCCGGGGACAGTCCGGATCGGTTCTGTTCAGCCTTGTTTATGTCATGTACCGTTCAATTCGGTCGTGTATCTATGCGCGTAGTTCCTCCCCGCATCACTCCTTCCCCGACTCCTCACGGAGGTATGCCGGATGCTAGGGCTCACCAGACCCCGCCACAGACTCGGCGCGGTACTCGCCGGATTCACCCTGATCGGCGCCGGGGTCGCGGTCCAGGTCACCGCCACCCCCGCCGCCGCTGCCACCCCGCACCGGATCCTGTTCGACAACGCCCACGCCGAGACGGCCGGCAACGCCGACTGGATCATCTCCACCAGCCAGCCCGATCCGCTGGGCGAGGACTCCTCGCCCTCCGCGGAGACCGACTGGACCGGCGCCATCTCCTCCTGGGGCGTCGCCCTCCAGAAGACCGGCGACTACAGCCTCAAGACCGCGACCAGCGCCCTCACCTACGGTGGTTCCTCGGCCACCGACCTGTCGAACTTCGACACGCTGGTCCTGCCCGAGCCCAACACGCTCTTCACCACCGCCGAGAAGACGGCGATCATGACCTTCGTGAAGAACGGCGGCGGCCTCTTCATGATCTCCGACCATACCGGCGCCGACCGCAACAACGACGGTGAGGACGCGGTCGAGATCCTCAACGACCTGATGACCAACAACAGCGTCGACTCCACCGACCCGTTCGGTTTCTCCATCGACTCGCTGAGCATCAGCTCGGACTACCCGTCCGCCATCAGCGACAGCGGCGACCCCGTGCTGCACGGCTCCTTCGGCGCCGTCACCAAGAGCCTGATCGCCAGCGGCACCACGGCCACCCTCAAGCCCGCCGACAACTCCGGCGTCAAGGGCCTGCTCTACCGCACCGGTTACTCCGGCAACACCGGCGCCTTCTTCGCGACGAGCACCTTCGGCAGCGGTCGCGTCGCCTTCTGGGGCGACAGCTCGCCGATCGACGACGACACCGGACAGTCCGGCAACACCCTGTACGACGGCTGGAACGACTCCGGCGCCACCAACGCCGCCCTCGCCCTCAACGCCACCGAGTGGCTGGCCGGCGGGAGCGGTGACGGCGGCGGGGACGACGGGGGCGGTGACGGCGGCACCTGCACCTCCGCCCAGCTCCTCGGCAACAACGGCTTCGAGTCCGGCAGTTCGACCTGGTCCGCGACCAGCGGAGTGATCACCAACTCCAGCGACGAGTCCGCCCGCACCGGCTCCTACTACGCCTGGCTCGACGGCTACGGCTCCGCGCACACCGACACC
>NZ_JBJDQL010000137.1:0-1746 GCF_044903305.1 Streptomyces sp. NPDC019531 | reverse complement strand
GTACGGCTGCCCGTTCGCGTCCAGGCGCTCCTCGCGTGCGACGACCTCGACGGTGACCGGCGCGGCGTAGCGGACTGTGCCCTCGCCGGGAACGCGGGCGAACGGGGAGATGTCGCGGCCCGTGGCATTCTCCGCCTCCCACACCGCCGGGCGGGCGTCCGCGCCCCGCACCAGCGCCTGGGCGCGCGCGGTGTCGAAACGAGTCGTCGCCCAGTGGAAGCGCGGCAGGATCAGACGTGCGCCCTCGGCCGGGGCGTGCGCCGCCTCGCTGGTCCAGTACACGCTGGAATGGACGGGCGCCATCATGGCCAGCGCCTCGGCCGCCATCTCCCGGTGCTCCCCCAGCTCTTCCTGGAGCTTGCCGGCGAGCTGCTCGGCGTGTTCCGTCAGCGCGTGCCGAAGCTGTGGCAGCTGCGTCCCGGGCCCCCCAGGCATCGTCTGGCCGATAAGCACCTCGGCTTGGCGGGCCAGTTCCCGGAACCGCTCGTCACGCAGGAACAGCAGCGGCAGCGAGGACCTAAAGTCCGTCTCCGATGGCCGGCCGGCCGCCGCGAAAGCGTCCTCGACCACCTCACGTGCCCGCTCCCTCAGCAGCCGTGCGCCCTCGACGCCGTCGCCGAACCGCTCGTCGAGCAGCCGTGCGTCAGAACCGCTGACCAGGTGCAGCGCAAAAACGTAAGCCGTTTCAGCGTGGAGAACCTGGACGTCGTCGTGACGCAGCAGCCCGTCGTCCAGGGCTTCGCGGCTCTCGCGCCGGACAGGGGGGAACGGCGGCGGCACCGTCCCGCTGAGGCTTTCGCCGCCGGGCCGGCCGGTCATCCGGGAAAACGCGTCCGTGCCCGCGCCTTCCCCGGTGACGTCCGAGGTCAACCAGGTCGTCCGGGCCACGTACATCCGCTGGTGCGGCGGCGTGAGCGACTCCAGGAGCGCTTCTCTGACCTCTGCCCCGACCCGCTTTCGGACCTCCGGATCACCCAGCAGCCCACGTGGGTCGAGGTTCCCATCCGCCCAGCCGTGCAGGCCCGCGGCATCGATCCCGGAGAGGTCCGGTTCGGCCGCGTCCCGCGTTCCGGCCTGGTGCGACGCCTCAAGGACGTCGAACAGGGAGTGTTCGCCCGAGGGCAGGAGCCAGCCCATCAGCGCCTGACGGAACAGCAAAGCGTCGCCGTCGGGCACGTTCAGCCACCGGTGCACCTGGAGCAGCCACGCGGCGGAGTGCGCCGCGCTCTGCCCGACACGAAGGCCCCGCCGGTCGCGCATCTGGGCGAGCCAGGCGGCATCACGCCCTCGCGCCGACTCGGGGCGTGCCGCGATCACGGCCCCGGTACGCATGCGGATCGGCCAGCCCCGCAACGAAAACCAGCGACGCATGGTGGACGGCAGCGCGGTGATGAACCTGGTCGCCCGCTGCCATCGCGCCCGCGCCCCATCGCCGCGTTGGCTCAGCAGCCTGCTCAGCGTGTACTCGTCGGCCGGGTTCGCGTACGCGGCATTGGCGAACGCCGTCATCAGCTCGGACAGGCTCGCGTCCGAGCCGGGGTCGCGCAGCCTGCGCATCGCCTCCCGTGCGTCGGCCGGGTCCTGATGCTCGGGGAAGAACGCCTGACGGGCCTTGACCGCCCCGTGGCGTAGGGCCAGGTACGTGTACAACTGGCCGACCGCGGCACGAGCCTGCTGAACGACCTTCGGGTCAGCGGCCAGGACCTGACCGATCCCCTTCTCGTGCTCCTCGCTGTACTGCTCCCA
>NZ_JBJDQL010000136.1:0-1763 GCF_044903305.1 Streptomyces sp. NPDC019531 | reverse complement strand
GGACGCGGTCACCGCCCTGGACACCCTCGGCGTGACCCGTTTCGTGGAGATCGGCCCGCAGGGTGTCCTGACGGCGCTGACGCAGCAGAACCTCCCTGACGACACCCGAGCCGTCACGGCCGTCCCCAGTCTGCGCGCAGGCCAGGACGAACCCCACACCCTGCTGACGGCGCTGGCCCGCCTGTACGTCACCGGTGTCCCGGTCGACTGGCAGGCCTTCTACACCGAAGACGACGCCCACCCCTCCCGTATCGATCTGCCCACCTACGCCTTCCAACGCCGGCGGTATTGGGTTCAGGCCCGTCTCGGCGGCGGTGACGTCACGGCCGCGGGCCTGGACTCCGCCGATCACCCCCTCCTCGGCGCGGCCATTTCGCTCGCCGATTCCGGTGGGCTCGTGCTCACCGGGCGGCTTTCGGCGGGGGCGGCGTCCTGGCTGGCCGATCATGTGGTTGGGGGCTCGGTGCTCTTCCCGGGTACCGGCTTCGTCGAGCTCGCCATCCACGCCGGGGACCAGGTGGGATGCGGCGCACTGGAGGAACTCACCCTTCAGGCTCCGCTGGTGCTGACTGCACGGGAGGCCGTGCAGATCCAGGTCGTGGTGGGAGCCGGGGAGGAGTCCGGTGTCCGCGGTGTGTCGGTGTACTCGCGAGCGGACGGTGCAGACGGTGCCGGTGACCCGGACCTCGCCTGGACACTGCACGCGACCGGCACGCTGACCGCCCAGGCAGGCCGCGTCACCGCGGCTGAGCTGACCCAGTGGCCGCCCATCGGCGCCGACGCACTCGATCTGGATGGCCTCTACGCGCGGTTCGCGGACGCGGGGATGGCGTACGGAGCTGCATTCCAGGGCCTGGAGCGCGTGTGGAAGCAGGGTGACACGGTCTTCGCCGAGGTCGCACTGCCCGAGCAGCTCCACGGCGACGCGGAGAGCTTCGGCATCCACCCGGCGCTCCTCGACGCCTGCCTGCACGCGGCGTTCGCCGACAGCGAGGACGGCGGCCGGCTGCCCTTCGCCTGGTCCGGAGTGACCCTGCACGCCGTCGGAGCAACAGCTGCGCGGGTCAGGCTCACGCCCTCCGGGTCCGGGGGTACGACGGTGGCGGTGGCCGATGCCGAGGGCCGGCCGGTGGCCACCATCGACTCGATCGCGTTCCGGCCGCTGCCCGCAGCATCCGCATCCGCCCCGCAACAGCCGCTGTACCGCATGGAGTGGACGCCCGCGGATTCAGTTCCGTCCGAGTCGTCCGCGTACGAACCCGTGGCGTCGATGGACTGGGACACGGCGTTGGGCAACCAGACCGCTGTCGAGGCGCAGGTGCTCGTACTGCGCTGCGAGCGCCAGGCAGACTGCGGACCGGACGGGACGCGTGCCACCTTGAACCGCGTTCTGACGGCGGTGCAGCAGTGGCTCGCGGACGAGCGCTTCTCCGACACCAAGCTGATGGTGGTGACGAACGGCGCGGTGGCCGTGGGCGACTCGGCCGACATCGACCCGGCCGGCGCCGCGGTCTGGGGTTTCGTCCGCGCAGCCCAGTGGGAGAGCCCCGAGCGCCTGATTCTCGTCGACACGGACGGTCCGCTGGACGTCGCGGCCGTCCTGGCCGAACCGCAGGCCGTGGTACGGGACGGCCGCGTGTACGTCGGACGTCTGGTGAAGGTGCCCGGCGTCTCGGCTGAGTTGTTGCCGTCGTTGCCGTCGTTGGAGGGGACGGTGTTGGTGACGGGTGGGACGGGTGGTCTGGGTGGTGTGGTTGCCCGGC
>NZ_JBJDQL010000135.1:0-1820 GCF_044903305.1 Streptomyces sp. NPDC019531 | reverse complement strand
ACGGTCGTTGCCTCAGAACTAACACAGTGGACGCGAGCAAATATGGACAAGCCCTCGGCCTATTAGTACCGGTCACCTCCACCCATTACTGGGCTTCCAGATCCGGCCTATCAACCCAGTCGTCTACTGGGAGCCTTAACCCCTCAAAGGGGGTGGGAATACTCATCTCGAAGCAGGCTTCCCGCTTAGATGCTTTCAGCGGTTATCCCTCCCGAACGTAGCCAACCAGCCATGCCCTTGGCAGAACAACTGGCACACCAGAGGTTCGTCCGTCCCGGTCCTCTCGTACTAGGGACAGCCCTTCTCAATATTCCTGCGCGCGCAGCGGATAGGGACCGAACTGTCTCACGACGTTCTAAACCCAGCTCGCGTACCGCTTTAATGGGCGAACAGCCCAACCCTTGGGACCGACTCCAGCCCCAGGATGCGACGAGCCGACATCGAGGTGCCAAACCATCCCGTCGATATGGACTCTTGGGGAAGATCAGCCTGTTATCCCCGGGGTACCTTTTATCCGTTGAGCGACGGCGCTTCCACAAGCCACCGCCGGATCACTAGTCCCGACTTTCGTCCCTGCTCGACCCGTCGGTCTCACAGTCAAGCTCCCTTGTGCACTTACACTCAACACCTGATTGCCAACCAGGCTGAGGGAACCTTTGGGCGCCTCCGTTACTCTTTAGGAGGCAACCGCCCCAGTTAAACTACCCATCAGACACTGTCCCTGATCCGGATCACGGACCCAGGTTAGACATCCAGCACGACCAGACTGGTATTTCAACGACGACTCCCCCCGAACTGGCGTCCGGAGTTCACAGTCTCCCAGCTATCCTACACAAGCCGAACCGAACACCAATATCAAACTGTAGTAAAGGTCCCGGGGTCTTTCCGTCCTGCTGCGCGAAACGAGCATCTTTACTCGTAGTGCAATTTCACCGGGCCTATGGTTGAGACAGTCGAGAAGTCGTTACGCCATTCGTGCAGGTCGGAACTTACCCGACAAGGAATTTCGCTACCTTAGGATGGTTATAGTTACCACCGCCGTTTACTGGCGCTTAAGTTCTCAGCTTCGCCACACCGAAATGTGACTAACCGGTCCCCTTAACGTTCCAGCACCGGGCAGGCGTCAGTCCGTATACATCGCCTTACGGCTTCGCACGGACCTGTGTTTTTAGTAAACAGTCGCTTCTCGCTGGTCTCTGCGGCCACCCCCAGCTCATGAAGTAAATTCAATCACCGGTGATGGCCCCCCTTCTCCCGAAGTTACGGGGGCATTTTGCCGAGTTCCTTAACCATAGTTCACCCGAACGCCTCGGTATTCTCTACCTGACCACCTGAGTCGGTTTAGGGTACGGGCCGCCATGAAACTCGCTAGAGGCTTTTCTCGACAGCATAGGATCATCCACTTCACCACAATCGGCTCGGCATCAGGTCTCACCCTCGTGCCATCCGGATTTACCTAGATGACGGGCTACACCCTTACCCCGGGACAACCACCGCCCGGGCTGGACTACCTTCCTGCGTCACCCCATCACTCACCTACTACAAGTCTGGTTCGCCGGCTCCACCACTCCCCCTTGCCCGAAGGCTCCGGGGCGGCTTCACGGACTTAGCATCGCCTGGTTCGATGTTTGACGCTTCACAGCGGGTACCGGAATATCAACCGGTTATCCATCGACTACGCCTGTCGGCCTCGCCTTAGGTCCCGACTTACCCTGGGCAGATCAGCTTGACCCAGGAACCCTTAGTCAATCGGCGCACACGTTTCCCACGTGTGTATCGCTACTCATGCCTGCATTCTCACTCGTGAACCGTCCACCACT
>NZ_JBJDQL010000134.1:0-1834 GCF_044903305.1 Streptomyces sp. NPDC019531 | reverse complement strand
GGAAACGGTCTGATAAGAGACACCGGCATACTCTGCGACATCGTATAACGTTACTGGTTTCACATTCACCACCCTGAATTGACTCTCTTCCGGGCGCTATCATGCCATACCGCGAAAGGTTTTGCGCCATTCGATGGTGTCCGGGATCTCGACGCTCTCCCTTATGCGACTCCTGCATTAGGAAATTAATACGACTCACTATAGGGGAATTGTGAGCGGATAACAATTCCCCTGTAGAAATAATTTTGTTTAACTTTAATAAGGAGATATACCATGGGCAGCAGCCATCACCATCATCACCACAGCCAGGATCCGGGGGACGAAAACCTCTATTTCCAGTCGGTGACCGACCGCACCCCAGACCAGGCCGGGACCGACCGGATCGGCGACGGCACCCGCGCCGTGCGCGCCGGACTGCCCGAGCCCGTCAAGAACGAACCGCCCCTGCCCGGCCCCGTCTTCGCCGCGCATTTCCACCTCCCGGGCGACGTCGAGGGCCCGTACACGTACGGCCGCGACACCAACCCCACCTGGACGCTGCTGGAGCGGGCCATCGGGGAGCTGGAGGCGCCCGGCGCGGACGGCGCGCAGACCGTCGTCTTCGCCTCCGGGATGGCCGCGATCTCCGCCGTCCTCCTCTCCCAGACGCGCACCGGCGACACCGTCGTCCTCCCCGACGACGGCTACCAGGCGCTGCCCCTGCTCCGGGAGCAGCTGGAGGCCTACGGGGTCCGCGTACGCACCGCACCGACCGGGAACGACGCCCAGCTCGGCGCTCTCGAAGGCGCCCGGCTGCTGTGGATCGAAACCCCCTCCAACCCGGGACTCGACGTCTGCGACGTACGCCGCCTGGTCGAGGCCGCCCACGCCGGCGGCACGCTCGTCGCCGTCGACAACACCCTGGCCACCCCGCTCGGCCAGCGGCCCCTGGAACTCGGCGCCGACTTCTCCGTCGCCAGTGGCACCAAGGGCCTGACCGGCCACGGTGATCTGCTGCTCGGCTACGTCGTCTGCCGCGACCCCGAGCTCGCCGCGGCCGTCCGCCGCTGGCGCAAGATCGTCGGCGCGATCCCTGGTCCCATGGAGGCCTGGCTCGCCCACCGTTCCCTGGCCACCATCCAGCTGCGCGCCCAGCGCCAGTGGGCCAACGCCCTGGCCGTCGCCGAAGCGCTGGCCGGCCGCGGCGAGGTCACCGGGCTGCGCTACCCGGGGCTGCCCTCGGACCCCTCCCACAAGACCGCCGCCCGGCAGATGGCCGGCTTCGGCTCGGTCGTCTCCTTCACCCTGCCCGACCGCCGGCACGCGGAACGGTTCATGAGCGCCCTGCGCCTGGTCGAGGACGCCACCAGTTTCGGCGGCGTACGGTCCACCGCGGAGCGGCGCGGACGGTGGGGAGGCGACGCGGTGCCGGAGGGTTTCATCCGCTTCTCCGCGGGCGCCGAGGACACCGAGGACCTGGTCAGCGACGTACTGCGGGCCCTGGACGCGGCGGGCCCGGCCGGCTGATAACATTTAAGTAAGTACTCGAGTCTGGTAAAGAAACCGCTGCTGCGAAATTTGAACGCCAGCACATGGACTCGTCTACTAGCGCAGCTTAATTAACCTAGGCTGCTGCCACCGCTGAGCAATAACTAGCATAACCCCTTGGGGCCTCTAAACGGGTCTTGAGGGGTTTTTTGCTGAAACCTCAGGCATTTGAGAAGCACACGGTCACACTGCTTCCGGTAGTCAATAAACCGGTAAACCAGCAATAGACATAAGCGGCTATTTAACGACCCTGCCCTGAACCGACGACAAGCTGACGACCGGGTCTCCGCAAGTGGCACTTTTCGGG
>NZ_JBJDQL010000133.1:0-1856 GCF_044903305.1 Streptomyces sp. NPDC019531 | reverse complement strand
TTCCCGTTCGGGTTCAGCGGCAGCCCCTCCAGCACCACAAACGCCGCGGGCACCATGTAGTCCGGGACCCGCTCACACACCCACCCCCGCACCACATCCACACTCACGCCGCCGGTACCGCCGGTACCGCCGTCACCGGTGTCGGGTATGACGTAGGCGACCAGGCGTTTGTCCTGTTCCCGGTCCTCACGGACCACGACCGAGACCTGCCCCACCCCCGGACAACCCGCCAGCACCGACTCGATCTCCCCCAGCTCGATCCGGAACCCACGGACCTTCACCTGGTTATCGACCCGTCCCACGAACTCCAACTCGCCGTCCCCGGTCCATCGGGCCAGATCCCCGGTCCGATACATCCGGCTGCCGGCGGGCCAGAACGGATCGGCCACAAACTGCTGCGCGGTTTGACCCGGCGCGCCCAGATACCCACGCGCCACGCCAACCCCGGCCAGGCACAACTCCCCGGCCACCCCGGTCGGTGTGGGCCGCAACTCGGCATCCAGCACATAGGCCCGCATACTGTCCAGCGGCCGACCGATCGGCACACTGTCCGGCACCACATCGACCAGCGCCCGCCGCGTGGCAAACGTGGTCGTCTCGGTCGGCCCGTAGACATCCACCACAACCAGTCCCGGGCACGCAGCCAGCACCTGGCGAACCGCGCCGGCCGGGACCACATCCCCGCCTGTCCACACCTCACGCAGCCCGCTGAAGCACCCGGCATCGTCCTGGGCGAACAGCCAGAACAGCCCAACGGTCAGAAAGATCCCGGTCAGCCGGTACTCGTTGACCAGCACCTGCAACCGTTCCGGCTCCAGCACACCGGCGGGCCCCACACACACCGTCCCGCCATTGAGCAGCGGCACCCACAGCTCGTACGTGGACGCGTCGAACGCCAGCGGCGAGTGCAGCAACACCCGCTCATGCCCACCCCCGGCAAACGCGTCGTCCAGAGCCAGCGCCAGCACATCCCGGTGCCGAACCGCGATCCCCTTGGGCACCCCGGTCGAGCCCGAGGTGTACATGACGTACGCCAGATTGTCCGGCCGTACGACGACGTCCGGCGCCTCGGAGCCAGTCAACTCGTCGAGCGTGATCACCTCATCGTGGATCTGGCGCGCCGTCGCCTCCCAGGACGGATCAGTCAGCAACACCCTCGCCTGCGCCTCACCAAGGACCAGCCGCAACCGATCCACAGGCGCCCGCCCGTCCAGCGGCAGATAAGCACCACCGGCCTTGAGTACGCCAAGCACCGCGACCACCGACCGAATCGAATGATCCATCAGCACCCCGACCCGGTCCTCGGGCTCGATGCCCGCCTGGATCAGTTGCCGGGCAGCGGAGTTCGCCAGCGAATCCAGTTCCGCGTAACTCACAGCCCGGTCCTGCCGCACCGCGATCGCGTCCGGCGTGCGGGCCACCTGCTCCTCGAACCACACCGGCACCGAGACCTGCGGCAGGGACACGTCGGTGTCGTTCCACTCCACCAGTAGTCGCCGCTCACCGGGCAGCAGCACGTCCACGTCACTGACCCGTTGTGTGGGATCGCCGGTCAACACGTACAGCACCTGTATCCACCGCTGTGCCAGCGCCCGTGCCGTGTCCGCGTCGTACAAGTCCGAGGCGAACTCGACCTCGCACCGCACACCCGCGGGTGCGCCGTCGGGTGTGAACCGCTCGGTCAGATGGAACGCCAGGTCGAGCTTCGCTGTCCGGGTGGGCGCCGGTTGCGGTGTCACGTCCAGGCCGGGAAGCTGGAACGTGCCGTGGGGGGCGTTCTGCAGGGCCAGCATCACCTGGAAGAGGGGATGGTGGGACAGTGACCGTGCCGGGTTGAGGACTTCCACGAGATGCTC
>NZ_JBJDQL010000132.1:0-1953 GCF_044903305.1 Streptomyces sp. NPDC019531 | reverse complement strand
CTTTTGCCATTCTCACCGGATTCAGTCGTCACTCATGGTGATTTCTCACTTGATAACCTTATTTTTGACGAGGGGAAATTAATAGGTTGTATTGATGTTGGACGAGTCGGAATCGCAGACCGATACCAGGATCTTGCCATCCTATGGAACTGCCTCGGTGAGTTTTCTCCTTCATTACAGAAACGGCTTTTTCAAAAATATGGTATTGATAATCCTGATATGAATAAATTGCAGTTTCATTTGATGCTCGATGAGTTTTTCTGATAGTTAGTCTTTGTAGAGACACAAACCTGAAATTCCGGACACCGCGCTTCAGGACATCTCCCTGGACGCCGATATCTGGCAGTATCCGGACGGTACTATCGAACGCCGGGCCAACGGTACTACCCTGCCCTTTATGACTGACGACCGGCTATCTCACCCACGCACTTCTCCCTGAAATTTAGCATCGTCGCGGTTAATGTCGAAAATTTGCCACCTGACGTGGTTGGCATCGAGGGTGAAAACTGCCGTGGCGAGGGTGTTCTCCTCATCCGGATCGTCGGCAGCCAGCCGGTATTCACCGGCATCAATTTTCAGATTGATATCGTGCAGCACCTGGGTGGTGCCGAAATGTTTAGCGACCGCGCTAAATTCGGCACTGTTGCAAAGTTAGCGATGAGGCAGCCTTTTGTCTTATTCAAAGGCCTTACGTTTCAAAAACTCTGCTTACCAGGCGCATTTCGCCCAGGGGATCACCATAATAAAATGCTGAGGCCTGGCCTTTGCGTAGTGCACGCATCACCTCAATACCTTTGATGGTGGCGTAAGCCGTCTTCATGGATTTAAATCCCAGCGTGGCGCCGATTATCCGTTTCAGTTTGCCATGATCGCATTCAATCACGTTGTTCCGGTACTTAATCTGTCGGTGTTCAACGTCAGACGGGCACCGGCCTTCGCGTTTGAGCAGAGCAAGCGCGCGACCATAGGCGGGCGCTTTATCCGTGTTGATGAATCGCGGGATCTGCCACTTCTTCACGTTGTTGAGGATTTTACCCAGAAACCGGTATGCAGCTTTGCTGTTACGACGGGAGGAGAGATAAAAATCGACAGTGCGGCCCCGGCTGTCGACGGCCCGGTACAGATACGCCCAGCGGCCATTGACCTTCACGTAGGTTTCATCCATGTGCCACGGGCAAAGATCGGAAGGGTTACGCCAGTACCAGCGCAGCCGTTTTTCCATTTCAGGCGCATAACGCTGAACCCAGCGGTAAATCGTGGAGTGATCGACATTCACTCCGCGTTCAGCCAGCATCTCCTGCAGCTCACGGTAACTGATGCCGTATTTGCAGTACCAGCGTACGGCCCACAGAATGATGTCACGCTGAAAATGCCGGCCTTTGAATGGGTTCATGTGCAGCTCCATCAGCAAAAGGGGATGATAAGTTTATCACCACCGACTATTTGCAACAGTGCCGATAAAAATATATCATCATGAACAATAAAACTGTCTGCTTACATAAACAGTAATACAAGGGGTGTTATGAGCCATATTCAACGGGAAACGTCTTGCTCGAGGCCGCGATTAAATTCCAACCTGGATGCTGATTTATATGGGTATAAATGGGCTCGCGATAATGTCGGGCAATCAGGTGCGACAATCTATCGATTGTATGGGAAGCCCGATGCGCCAGAGTTGTTTCTGAAACATGGCAAAGGTAGCGTTGCCAATGATGTTACAGATGAGATGGTCAGACTAAACTGGCTGACGGAATTTATGCCTCTTCCGACCATCAAGCATTTTATCCGTACTCCTGATGATGCATGGTTACTCACCACTGCGATCCCCGGGAAAACAGCATTCCAGGTATTAGAAGAATATCCTGATTCAGGTGAAAATATTGTTGATGCGCTGGCAGTGTTCCTGCGCCGGTTGCATTCGATTCCTGTTTGTAATTGTCCTTTTAACAGCGA
>NZ_JBJDQL010000131.1:0-2002 GCF_044903305.1 Streptomyces sp. NPDC019531 | reverse complement strand
AAGTCGTCGCCGGGGGTGCGCATGGTGATGGCGAGGGGTTTGCCGTTGAGGCGGATCTCCAGGGGTTCCTCGGCGACCAGTGTGTCGGGGCGGGACGAGACCGCCCCGTCGCGGATGCGGATCACCCTGCGTCGTTCCGTGACTCGTCCCATGACCGGCCTCAGTTCCGTATCGCCACGACGGGCAACTTCTCTATCCGGACGACGGCGGCCTCGAACTCCACCGCCTCCACCGCCCCCACGACCGGACAACGCACCCTGGCCGCAGGCCAGTTGGCCTCCGTCCTCGCCGGTGGACGGCTGCTCATGAACGCCAGGCCGGGCCGCAGCGCCGGATCCACCCACACCGGTGCCGTCGTCGAACCCCGCCGGGAGGCGACCTGCACCACTTCGCCGACCATCACCCCGTGACGCTCGCCGTCCTCCGGGCTCAGCTCGACGCACTCGGCACGCCGAAGCGACGATGCCCAACCACCCTTTCGAAGAAGGGTGTTGTACGACTCCCGGTCGAGCAGGCCCGCTTGGGTGATCGCCCGGCCGATCGCATGGGTCATCGGAACCTCGGTGCCGACGTTCGGCCGGAGCCGATCGCCGGCACCGATGACATGGGTGGTGCTCAGTTCCGTCATGCGGCGGACCGGAGAGCGAGGAGGTCGGAGAGAGCGTGGACGGTGCGGAGCGTGGGCACGTCCACGCCGGTGATCTCCGCCAGCTCGATGACCGCGGTGAGGAGGACATCGAGTTCGAGCGGCTTGCCGCGCTCCAGGTCCTGGAGGGTGGAGGTGCGGTGGTCACCGACGCGTTCGGCGCCGGCCAGCCGGCGTTCGATGGAGACACCGACCGTGCAGCCGAGGGCCTCGGCGACGGCCAGTGTCTCCGCCATCATGGTCTCGATGACCTTGCGGGTGCCGCCGTGCAGGCACATCTGCCGCATGGTGGCGCGGGCCAGCGCGCTGATCGGGTTGAAGGAGATGTTGCCGAGCAGCTTGAGCCAGATGTCGTCGCGCAGGTTCTCCTCGACCGGGGCCTTGAGGCCGCCTGCCCGCATGGCCTCGCTGAAGGCGAGACACCGGGGAGACAGGCTGCGGTCGGGCTCGCCGATGGAGAACCGGGTGCCTTCCAAGTGCCGTACGACACCGGGGCCTTCGAGCTCGGTGGCCGCGTAGACGACACACCCGATGGCCCGGGAGGGCGCGAGCACCGCACTGACCGCACCCTTCGGGTCCACACTCTCGATGCGGTGGCCGTCGTGCGGGCCGCCGTGCTGGTGGAAGTACCACCAGGGGATGCCGTTCTGGGCCGCGATGACCGCCGTACTGTCATGGAGAAGGGGCTCGATGAGCGGCCCGCACGCCGCGTACGAGTTGGCCTTCAGTCCGAGGAAGACGAAGTCGACCGGGCCGATCTCGACCGGGTCGTCGGTGGCGTGGGCATGGGCGGTGAAGTCACCCCGGGGGCTGAGGACTTGGACGCCGTGACTGCGCATGGCCTTCAAGTGCGGGCCGCGCGCGACGAGATGCACATCTGCGCCGGCGCGATGCAGTGCTGCGCCCACGTAGGCGCCGATCGCACCGGCGCCGAGGACTGCGACTTTCATGGGTGGGAGCTCCGTTCGGTGAGGGTGACCGAGGAACTGCCGACTTTGTCGACTGAATATTGTCTACAGGATGGAGAGAGTACCCAGCAAGGGTCGTGACGACACCAGGGCCCGTGAGCTGCCGATACGTGACCGCGTGTGGCCCCGTACTGCCCCGTCCGGCCTGGGCCGACAGCGGTTGTGCGCCGTAGACTGTAGGCGAAAACCAATTCATAATTGGCTCTCATCTGCAGCGACGACGCTGTACAGGAGGGACCGCGATGTTGCCGACGACCGGACTGCCGTACGGGACGGTGCCCAGGCTTGAGCGTCCCGGTCCACTGCGCGACCGTGTCTACGGAGCGTTGCTTGAGCTGATCACGACGCGTGCGTTGCAGCCGGGTCAGCATCTTGTGGAGAGTGAGTT
>NZ_JBJDQL010000130.1:0-2329 GCF_044903305.1 Streptomyces sp. NPDC019531 | reverse complement strand
TCCAGGTACACCAACTCACCTCCGACGTCGACCCAGTTGGACGCCTGGGCGTCCAGCCCCAGCGAAGGGGACACGGTTCGGTCCACCTTGTCGAGGAAGCGGGAGAAGAAGTCCTTGGCCCACGTCTCGTCCTCGGTGTGCAGGAGCCGGGAGCACAGTCGCCGCTCCGGCAGCTCGCGTTGCACGCAGTACGCCACGATCCGCCCGGCCGGTTGATGGGCGTGCCACAACTGCGTGTCCGCGACGTTCAGGCCGCTGTCCGTGAGGCGTTGCAGGTACTCGTCGAGGCCACGTCGGTAGCGTTCGAAGCGTGCGCGGTCGGGGAAGACCGGCAGCCGTTTGCAGGCAAAGGCGCCATCGTCGGTCCGCAGCCGGAGCACCAGGGTGACCTCGCCATGGCCGAGGATGTCCAGAGCGCCGTCTTCGGCGGTGCGCAGCGCGCTCTGAACCTGTTTCTCCAGGCGATCGAGTTCGGCGTGGGGAACGGTGAAGGACATGGGCATCGGGCCTTTACGTTTCGGTGTCCGTCCTGGCTTCGGCGGGGATGCGGCTGGACCCGGCCGGTGCACGGCGGTGTGCCACGATCAGATAGATGGCGGCGGCGAAGAACGCGGCGTCGAGCACGAGGATCTGGGGCACGCTGCTGACGAGGATGATCACGAAGCAGACCAGCATCACCAACTGTCCGTAGAGCGCGGCGAGCACCAGCTCCCGGTTACGGATCAGCACCAGGCCGCTGACTATCATCGCGGCCGCGACGAAGACGGTAACGCCCGTCGGGTACGTGGCGAGCCACTCGGTGAAGTCACCGATCACGGCGATGCCGTCGTTGGCGTCGGCGGCGTCGTCGAGGCGCTGCTCCACCGACTCGATTTCCGGGAAGAACTTGCCGACGCCCGCGATGATGTAGAGGACGCCGACGATGCGCTGAAGAATGAGGATTCGTTTGGTCACCTGTCGGATTCTTCCGATGTCATGGCCGACTGGCCGGGGGTGTTTCCGGACAAGATCCGTCGGCCGCGGTCGCCGGCTCACGCGGCTGTGAAGACCAGGACGGCGTTCTGGCCGCCGAAGCCGAACGAGTTGCTCACCGCTACCTCTACGTCGCACCCGCGCGGGGACCCGGTGACCACGTCCAACTCGATTCCGGGGTCCAGCCGTTGGAGGTTGGCCGTCGGAGGAACGGCCCCGTGCTGGACGGTGAGCACGGTCAGCGCCGCCTCGATCGCACCGGCCGCTCCCAGCGTGTGGCCGATGACGCCCTTGGCCGATGTCACGGCGGCACCCTCACCGAGGACCTTGCGCAGTGCCCCTGCCTCCGCGGCGTCGTTCAACGGCGTGGACGTGCCGTGGGCGTTGACGTGATCGACCTCGTCGGGCATGACGTCCGCCGCGGCCAACGCTGTGTGCAGGGCCTGGACGACGCCGGTTCCCTCGGGATCCGGGGCGGTCATGTGGTGGGCGTCGGCCGATGCTCCGTATCCGGCCACTTTCGCGCGGACGCGTGCTCCACGGGCCCGTGCGTCCGCCTCCCGCTCCAGGACCAGCATGCCGCTGCCCTCGCCGATGACGAATCCGTCGCGGTCCGCGTCGAACGGTCGGGAGGCGGCGCAGGGTTCGTCGAGACGCCTCGACAGCGCACCCATCTGGGCGAAGCCGGTCACCATGAGGGGGCTCACTCCGGCTTCGCCGCCTCCCGCGATCACGACGTCGCAGCTGTCGTCGCGCAGCAGCTGCAGCGCCGTGCCGATGGCCGTTGCCCCGGACGCGCAGGCCGTCGCCGTGACGAGGTTGGGGCCCGTGGCCCGCAGGTCCATGGCCAGGTGACCGGCGACCATGTTGGGCACCAGCATCGGGACCAGCAGCGCGGACACCGCCTGGGGCCCCTGCTCCAACATCCGCCGGTGCTGGGTCTCCCACGTCGCCACGCCGCCCAGACCGCACCCCACGACCACCCCGACCCGTGCGCCGTCCCACGTCTTCGGGTCCAGGCCGGAATCGGCGACGGCCTCGCGCGCCGCGGTGATGGAGAGCTGGATGAATCGGTCGTGGGTCAGAGAACTGCGCCGCCCTACATGCTCGCGTGGGGAGAAGCCCGGCACCGTGCAGGAGATGTCCACGGGCAGGCCGGCCAGTAGTGGGTTCCGGGCGGCGGTCGACTTGCCCGCGCACACCCCCTGCCAGGTGGCGTCGGTACCGATGCCGGCGGCAGTGACCAGACCGATCCCGGTGACGGCGGTGGCTGGTGGGGTGCGTGCGGTCATGACGAGGCCGTGGAGGTGGTGTGCCGTTCCAGCAACTCGGCGACCTGGGCGATCGTGTCGCCGGG
>NZ_JBJDQL010000129.1:0-2401 GCF_044903305.1 Streptomyces sp. NPDC019531 | reverse complement strand
GCCGTCCTTGATGTACCGGGCGAGGTTGAGCTCCGGGGCGTTGAACCGCTCGCGGACCTCTTCGCCCCACAGGACTTCCTGGGTGCCTTCGTGTTTGACCAGGCCCGGGTTGATGCCGAGCTTGAAGCCGCCAGGCAGCGGCTTGCCGTCCCGGTAGGGCAGGAAGTCCAGCGGCGACGTTCCGTCGGCCGCGTACACGACGCAGTCGGACAGGACCGCGATCGGGTACTGGCCGGTGAAGACGGCATGCTTGACGATCTTCCGGTGGAGGTTGATCCGTGTGCGGGAGATGACCGCCGCGCGGATGTCCGGCCGCCACGTCGGGCGGGACAGCGCCCGCCACGGCTCGCCCGGCCGCCAGCCCTCACCCCGGGGCCGCTCGCGCAGCTTGCCCAGACCGCCCTTGACCGTTGCCTTGACCGCGGAGACGACGATCGCCAGCTCCGGGTCACGCTCCTTGTAGCCGCCCATCGCGGCGAGGAAGTCGGCCGGCGCCAGGTCGGCATCCACACCGAGGTCGGCCATCGTGGCCAGGTAGGCGTCGCGGAGCCGGTTGTACCAGCCGTCCAGGTAACGGCCGCTCTCGTAACGGACGTACGCCTCGATCGGCGTGACGTCGTAGCCGAGCTCCACCGCATACGCGACGGTGGGCGTCGCGTACCAGGCCGGTCCCTCGGGGCGCTCGCCCTTCGGCGTGAACGGGCTGGGCAGCAGACTCGCGTCCAACTCCGCCCACGTGTCCTTGCCGACCTTCACCCGCGACAGGTCCACATGCGACAGGTCAACTAGCCACGAGCCGGGCAGCTTCGCGTCGAACACCGGCGCCTTGACGTGCGTCGGCGCACCGAGGCCGACGACCAGGCCGTTGGCGCCCGCCGCGAAGGCCATGTTCACGTCGATGCCGACCAGGTGCCGCAGGGTGCACTCGGCATCCGTCATCGGCCGCGCCCAGTCGTACGCCTCCTCGAACAACTTCTCCGCAGGTCCCCGCACGTGGAAGCGCGGCAGATCCTTCAGGAGCGGGTGCCCGTCGGGGGCCTCGCACGGCGCGCAGTCCACCGGATCCTTCCCCAGCGAGCCGGGGTTGTGCTCGGAGTGCCGCTTGCCGTCGGCGTCCGGCTCGGAGGCCCGTGTCGGCGGGTGCAGCGCGGTCATCAGCTCCAGGCCGGTCACCGCGGTCGATCCGCGCGGGGTCATCACCCGGGACGCGTACACGCCCAGCACGCGCGCGAGTTCCGCCGGCGGGAGCTGGGCGGCCTCGCCCCAGTGCCGGGTGTCCAGCGCGTTCCACGACGGGATGCACAGCTGAACGCAGGCCCGCTCCGAACCGGTCGCGGGGCGGTAGATCCGCGCCCACGGCCCGAACCCGCGCTTGGTCAGCTTCCACTCCGCACGGACCAGCTGCTTGATGGCCTTGTGGCCCTCGGGGATCCGCCCGACGAGCCGCTCCTCGTCCGTGAGGGTGGCTGGCAGGCCGTAGCGCTCCAGCGCGGCCTCGGTGAGCATCAGCAGCGGGTCGGCATCCTTGCCCGGCCCGGACAGCTTCGGCGCCCCGAGCCTGGCTTCCTTGAGCGTCCACTCCACCAGGGACGGGATCGACTTGGCGGGCACGTCCAGGACCAGGCCACCGGTGCAGTACGCGAGGACCTGGCCGTCGGCGTCGACGTCGATGACCGCGAGCGGACCATTGGCGAAACGGGGGTCGGAACCAGCCGGGGTGTTCGCCGGGGCGGTCTTCCTGGCGGCCGGGCGACGCGGCGTCGACGACGGCCTGACGGGGACGGCCGGACGCGACGCGGCGGCCGGAGCGGACTCGCGGGTGGGGCTGGACTGGGTGTTCTGATCGGTCGTCGTGACCGCAGCCTCGGAGTCCGGGCCCGTGGATACGGTCCGCGCTCCCGAAGCCGGGGCGGGGGCGTTCGCGGACGTCTCCGGGACGGCCGTGTCCACAGCGGGCGCTGCGGAGTTGGGGTCGGCGGGGTAGAGCTCTGCGAGCTTGCTGAGCAGGCGGGCGTACGCGTCGCGCTCCGGCGGCCGCGGCTCCGTCTTGCCGGACTCCCAGCCACTAACGGTCGCCCGCCGAACCTCCAGAGCGGCCGCAACCTCATCCAGGGTCAGGCCGTGGGCAGTGCGCAGCCGCTTGCGCTCCGCTGGCGGCGGCAGCGGAGCCCGGGACGCCACCAGCGCGTCGATCCGGTCGAACAGCTCGGACATGGAACACCTCCTGTTCCTCAACTCTAGCTTGAACCGTACATATCACGTACCAAGTGCGTACGAACCGCGGACATTGGTTATGGGGTCATGCGCTAGTGTCCTGAGTCTGGAATTCGCTGCGTAAGTCAGGGTTGATTCGGCATGATGGCCGGGTGGCGAGGACGGGACGGCCGAAGGCCGAGTTGGT
>NZ_JBJDQL010000128.1:0-2472 GCF_044903305.1 Streptomyces sp. NPDC019531 | reverse complement strand
CGTGGCCGTCCTCGCCGTGCTCAAGGCGGGAGGCGCGTACCTGCCCATCGACCCGGACTACCCACCGTCACGCATCGCGTTCATGCTCCACGACGCACAACCGGTCCTTGCCATCACAGCAGCGGACGTTGCGTCGGCGCTGCCGCGGAACGTGGCGACGGTGGTCCTGGACGATGTGGCGCTGGACGGTGTTGATGCCGCCGATCTGGTCGATTCGGACCGGCGCGATCCACTCACCGTCCTGAGCCCGGCATATGTGATCTACACGTCTGGGTCGACCGGCACACCCAAGGGTGTGGTGGTGAGTCATCGCGGGGTGGCGAACCTCGTTGCCTCGCAGCGGAGCCGGCTGGGAGTGGGTGCCGGTAGCCGGATGTTGCAGTTCGCTTCCCCGAGCTTTGACGCGGCGTTCTGGGAGTTGTGCGCAGGTTTGCTGTCGGGTGCGGCGTTGGTGGTGGCGTCGGCCGAGCAGTTGCTGCCGGGTGCCCCCTTGACGGACCTGGTCCGGGAACACGCGGTCACGCATGTCACGCTGCCACCCTCCGCCCTGGCCACCCTGTCGGTACCGGATGGCCTGCCGACCGGCACCACACTGGTCGTGGCGGGCGAGGCCTGTTCGGCGGAGCTGGTGGCCGCATGGTCACCAGAACACCGGATGATCAACGCCTACGGGCCCACCGAAGCAACAGTGTGCGTCACCACCAGCGATCCACTGACCCCGGATGCGACCACACCACCGCCGATCGGCCGTCCGCTGTCGAACACGCGGATGTATGTGCTGGATGCGGGGCTCAACCCGGTACCGCCTGGAGTGGCCGGCGAGCTGTATGCGGCCGGTGCGGGCCTGGCACGGGGGTACTGGAATCGTGCGGCGCTGACCGCAGGGCGGTTTGTGGCGGATCCGTTCGGTCCGGCCGGTTCGCGGATGTATCGCACCGGGGATGTGGTGCGATGGCGTAAGGACGGCAACCTGGAGTTCGCCGGCCGGGTGGATGACCAGGTCAAGGTCCGCGGGTACCGGATCGAACTGGGAGAGATCGAGTCGGTGCTGGCAGGTTGTCCGGGAGTGGGACAGGCCGCGCTCGTGGTGCGTGAGGACCGGGAAGCGGACAAGCGGCTCGTCGCCTACGTCACTCCCGACACCGACACCCACGGCGATGGCGGGGAGGTAGCCAGGGAGCAGGTCGGAGACTGGCGCGCCATCTACGACGAGCAGTACGCCTCCTCCGACCCGGCGCCGTGGGGTGAGGACTTCTCGGGCTGGAACAGCAGTTACACCCGTGAGTCGATCCCGTTGGCGGAGATGCGGGAATGGCGGGACACCACGGTCGAGCGGGTCATGTCCCTGCGGCCCCGCCGGGTGCTGGAGATCGGTGTCGGCAGTGGCCTGCTGCTGTCGCAGCTGGCACCGCGATGTGAAACGTACTGGGCGACGGACTTCTCGGCTCCGGCCATCGAGACGCTCACGGCCCGGGTGAACGAAGACCCGGACCTCACAGGCCGGGTAACCCTGCGGACCCAGCCGGCGGACGACACCGGGGGACTGCCCGCAGGATATTTCGACACGGTCGTGATCAACTCCGTCGTGCAGTACTTCCCGGGCGCGGACTACCTGGTGGAAGTGCTGACGCGGATCACGGACCTGGTGGCGCCGGGCGGGTCGGTGTTCGTGGGCGACGTGCGCAACCTCCGGCTCGCGCGGCACATGGCAGCAGGCGTGCAGACCCACCGCCACCCGACACCGACCGACACCGCCGTGATCAACCGGGCAGTGGAGCGAGCCCTCGCCGACGAAGAAGAGCTGCTGATCGACCCGGAGTTCTTCACCGCCCTGCAGGAACGCCTGGGCGTGACCGCGACGGAGATCCACCTCAAGCGCGGACACTCCGACAACGAGCTGACGCGATACCGCTACGACGTCGTCCTGCGCACACAGCCGGTGACCGCGCAGCCGGTCGAGCAAGACCAGTGGGAATGGCCGGAACACGAGGATGGCCTCACCGCCTTGCGGCAATACCTGACGGCGGCCAAACCGGCCGGCCTCCGAGTCAGCGCAATACCCAACCAGCGACTCCTCGACGACTCCGCAGCCCTGAGCGCCCTGGAGAACGGCACCCCCCTGTCTGACCCTTCGCCGACCGGGGACGCTGCGACACCGGAGACCCTCCACACTCTGGGTGAAGAACTCGGATACTGGGTGGGGTGCACCTGGTCGGCCACTGACCCGCAATCCCTGGACGCCGTGTTCGTGACGGCACCGCTGCTGCGACCGGGCGCGCCGGTGGACCTGTATGCCCCGGCGCAACCGGCCGGGACACCCCTGACATCCTGGGTGAACACGCCGACCAGGGGCCGACGTGAGCGCAGGCTGGCCGACGTGGTGCGGGGGTGGGTGTGTGAGCGGGTCCCGGACTACATGGTGCCCGCGGCGTTTGTGGTGCTGGAGGGGCTGCCGCTGAACCCGAACGGGAA
>NZ_JBJDQL010000127.1:0-2486 GCF_044903305.1 Streptomyces sp. NPDC019531 | reverse complement strand
TGGCCGACCGCGGCACGAGCCTGCTGAACGACCTTCGGGTCAGCGGCCAGGACCTGACCGATCCCCTTCTCGTGCTCCTCGCTGTACTGCTCCCATTGCGGCAGGCCGTAATAAGCACCGAAGCGCGCGGCGAACTCCTCCAACGCAAGGCCCGTGGCCCGCAGTCCGCCCTCGGAAGGCCTCGGGAAGACCAGGCCAGCCCCCACTACAGCGCCGTCCTCGACTGAGAGTGACTGGTCCGACAACTCCTCTCCCGAGCCCATCGGCCCCGCGAACAAACCCTCGCCAGCAGACGTGTCTTCGGGTGTGTCCGACCGCTCCGTGGCGAGGTCGGGCTCCGCACCAAAGAGCACGGCGGCGACCGAGTCCACGATGGTGAGCGGCTTCGAGCCGGCGGGCGGGTTCGGAGCGTCAGGGTCGGCGACAGCGGTGAGGTCGGTACTGTATGTACCGGCGACGGCGTTCGGACCCGAGGACGCCTCCGCGTCCTGGACCGGCGTAGAATTCCACCCCTGATTGTCGCGCTCTTGGTCCAACGCCTCCGTGTGGTTCTCGTGCCACGCTTCCAGGGCGTGTTCGTCGGGGAACTTGCCGTCGCGCGCGACGTTCTCGCGCAGGTCGTCCTCGGTCAGCGGGTGGATGTTCCGGTACCGGTACAGGTCGTCGGCATAGTCGAGGGCCGGATCGTGGCCGGGCAGTTCATCCAGGGCGATCTGCGCGCCCAGCATCACCTCGTGGAAGGTGTGATGCCCCCCTCGAGCCACTTCAGTCTCGTGGCGGAAGGGGCGAGGCAGCTGGCCGCTGAGCACGCCAAGCCTGACCAGCCCGAGATCCAGGTTCAGCCCCCATTGCTGGTTCATCCGGATCGCGTGGTGCATAAACCGGTAGGTGGAGCCCGATATCCCCGTCCTGACCAAACCGCCGGTGTCCTCGGACGCCGGGTGCAGATCAACCCAGAGCGGCATGTTGATGTAGCTGGTTGCGTAGACCCACGGCAGGGTCTCCCTGCCGCCGATGAACTCCCGCTCCGCCTCGCTCAGCGGGGGCCGCACGTCATCTACCGGAATCCCGGTGCCCACCCCCTCCACAGCCTGCTGGTACGCCACTTTCAGCGCCGGCAGATGCGCGATCAGATCCTGCCGACCACTTTGCACGGCGCGCTTTGCCGCCGTGTACCGCGCTTCGGCCTCCTCGAGGCGCACCCAGACGTCAGGTGCTCTGTTTGCGGGGTGATCCCGGATCTCATATTGGTCCATGAGCTTCTGCGGGCGCTGTTCCGGGCCGCCGAGGAGGTTGGGGATCAACTGGGAGCTCAGGCCCTCGAACATGAAGGCCATCCGCTCGCGCAGACTGCCAGAGTTGGCCACACGCGCAAGGTCGACCCAGTAGTTGCCGACCGCACCAGGCTGTCCTGCGTTCGAGGTGCCGAACAGCCTCAGGTCCGCGCCCGCGCTCATCGCGTGCCGCCATGCGGCACGCGTCATCTTGCCGAACTCCTCGTTGACCTCCTTGAGCTGGATCAGATGAACGGCCAGGTTGTTCTCAAAGAACTCCGCCTCCTCCAGGTAGCGGATCCGGGAGCGAATCCAGCCCGGAGCGTCAGGGGCCGTGCCCAACGGCGACGTCACGGCTGAGGGGCCAGGGCTCAGGACGGCGGCGGAGTCGCCCGCCGTACCCGAGGACGCCTCCGCGTCCTTGACCGGGGGGGAATTCCACCCATGAGTGGGGAACAGAGCCGCGGGCACGGCGCCCTGGCCATCCCCCGCTTCCGTACCGCCGGTCTCGGCCACCTGAACGTCGGAAGGCAGGCCCCGCCATTCACGCCAGGGCAGGACATCCGCCGCGGGAGCCTCGCTCAACGACTTCAGGCGCGTGATCGTCTTACCGTCGAACACGAGGTAGAGCGGGTCGAGCTCCTCGGCCTGATCCGCCGACGAGTTCCACCCGTGGGACGGGAGGGGCGACTGCCGGGAACGCGGCACGCGGTCGCTTCCCGTGCCGCTCTGCGTTTCGACCGGCAGCGCGCCACTCCGCGCGGCGCTCCCGACCGGTTCCACCACGATGGCGTGCCCGCCGGGACCAGCGGTGAGCCAGGTTGTGCGGGCTGCCTGATCCGTCTCAGGGCGCGGCTCCGACACCGGCTCCACCAAAGCCGAGTTCTCGGCGGGGTCGTCGTTGTGATCCTCGGAGGGGACCTGCGACTCGAGCCCGGGCACGGCCTCGGGTGCGGAGGGCGAGTTCCACTGGTTGGCGGCCGGGAACGCGAAGGGGGCCGCGGACCTCACCGTCTGGGGAACGGGGGAGGTCTCCGTCAGCCGGATGTGCTCATACGCACGCCCCGCCTCGTCCTGCAGCCGGCTCCGTTCCACCACCCGCAGATCCGCCCGCTGAGCGAACAACGCCCCACCACGCGCCGGATTGGCCGACAGGAACGACACATCACGGGCCGAGGCGTCCACCACCTCGAACAACACCGGACGCCCACC
>NZ_JBJDQL010000126.1:0-2736 GCF_044903305.1 Streptomyces sp. NPDC019531 | reverse complement strand
CCTCCCAGGTCGTGGCGGTGTCCGCGCCCAACGGCGTGGTGGCACCGACACCGGTGACGAGGACGGTGCGAGGAGATGAGGTCGGGTTCACGGATCCGTTCACTTTACGGAGGGGAGGGGCTTTGGCCATGGGCGAGGTGAGGGACGGTTGCGCGGCGGAGATGGGCCGTGGCCGAGAGTCGCACTGTCCGCAATAAGTGAAACGGCCATGTCGCGTGCCGGGTTCATCGGTGTGCGTCACTCGCGGAGTGAGTAGGGCCGGGAAGTCTGTCTCCGTTGCTCAGCTTCCGTCGTCCGATGCGGTTCAGGCGCAGGGGATCGGTACTGAACAGTTTCCGTGGACTTCAAGGTGAGAAGTCATCCCCGGCAGGGTGCGTGGCAGGGCACCCGCGGGGGCCTGGTGGCCTTCAGGAACAGGGGCCAGGCTGAGAAGCCGACTGACGCGGTGTCGATGACGACGACGATCAGCATGGGCGAGGGTGGGACAACAGTGGTGTCGATGGCCACGACCGCACTGCGTCGGCCGGGAGCGGGAGCGGGCGGGTTCACGCGCTTCCGTTATCCGCACCCGGGTCACAACTGGCGCGAACGCTCGATTCAGTTGCTCAGCTTCGGTTCTGCTCCACCGCGCCCTTCTCCCGCCAGCCGAAGGCGGTTCGAAGCCATCCGCGTGATGGCCCGCGAGCACCTGCCGGTGCAGCCGGCCTGCCGGGTGCGTCGCCGAGTCCGGGTACTACGCCTGGCGGGACCGTCCACCGCCGAACCGCCTGGTCAAGCACGCCTGGCTGACCGAGGCCATCATGGGCATCCACGCCGCCTCCCGCGGCACCCACGGCACGCGCCGGGTCCACGCCGAACTCCGCCTGGGCCTGAGCATCCACGTCAGCCACGGCACCGTGGAACCGCTGATGCAACGCGCCGGCCTGCACGGCCTGCCCGGCAACCGACGCCCGCGCGCCAAAACACGTCACCCCCTCGGCCGCCGACCTGGTGGAACGGAACTTCACCCGGCACGCCCGGGACCAGCTATGGGTCACCGACATCACCGAGCACCCCACCTTCGAGGGCAAGGTCTACTGCGCGGTCGTCCTGGACACCTTCTCCCGACGCGTGGTCGGTTGGTCGATCGACGTCTCACCCACCGCGGCGCTGACCACCAACGCCCTCGCCATGGCCATCGGCAACCGCTCCCCGCGGCCGGGCGGCATCATCATCCACTCCGATCACGGAGTGCAGGGCGGATTCAACTGGTCGTCGCAACACCTTGATCACGGAGGTGTTGGATGGGACGACCGAGGAAGCCGATGCCGCAGGCGCCGGCGGGGGCGCGACGGCAGTGGGCCGCGGATCGGGCGATGCGGGCGCCGATGCGCTCGCCCGGCCGCCCGGAGCCGTCGCGCGCTGTGCAACGGGAGTTCTGGCGCCTGATCGCGTCCGGGGCACAACGGTCCAGGCCGCCGAAGGGGTGGGCGTGTCGGCACCGGTCGGGATCCGATGGTTTCGACACGCTGGCGGGGTGACGCCGCTGAGCCTGGACGAGCCCACCGGCCGGTACCTGTCGTTCGTCGAGCGTGAGGAGATCGCGCTGCTCAAGGCCCAGGACAAGGGCGTGCGCGAGATCGCTCTCGCGATCGGCCGCGACCCCGGGACCGTCTCTCGTGAACTGCGCCGAAACGCTGCGAGCAGGGGCGGCAAGCCGGTCTACCGCGCCGTGGTGGCGCAGTGGAAGGCGCAGCAGGCCGCAAAGCGTCCGAAGACGGCGAAGCTGGTGGGCAACCAGCGGCTGCGTGAGTACGTGCAGGACCGGCTCGCTGGGAACGTCCGTAGGTATGACGGCACGATCGTCCCGGGCCCCAGGACACCGCCGTGGAAGGGGTTGAACAAGCCCCATCGCCGAGACCGACGGTGGTCGACGGCATGGAGCCCAGAGCGGATCACGCCTCGGCTGAAGGTAGACTTCCCCGGTGATCAACTTTGCTCGCTTCAACAGGTCGGTGTTGCATCGAAGTTGAGCTCGCCCAGTTCGAGTCCTGGGCGTTCACCCAGCGCGCGAAGGCCTCCGGCCTGCTGCTCCCGATGGGCTCCATCGGGGACTACGTGGACAACGCGATGATGGAGTCCTTCTGGGCTCGGGTCCAAGTCGAACTTCTCAACCGCAGACGGTGGCGGACGCGTCTGGAGCTGCTCACTGCGCTCTTCGAGTACCTGGAAATCTTCCACAACCGCCAGCAGGCACTCTGCGCTTATCTCTACCGAACCTGGAACGGTTCATGAGACCAATTGGGCAACAAGGCCCCTCAATGGAAGGGAAGTTGTCGGTGCGGGGCGGCAGGCGGCATGCCAGGGACGCGTAGAATACGAGGAGTTGGCCGCCGCACCCGTATGCGCGAAGGCAGGCGCGGACCTTGCCTCCGGTGTGCTGAACCGCCGACTTGCAAAGGAGGAACCGGGACGCGGTCGGGTTGGCCGCGCGCAGCGTGCCGTAGGACACCGGGACTGGCTGGCCGATTTCACGCACGTGGTCGTCCGGGCTGGCACAACGTGCTGGTCGAGCATGGCCGCCGGCGGCGACCCAACGTCTGGGCGGGCTCATTGTGTCGCCAGTGCACCTGGCGGCGCATTGTGCGGTCATCGGCAGCGACAGTATTTTCGGCATAGGAAAGACCAGACATGGCGATTGAGTTCTCTCCGGGCTTCAGGCAGTTCCTTGAGGTTTGGGTGGGCGCTGATGTGGCG
>NZ_JBJDQL010000125.1:0-2922 GCF_044903305.1 Streptomyces sp. NPDC019531 | reverse complement strand
CAGGTGGGCCGCGTCCTGGAGGAGGACGACGCGCTCCGCCGCGGGGAACCGCGCAACCTTGTGCGAGTCGGCAAGCATCTCGTACAGGCTGTCCTTCCCCTGGGAGAGCAGCCAGGCCATGAGCGCCGCCCTGGCGGCGGGCAGCATCCGGGCGGGAGCCAGGTCCCGGTAGTCCTCCAGCAACCGCATGACCACATCGGTGCGGTCGTTCGCGAGCGGGAAACCGTGGCCGCCGCGCAGTGCCGGCCGCCAAGCGGGGCCGCTCGACGAAGTGCCTACGGGCATCCCGTCGCGGAGCGCGGCCTCAGCGACCACGTACAGCAGGTCCCACACCTCATGATCGGTCGCTCCGTCGGGGGTGCCGGCGGCGGCCGTGTTCCGCCCCAGCACCTCCAGCACGCGCTGGGCGACGTCACGGACCTCGGCGGGGTCGGCGTCCCGCGTCAGCCGGTCTTCGATGACCGTCCGGTACTTGCGGCCCAGCACGCCCACGAGGTGCCAGGCGGCGCCCAGCACATCAGGGTCCGCGGCCATGTCCTCGCCGAGGTCCTGCTCGTACTCGCGGCTGAGCCGTTCCCACTCCCGATCGGAGTAGAAGGCACGGAAGCCGCTGGTGTACTCGGGGAAACCGGGATCCCCGGGACGTGCGGTGGCGGCCCCCGTCCGGTCCCGCGGAGTGAACTCGACCAGCCGGGGCAGCCCCTGCCCCGGCTCCTTAACCAGCCCCAGGAACGGCTTTCCCTGCCGCAAGCTCGTAAAGGTTTCCGTGGTCGGGGCCGTGGTCCGGTGCCCGGTCCAGTCGGCGACCTGCTGCCCCACCGAATCCCCGCCGGGAACCTCAGCCCCCGCCGAACAGGAGGTGAGGAAGATCCGGGTCTCCGCGGGCAGCCCGCCGCGGTCCAACAGCGACTTGAGGTACCGGCCCCACTCCGCGCCGCTGACCATCCGCGGACCGTAACGCGACACCACCTGCACGGACTGCGGAGAGCCGTGCGCGGTGGCCACGAACTCTTTGCCGGTCCAGTTCAGCTTCTGCGGCTTGCCGTCGGCCACGTGGTCGGCGTTGACAGGCGTCCATTCAGGGATCTCACGCGTGCGCTCCTCTGCCTTCCCCCGGTGTGCCCAGTACCGGGCACCCATGCTCGCCACACCGATTAGCTCAGTCCCTGAGGTGATGTCCCGGGTGACGATCGGCTGGTCCCAGGGCTCGATCGGCTGATCGGCGGGCAACTCGCTGAGCTCGACCGACTGAACGGCGGGCAGCTCGCTCAGCTCGACCCGCAGGAAGGCGCGGCCGGTCACCACGTCGTGGAACAGACCTGCCGACTCCACCCGGAAGTTGGTCCGCGACGGGTAGAGCACCGTGCGGAGCTGCGGAGTCCTCGACAGCGGCGAGACATCACGTGCCGTGGCACGCTCCACACTCCACATCACCGGCCGACCCTGGCCCCCGGCAAGACCGCGGAGCTCGCCCAACGCGGCTTCCGCACTGGTGGTCGCACGATGGAACCGGGACCACGTCCGCTTAGTCCCCGCCCCGGGCACACCACCGCCCGCCGCCGAATCCGGCACACTGGTCCAGTAGACCCGGGTGTCGACAGGAGGCAGCATCTCCAGCGCCTCAGCCGCCAACTCACCATGAAGGCCCAGTTCGCCATGCAGGTCCTTGGCCAGCCGCTCAGCGTAGTCCGCGAGCTGCACGCGATAGGACCAGCCCCAAAGGAACCTGTTGTGGTACGCCGCCGCCTTACGAGCCTTATCACGGAAGTCGGCATCCCGCAGGAACAGCAGCGGTAACTGCGAGTTTCCGCCCGCCGCCGCGGCCGTGACCAGCGCACGTGCCTCGTGGCGCAGCCGCTCTCCGGCCTTCGTGCTGTCCAATGCCTCGATCAGCCGCGCGTCCACGCCACTGACCAGGTAGACCGCCATGGCGTGGGCGTCGAGCAGGTTATCCCTCAGAAGGCCGATGTCCTGGTGACGGTGCAGCCATTCCGCCAGCGACGCACGCCGGTGCCGCCACTCCTCCCTCGCCTCCTCGCTCGCCCAGAACGACGGAGCGTCCGGCCTGATGTCCGGTTCCACCTCCCGGATCAGGGTAAGGAAGTCCACGACCTGCCGGACCGTGCCCGTTGCCTCCTTGATGAGCGAGCTCGTCCGCCAAACGTACATCTGGTGGTGCGGCAGCATGAGGCGGTCAGCCAGGGTGGGGGCGAGGTCCCTCATGGACTCGACTGAGGTCAGCCTGTCCAGGGGGTCCAGGACGCCGTTGACCCAGCCGTGCAGCCGGGCCGCGTCAACGCGGGAGATGCTGGGCTCAACGCTGTCGCGCACATCCGCCTGCTGGGCGGCGGCGAGGATCTCCGCCAGCGAGTGCCTGCCGGACGGCAGCAGCCAGCCCAGCATCGCCTCGCGGAACAGCAGCGCGTCGCCGTCGGGGACCAGCATGCGATGGACTTTGAGCAGCCACTTTACGAGCGTCGCAGGTTCCTGTGTCATCCGCAGGCCGCGCTCACGTGCCTCCTGCAGGAAGGAGTCGCTGTGCGTTTCGGTGGGCGGCTCCGAGGACAGGTTTTTGGTGTTCAGCTCCGGGCGATCCTGCCACAGGGCACTGAGCGAGATTTTGGTCGGGCTCAAGTAGGCGAGGTCCTCGAACCGGGCCATGAGCGAGACCAGCCGGACATTGCTGTTCGCAGGGTCGATCAGCTGCCAGACCTCGGCTTTGCGGTAGCCGAGGCCGCGGGCCATCTCCGCCCTACGGACGGTGGCTGGCCGGCCGACCGGGCTGTAGTCATTCGACCTGAGCAGGTAGCCGTACAGCGCTGAGACCGCCTTGCGGGCCTCCGCGATCACACGGGGGTCGGCGGCCAGCACTTCTCCGACGGCCTTCTCGTACCTCTCGCTGAGCCGGTACCACTCGTCTGT
>NZ_JBJDQL010000124.1:0-3027 GCF_044903305.1 Streptomyces sp. NPDC019531 | reverse complement strand
CAGGTGGGCCGCGTCCTGGAGGAGGACGACGCGCTCCGCCGCGGGGAACCGCGCAACCTTGTGCGAGTCGGCAAGCATCTCGTACAGGCTGTCCTGTTCCGAGCCGAGCATCAAGGCGATGAGCGCCGCCCTGGCGGCGGGCAGCATCCGGGCGGGAGCCAGGTCCCGGTAGTCCTCCAGCAACCGCATGACCACGCCGTTGCGGTCGTTCGCGAGCGAAAAACCGTGGCCGCCGCGCAGTGCCGGCCGCCAAGCGGGGCCGCTCGACGAAGTGCGCACGGGCATCCCGTCGCGGAGCGCGGCCTCGGCGACCACGTGGTACAGCACCAGCAGCAGCTCCCACACCTCAAGGTCGTCGGTCGCGCGGTCGGGGGTGCCGTCGGCGGCCGTGTTCCGCCGCAGCACCTCCAGCACGCGCTGGGCGGCGTCACGGACCTCGGCGGGGTCGGCGTCCCGCGTCAGCCGGTCTTCGATGACCGTCCGGTACTTGCGGCCCAGCACGTCCACGAGGTGCCAGGCGGCCCGCTGCACATCAGGGTCCGCGGCCATGTCCTCGCCGAGGTCCTGCTCGTACTCGCGGCTGAGCCGTTCCCACGCCGGATCGGAGTAGAAGGCACGGAAGCCGTCGGCGTACTCGGGGAAGCCGGGATCCCCGGGGCGTGCGGTGGCGGCCCGCGTCAGGTCCCGCGGAGTGAACTCGACCAGCCGGGGCGGCTTCTGGCCGGCCTCCGCAACCAGCCCCATGTACGGCTGTCCCGTCGGCCGGGTCACAAGGATCCTTGCGGTCGGGGCCGTGGTCCGGCGCCCGGTCCAGTCGGCGACCTGCTGCCCCACCGAATCCCCGCCGGGAACCTCAGCCCCCGCCGAAGAAGAGGAGAGGAAGATCCGGGTCTGTGCGGGCAGCCCGCCGCGGTCCAACAGCGCCTTGAGGTACCGGCCCCACTCCGCGCCGCTGATCTTCCGCGGACCGTAACGCGACACCACACTCACGGAATGCGGAGAGCCGTGCGCGGTGGCGGCCACGAACCAGTCACCGTCCCAGTTCAGCGGCTCCGGAGCCCCGACGCCCACATGGTAGGCGTTCACGGGCCACCAGGCAGCGAGCTCACGCGTGCGCTCCACTGCCTTCCCCGCTTGTGCCCAGTACCGGGCATCAAAGCTCGCCACGCCGACCCACCGGCCCCCTGACGCGAGGTCCCGGGTGACGATCGGCTGGTCCCAGGGCTCGACCGGCTGACCGGCGGGCAGCTCACTCAACTCCACCCGCAGGAAGGCGCGGCCGGTCACCACATCGTGGAACAGACCTGCCGACTCCACCCGGAATTTGGTCCGGGACGGGTAGAGGACCGTGCGGAGCTGCGGAGTCCTCGACAGCGGCGAGACATCACGTGCCGTGGCGCGCTCCACGCTCCACATCACCGGCAGGCCCTGGCCCCCGGCAAGACCACGGAGCTCGCCCAACGCGGCTTCCGCACTGGTGGTCGCACGATGGAACCGGGACCACGTCCGCTTAGTCCCCGCCCCGGGCACACCACCGCCCGCCGCCGAATCCGGCACACTGGTCCAGTAGACCCGAGTGTCGACAGGAGGCAGCATCTCCAGCGCCTCAGCCGCCAACTCACCGTGGAGGCGGAATTCGTAGGTCAGCGGGAGTTCGTAGCGCAGGTTCTGGCCCCAGCTGTCAGCCCACTGCTCCGCTTCCCGCAGGAACAGCAGCGGGAACGGCGAGTCTCCGCCCACCGCCGCGGCCATGAGCAGCGCGCGCGCCTCGTGGCTCAGCCGCTCTCCGGCCTTCGTGCTGTCCAGCGCCTCGATCAGCCGCGCGTCCACGCCGCTGACCAGGTAGACCGCCATGGCGTGGGCGTTGTTCAGGTTGTCCCTCAGCAGGGCGATGTCCTGGTGACGGTGCAGCCATTCCGCCAGCGACGCACACCGGTGCCGCCACTCCTCGCTCGCCTCCTCGCTCGCCTCGAACGCCGGAGCGTCCGGCCTGCTGGTCGAGTCCGCCTTCCGGATCAGGTCGAGGAAGTGTATGACCTGCGGGTCCTCCCTTGCGCTCCGAATGGCTGCCAGCTTTGTCCACAACAAGTAGATCGGGTGGTGCGGCGGCTCGTAGAACTCAGTCTCCGAGGACCTGAGGGTGATCTCCTCCACGGACGCGAGTGAGCGCTCCCTCGCCAGGGGGTCCAGGGCGCCGTTGACCCAGCCGTGCAGCCGGGCCGCGTCAACGCGGGAGATGTCGGGCTCACCATGGTCGCGCACGCCCACGTCCTGGGCGGCGGCGAGGATCTCCGCCAGCGAGTGCCTGCCGGACGGCAGCAGCCAACCCAGCATCGCCTCGCGGAACAGCAGCGCGTCGCCGTCGGGGACCACCATGCGATGGACTCCGAGCAGCCACTCTACGAGCGTCGCAGGTCCCTGGGTCATCCGCAGGCCGCGCTCACGTGCCTCCTGCAGGAAGGAGTCGCTGTGCGTTTCGGAAGTGGGCGGCTTCAGATCTTGAGTGTTCAGCTCCGGGCGATCCTGCCACAGGGCCCTGAGCGAGGGTGCGGGGGACTGGTTCTCGTAGTTCTCGTAGGCGAGGTCCGCGAACACGGTCATGAGCAAGCCCAGCGGGACATCGCTGATGTCCGAACGATCGACCAGCAGCCGGAGGAACGCCCTGCCGGTCATCTCCGGCCTATGGAAGGCAGCTCTCATGCCGCCCTCGCCGTAGTGATCGACCATGTAGAAGTACAGCGCCTCGACCGCCTTGCCGGCCTCCGCGATCACACGCGGGTCGGCGGCCAACACCCATCCGACGGCCTCCTCGTAGTGCTCGCTGCGCTCGCCCCAGCGTCGTCCAGCGCCCCGGGCCCAGCGCTCGCCCATGCGCTCGCCCCAGTCGTATGTGCGGTAGAACGGGAAACGGTGAGCAGGCGCTGCCGGGTCCTCGGCGGGGTCGTCGTTCCGATCCTCGGACGGGACCTGCGACTCGAGCCCGGGCACGGCCTCGGGTGCGGAGGGCGAGTTCCACTGGTTGGCGGC
>NZ_JBJDQL010000123.1:0-3195 GCF_044903305.1 Streptomyces sp. NPDC019531 | reverse complement strand
TACATCAAGGACGGCACCGTCACCGACGTCGACAACGGAGAGTAGGAGAAGGCGACCATGAGCCTGTTCGGGGACGGCCTGGACGCCGCGGTACAGAAGGCGTTCACCCGCCCGGCGCCCAAGAACGCGGGCCCGCAGATGCGGTACCTGGTCAAGCAGCTGGGCGGCACTAAGCAGGTCGCCCAGCTGCTGCGCGTCTCGCAGCGCACCGTCGAACGGTACGTGAAGAACCAGATCAAAAAGCCCCGCCCGAACCTCGCCGCGCGCCTGGAGCGCGAGGTGAAGAAGCGCTGGCAGCCGCAGATCCGCGCCAAGGCCCGGCAGAAGGCGGCCACCACCGGCGGCATCGTCGTCGACACCCGCGCCCGCATGGGCTACACCGCGCCGATCGGGTCGACGGACCAGGACCGCATCCGCCACCTAACCGTCGCCCTCCCGCCCCGCTACGCCGCCCGACTCTTCGACGCCCAGGAAGCCGGCGCCACCGAGCAGCAGCTGAAGGAGATCGCCGCCGAAGCGCTCAAGGAGGTGTACTTCCAGGACGGCGGCCGCCGAGCCGGAAGCCTGGAGGAGGTCCGGTTCACGGACATCGAGCACCTCGAGTTCGACCTGTAACAGCCGCCTCGCCCCGAACAGTCCGCGAGCCCCGGACCGATGTGGTCTGGGGCTCGCTCGCAGATCGGCGGGGGGCGGACGTTCACGTACACGATGCCGTGCCAGCCGCTGCTTGCGCGGGCATGGGTGCCCGCCTGCGTGGCGAGCGCATGGTCTACGAAGTCCGCATGCGCGCTGCGGTCTTGGGCACCGTGATGTCCTTCCCAGGAGTGACTACCGAAGAGCCCGCTCGACCTCCTCGCCCCCTGAGATGAATTGACAGACGCCGCTACCGGCCGCTGTCAGGCCGCGGACAAGGGTGGGTGTTCACGATGGCCGCCACGCGCCCGCAGGAGGAGCATGCAGCGGCCACCGAGCCATCGGGGCGGCGCTCCCCGCGCGGCCGCGCCACCGGCCGTCACAGGGCCGGTGGAGGACGCCAACATGCAAGGGAGAGACCCGGGATGATGGCCGACTGCAGAAACCCGTCAAAGGACGGCACGACCATCCACTTCATCCTCGCCAACGCGGACGGAGGACGGATGTCGGCACCGAGCTACAGCGGCGCGATGGACGCTGGGCCAGCGTCACACTTACGGGGCGGTTCCGGAGCCAACCGCTCCGATTCCTCTCTCAGGAGGCAGTTCGAAGACGCGTCAGCGCTGGTCGTAGCCAGTGTTTGCGCGGCCACCGTCTTTGGCCCGCGCCTCCGCAGTCCCGTCGACTTCCATGCCTCCTTGCACGCTCCCCTGAACGGTCAGACCAGTGTTGGCGTGCGAACCCGATCCGACCGCGGTAGCCGGACCGGTATTCGCGACCCGCACCGACCCATCACGGCCCGAGATCAGGGACAGGACACCAGTCCCCAGGGCCACGACACCCACCAACGCCGAGACTATCCCCGCGACCTGGTTGGCCCGGTCCCAGCTCAGAAAGCAGAAGACCCCGGCCAGCACCGCCACCGTCAGCCCTGTCAGGCCGACCGCCAGTCGCTGCCGTCCGCTCATCAGCCCATTCCTTCCTGGTCGTCGTACCCGAGCAGGGGCCCTGCCAGAGTCCCCGCTCGGACCGTACGGTCTGTCTCCGGAGGGCTGGTAGTCATCAGCCGAGTCAGCAGTTCCAAAGTCTCTGGTGCGATGTCAGGCAGGCATTCGACCACCTGCTGCAAGGGGCCGATGTCGAGTGCCTCGGCCAGGAGCACACGCGCGTTGAGGATATCTCGGCACTTTTTCGCCGTGGACGTCAGTGCCTTGACCCGCTGCCCTGGGTCCTTGATTGTGCGCGCCGCGTTGATGGCTTCTCGCCCTACTCCTTCGGCCTGTCCCGGACAACCCGTGCTGCTCAGGGCATGGGCGGCGCCCGTAAGTGTCGCCGCGCGTCCGCCCGGGTCCTTAAGCTTACGGGCGAAGCTGGCAGCCGCCCGGGCGAAATCAATGGCCTGCTCGTGGTGCCCGTCGTGGGCCAGCACCTCGGCGGCGGCCGCTAGCGTTCTGGCGCACCAGTTCGCGTCTCCGGCCTCATGGACGAGGTCGACAGCTGTTCGGGAGAGTTCAACAGCTTCTTGCAGGTGGCCTGTTCGGGCCATGGTTCTGACTATGAAGATCAGGGCCCTGCTTCGGCTGGTTTGCCGACTGATGCTCAGGGCGAGGTCGGCCGCTTGTCGGTGACGGCCCGCGTGGGCTAGAGCCGTGGCGACGGCTGCTAGCGCTTTTGCCTTCCGGTCTGGATCGTCGATTCTTCGTGTGAGTTCGGTGGCTTCCCTGGGGTGCCCCGCATGGGCGATAGCCACGGCCACGGCCCCGTACGCCCCATTCAGCAAGTCGGGTTCGGTGACCATTTGTGCGATGTCAATCGCTTGTCGATGGCGTCCGGTGTGAGCCATGGCCCTCGCGGCGAGCGTAAGAGCCATCGCACGTTGGCCGGGCGTTTTGGAATGCTGGGCGAGTTCGGCTGCGAGGTGGGCGAGTTCGGCTGCCTGCTCCTGACGTCCCGTGAGTGTCATGGCCTCGGCAACCACTGCCAGCAGCGCGGCCTTAGGCCCGACGGCCGTGCCGTCGTGGGCGAGCTCTGCTGCCTCGTCCGCGAGTTCGGCCGCTTGCTGACAAGCACCCGCGCGGGCCATGAGTATGGCGACAGCCGCCAGAGTGTCCGCACGCCGGTGGGTGTTGGCCATGGCGTGGGCGAGTTCAGCGGCCAAGGCATGATGCCCCGTGCGGGCTGCGGCCCGGGCAGCGACCGTGAGCGCCCCGTCCCGTTCGTCATGGTTAACGATGCCGCGAGCGAGACGAGCGGCTTCGTCGGCGAGCTCAGTGGCCTGGCGGTGGAATCCAGACAGAGCCAGCTCCTTGGCTATGGCGCCCAGAGCCTTGGCCTGTCGATCCGGGTCGGAGATGCCGCGGGCACGCTCGGCTGCTCTCTCTCGTTCCTTCGCGAAATTGGCGTCCTCGACGGGCTCGGCCGAGCTCCGGGCTTGCTGACCGAACGCGTTAGGAGTGGAGGCGTATGAGCTTGATCCGCTTTGACGGACATCCGAGATCAGGGGTTCTGCCCCGGGAGGATGTCCATCATGGAGAGCATGGGGAAGAAGAAGCCTCGGCCTCG
>NZ_JBJDQL010000122.1:0-3380 GCF_044903305.1 Streptomyces sp. NPDC019531 | reverse complement strand
ACAGACGAGTGGTACCGGCTCAGCGAGAGGTACGAGAAGGCCGTCGGAGAAGTGCTGGCCGCCGACCCCCGTGTGATCGCGGAGGCCCGCAAGGCTGTCGAGGCGCTGTACTTCTACCTGGTCGATCACTACGGCGAGGGCGGCATGAGAGCTGCCTTCCATAGGCCGGAGATGACCCGCAGTGCGTTCCTCCGGCTGCTGGTCGGTCGTTCGGACATCAGCGATGTCCCGCTGGGCTTGCTCATGACCGTGTTCGCGGACCTCGCCTACAAGAACTACGAGAACCAGTCCCCCGCACCCTCGCTCAGGGCCCTGTGGCAGGATCACCCGGAGCTGAACACTCAAGATCTGAAGCCGCCCACTTCCGAAACGCACAGCGACTCCTTCCTGCTCGAGACACGTGAGCGCGGCCTGCGGATGACCCAGGGACCTGCGGCGCACGTGGAGTGGCTGCTCAAAGTCCATCGCATGGTGGTCCCCGACGGCGACGCGCTGCTGTTCCGCGAGGCGATGCTGGGCTGGCTGCTGCCGTCCGGCAGGCACTCGCTGGCGGAGATCCTCGCCGCCGCCCAGCAGGCGGATGTGCGTGACAGCGTTGAGCCCGACATCTCCCGCGTCGACGCGGCCCGGCTGCACGGCTGGGTCAACGGCGCCCTGGCGAGGGAGCGCTCACTCGCGCTGACGGACACCCCCCCCACCGCCAGCCGCGGCCTGGCTAACCGCCTCAGGCTGCCGCACCACGATAGCTACTTTTGGTTGACGCTCTCGGCCTTCATGAAGCGAAGGCACACGTTCCCGCAGATCATAGACTTCCTCCGCCTGATCCGGGAGGCGGAACCGGTTAATCCGGAAGCTCCGTCGTTCGAGGCGAGCGAAAAGGCGAGGGAGGAGTGGCGGCACCGGCGTGCGTCGCTGGAGGAATGGCTGCACCGTCACCAGGACATCGCCCTTCTGAGGGACAACCTGCTCGACGCCTACGCCATGGCGATCTACCTGGTCAGCGGTGTGGACGCGCGGCTGATCGAGGCATTGGACAGCGGAGAGCTGCCGCACAGGCAGCTCATGGCCGCGGCGGCGGGCGGACACTCGCAGTTTCCGCTGCTGTACCTGCAGTATGATGATGACGGCGACACGTTCCAGTACCAATTCCCCATTGAGAACTGGTCTCCGGGGCAGCGGTGGGTTGACCGGTGGGGCTGGGATCTGCGCGGCGAACTGGGCCTTCATGGTGAGTTGGCGGCTGAGGCGCTGGAGATGCTGCCTCCTGTCGACACGCGGGTCTACTGGACGAGTGTGCCGGATTCGGCGGCGGGCGGTGGTGTGCCCGGGGTGGGGACTAAGCGGACGTGGTCCCGGTTCCATCGTGTGACCACCAGTGCGGAAGCCGCGCTCGAAGAGCTCCGCGGTCTTGCCGGGGGCCAGGGCCTGCCGGTGATGTGGAGCGTGGACCGTGCCACGGCACGTGATGTCTCGCCGCTGTCGAGGAATCCGCAGCTCCGCACGGTGCTCTATCCGTCCCGGACCAACTTCCGGGTGGAGTCGGCAGGCCCGTACCACGACGTGGTGACCGGCCGCACCTTCCTGCGGGTGGAGTTGAGTGAGCTGCCCGCCGGTCAGCCGGTCGAGCTGAGCGAGCTGCCCGCCGATCAGCCGGCCGAGCCCTGGGACCAGCCGATCGTCACCCGGGACCTCACGTCAGGGGGCCGGTGGGTCGGCGTGGCGAGCTTTGATGCCCGGTACTGGGCACGAGCGGGGAAGGCAGTGGAGCGGACGCGTGGGCTCGCTGCCTGGTGGCCCGTGAACGCCTACCATGTGGGCGTCGGGGCTCCGGAGCCGCTGAACTGGGACGGTGACTGGTTCGTGGCCGCCGCGCACGGCTCTCCGCATTCCGTGAGTGTGGTGTCGCGTTACGGTCCGCGGAAGATCAGCGGCGCGGAGTGGGGCCGGTACCTCAAGTCGCTGTTGGACCGCGGCGGGCTGCCCGCACAGACCCGGATCTTCCTCTCCTCTTCTTACGCGGGGGCTGAGGTGCCCGGCGGGGATTCGGTGGGGCAGCAGGTCGCCGACTGGACCGGGCACCGGACCACGGCCCCGACCGCGGAGATCCTTGTGACCCGGCCGACGGGACAGCCGTACATGGGGCTGGTTGTGGAGGCCGGCCAGAAGCCGCCCCGGCTGGTCGAGTTCACCCCGCGGGACCGGACGCGGGCCGCCACCGCACGTCCCGGGGATCCCGGTTTCCCCGAGTACGCCAGCGGCTTCCGTGCCTTGTACGACCATCCGGACTGGCAACGGCGCAGCCGCCGGTACGAGCGGCGCCTCGGCAAGCATATGGCTGCGGACCCTGCTGTGCAGCGGGCCGCCTGGCACCTCGTGGCCGTGCTGGGCCCCAGGTACCGGACGGTCATCGAAGACCGGCTGACGCGGCACGACCACCCACTGGTCCGTGACCTCGCCCAGCGTGTGCTGGAGGTGCTGGGGCGGAACACGGCCGCCGACGGCGCGACCGATCATGAGGTGTGGGGCCTGCTGTACGTGGTCGCTGAGGCCGCGCTCCGCGACGGGACGCCCGTGCGCACTTCGTCGAGCGGCCCCGCTTGGCGGTGGACACTGCGCGGCGGCCACGGTTTCCCGCTCATGAACAACCGCACCGATGTGGTCATGCGGTTGCTGGAGGCCTACCGGGACCTGGCTCCCGCCCGGATGCTGCCCGCCGCCAGGGCGGCGCTCATGGCCTCGCTGCTCTCCCAGGGGAAGGACAGCCTGTACGAGATCCTCGCCGACTCGCACACGGTTGCGCGGTTCCCCGCGGCGGAGCGCGTCGTCCTCCTCCAGGACGCGGCCCACCTGTACGCCTGGGCCGACACAGCGCTCGCGGGGCGTTCCGGCCTCGAGACGCCCTATCAGACGCTGTACACGGAACAGCACGACTGGCTCGCCCCCGACTGGGCACGGGCCGGGGCCGCTCGCCGTGAGGCGTCGGCCGAGTGGGCACGGCGTCATCCGCGTGCTCGGGTCGGGGATCTGCTGACCTCTTCTGGGCACTTCATCGCGCTGAATTTGTTGAGTGGTGGGGCGGACCGGCGTCTGCTGACGGTCGCGGCAAGCGGCGGACCGGTCGAGCGTGTCCGAAACGCTCTGCGGGACGAGGCCCGGGCCGTGGTGCGTGAAGCGGTGGACAACGCGCACGCCGACGGGGCGTCGGGCTTCCCGCGCATGCTGCTGCGCGATGACGCCTTCCGCGACCTGGCACACAGCGTTCAGCGGATACCGGCCACTTCGCCCGACTTCCACGCCCGGCGGGCGGTCGCTCTCAACCGCATGCTGGTCCGGATGGACGCGGGGCTGCTCGACGAGTTGTTCGCCCAGGCTCCGGAGCA
>NZ_JBJDQL010000121.1:0-3391 GCF_044903305.1 Streptomyces sp. NPDC019531 | reverse complement strand
ACACGCCGATCGCCCGGCAGCGTGGCCGGCAGTCCTGGATCGAACACCGTGAGCTGATCGCCGCCATCGCCGACCGCGACCAGCAGCGCGCCACCACGGTCATGCGCGCCCACACGGAACACACGCGGAAGATGTACCACGACCGCGAGAAGTAGCCGACAGGCCGGGGCGATTCCCGCCCCGCCCCTCGTTAACCCGACCAGGCGGCCCTCCCCGTGGAACGGTGCGGGGAAGGGCCGCCTGATGTCCGGACCGCTGTGCTCAGGCCGCGGCTTGTGGCTGCGGGGCCGGGGTGCCGCCCCGGCTTCGCCCCGGCTGACGTAGCAGCAGGGTGATCGCCGCCGCGAGCATCGACGTGGCACCGGCGAGGGCGTACGCCCCGTCGTAGCCCCAGGCCGCTACGACCATGGAGCCGAGGCCACCGCCGAACAGGCCGCTGATCAGCTTGCCGCTGTACACCAGCCCGTAGTTGGAGGCGTTGAAGTTCTCTCCGAAGTAGTCCGGGGTGAGCGCCGCGAACAGCGGGTAGAACGCGCCGCCGCCGAACCCGGAGAGGAACGCGAAGAACAGGAACAGCGACTCACTCTTGATGTCACCGGCCCAGATCACCCCGAACTGGGCGAGCCCCAGGACGACGATGACGAACACCAGCGTGGACTTGCGGCCCCACTTGTCGGACAGCCAGCCCACCACCCCGCGCCCGATGCCGTTGATGACGGCCATGACACCCATCGAGGAGGCCGCCACCAGCGGGCCGAAGCCCACCTCCTTGGCGTAGTCGACCTGGAAGGAAATGCCGAAGATCGACACTCCCGCGGTCATGACGAGGGCGACCCACATGAGGGGAAGCACGCCGGTCCCGATGGCCTCCCTCGGCGTGAACTGCCGTACCGCGGGAGGGTTCTTGGCGAGCGCGACGGCGCCCTTCTTGTCGCCGCCGTAGGTGAGCGGGTCGATGTCCGCGGGCCACCAGTTCTTCGGCGGGTCCTTGAAGAAGAACGCGCAGCCCGCGATCACGATCAGGATGTAGCAGCCGATGAGGTCCAGGACACGGTGGTAATTCGCGGTGTCGAAGCCGTAGTTGAAGATGAAGATGAAGGGCAGTGATCCGTACGCGAAGCCGCCGTTGACGAACCCGGTCTTCGCTCCCCGGCGTTCGGGGAACCATTTGCCGACCATGTTGATGCAGGTCGCGTAGACCAGCCCGGCGCCGACTCCGCCGACGACGCCGAACCCCAGGATCGCCAGCCAGACGTTGCTCAGGTGCGACAGGGCGAAGAACCCGACCATGCACATGCCCGAGCCGATGTACATGGCCTGGCGGGCGGTCAGGATGCCCTTCTCCCGCAGCCAGCCCGCCGGGAAGGCGATACCGGCCTGGAAGAAGACCCAGACGCTGAGGATCCAGAAGGTGTTGCTCTGCGTCCAGCCGTGGGCGTGGGACAGGGTGTCCTCGGCCGAGCCGTACGCGTACTCGAAGACGCTGATGGCCATCATGGTGATCCACGGGAGGTACACCATGAGCTTGCGCGAGTGACCGAGGATGTCCCTGTCGGTCTCGCCGATGCGGTAGACACGGCCGCCCGCGTCGGTCACTTCTCGGTAGGGACGATGTGCGGCGGTGGAGTGCGCGGTCTTGTCGGTCTCGCCGCGTGCTGCGTACGGATCTGCCGTCATGTCAGGCCATTTCCTCGCCGAGCGGTTGCGGGTTGGGGACGGTCCTGCGACTGGTCCTGGGTCGGCCGGGCGCCTTGAGGAACAGCGCCAGCACCGCGGAGCTCAGGCCGATGCAGCCGGCCAGGACGAACGCGCCCTCGTAGTCCCAGGCGCCGACCACGATCGAGCCGACACCGGAGCCCACGAGGCCGGAGATGAGCTTCGAGCTGTAGACCATGCCGTAGTTGGAGGCGTTGTTGTTCTCACCGAAGTAGTCCGCGGTCATGGCGGCGAAGAGGGGGAAGATCGCGCCGCCGCCGAAGCCGGAGACCATGGAGCAGAACAGGAAGAACGGCATGCTGCCCATCTGGCCGGAGACCAGCACACCGAACTGTGCGGTGCCCAGCACCAGACACACGATGATCAGCGTGTTGCGGCGCCCGAACTTGTCGGAGATCCAGCCGATGACCCCGCGCCCGGTGCCGTTGACGATCGCCTTGAGGGACATCGCCGTGGCCACGATCCCGCCCGCGAAGCCCATGTCCTTGCCGAACGGCACCTGGAAGGCGATGCCGAAGATGTTGATCCCGGCCGTGCACAGCAGGCAGAACCACATCATCCACAGAACGGGCGTACGTGCGGCCTCCTTCGGGGTGTACTGCTTGACCGCCGGCGGGTTCTTCTCCAGCGCCCGCCGGATCTTCGGGTCGTCGGTCATCCTCAGCGGGTCGACGTGCGGGGGCCACCAGTTCTTCGGCGGGTCCCTGAAGAACCAGCCCGCGAACGCCACCACGGAGCAGCAGACGAGGCCCACCGCCACCAGGACGCCCCGGTAGTTGCTGAGGTCCATGTACGAGGTGAACAGGAAGACGAAGGGCACCGAGCCATAGGCGAAACCGCCGTTGACCATGCCGGTCTTGCCGCCCTTGCGCTCCGGGAACCACTTGCCGACCATGTTCACGCAGGTCGCATACACGAGACCGGCGCCGATACCGCTGCACACACCGAAGCCCAGGTAGGCGACGATCACATTCGGCGCGAACGCGAGCGACAGATAGCCGAGTACGGTGCCCAGTGCGCCGAGCATCATCGCGTAGCGGGCGGGAAGCCTGCCGCTCTCCCGCAACTGCCCGGCGGGGAAGGCCACGGCCGCCTGGAAGAACACCCAGACGCCCATCAGCCAGAAGATGTGCCCACTGCTCCACAGATGGGCCTCGTGCAGGGTGTCCTCGGCCGACGTGAACGCGTACTCCGAGGAACTGATGCCCAGCATGCCCATCCACGGGAAGAGCACCATGGTCCATCGTGGCCGCCCCATGATGTTCCGGTCGGTCTCACCGATCCGATACACGCGGCCGTTGCGGTCCGTCACCTCCCTGTAGGCGGCGGATGACGAGTAGTCGATGGTCGTCATAGTCTTCAAGCACTCCTTGCGTCGAAAGATCTGGCCAGCGCCCCCTGTCCAAATTCCTTTCGTGCGCGCACGGATCACCGGGGTCGGCCGACGCGCACCGTCGCCGGACCCCGTGCTCGTTCACGTCATGGACCACCGCCCAACAGCCCTGGAACGTGGCTCCTGTTCACCACGTCAGATCACCCCGCTCGACCTGAGCAGCCGCAACTCCTCGTCACCGAGACCCAGTTCGCCGATGTAGATCTCTTGGTTGTGTTGGCCGAGGAGGGGTGGGGTGGTGATGGTGGTGGGGGAGTCGGAGAGTTTGAGGGGGTTGCCGAC
>NZ_JBJDQL010000120.1:0-3428 GCF_044903305.1 Streptomyces sp. NPDC019531 | reverse complement strand
GGGCGCCGTGCCCGCGGCTCTGTTCCCCACTCATGGGTGGAATTCCCCCCCGGTCAAGGACGCGGACGCGTCCTCGGGTACGAACGCCGTCGCCGTCCTGAGCCCTGGCCCCTCAGCCGTGACGTCGCCGTTGAGCATGGCCCCTGACGAGCACATCAGGGTCGAGGAAGCCGAACCCGTCCCGCAGGCCCCGGACACCGGACCGCTGTCCGCACAGCACACGGCCTCGCAGCCGGGCTATCCCGACGCGGAGGACTGGAACGCGCAGCCGCACGGAACCGGCGCCGAAACCGGGACCAGGAGCGGGACCGCGCCCTCCGGCCCGACCAGCGTCTCCGCCGCCGAGTTCCCGGACCACGGCTGGAACTCTCCGGGATCGTCCGAGGCCCGTGAGGTCGACCGCCCACTGCTGACCCGTATCTACCAGGATCCGTCCTGGGAGCAGCTGAGCGCCGATTATGAGAAGGCGATCGGCCGCCTCCTGTCCGAGGACCCCAGGGTGATCCAGGCGGCCCGCAAAGCTGTCGCCAGTCTCTACCGGGTGTTGCTGCGCGCGCGGGGTCACGCCGCTGCCGCCTCCGCGTTCACCACGGGTGTCCCGATCAACGACCCGCAAGGGTTCGTTGCCCGCCTGCTCGACGAGCGCGACGAGCGGATGGGGCTGACTCAACTCATGGGCGCCTTCATGACGGCTGTCAAGAGCGCCGCAGCATGGCCTGAGCTCCCCGCTCTGCGCGAGGCAGCCGCGGGGGAGTGGAGGGCAGCCGAGTACGACCGCGGCGGGGACTGGTACCGCACCATGCGCTACCAGCGTGGATATCGACTGACCAGCCGCCCGGCCGCCGCTGTCGAGCGACTGCTTCTCGCCTGGCGTGCGTTGGCAGGAGGCTACGGAGGACCGGCGGGCGAGAATCCGCTGCTGCTCGCGGAGGCTCTGTTGTTCAGGGAGGCTCTGCTCGGCTGGCTGCTGCCTGGCGGCCAGCACTCGATGGTCGAGGTCATCGAGGCATCCGATAGGGCCAGATTGCGGGACGCGACCGGGCCGGAGCTGCAAGCCGTCGAGGCGCACCGCTTGTACGGGTGGGCTGACGGCACGCTCGACCCGCGGCACCGGGCAGGCAGGCTCCGCCCGACCGTCCGGCCGGATCTCGTGCTCCGCGAACTTCCACACCATCGTGCCTACGCGGCCCGGACACGGTGGCTCACCCCGCGCCTCACCCAGGACGTTTCGCTGTCGGCGTCCATCGCGCGGATGGTCGGAACAGACATCGAGCTGCTCACGACCGAGTTGACCGAGAACGCCCGCCCCGTGCCCGGGGAGACCACCCTCACCGAGCGCCGCCGGGCCTTTCAGGAATGGCTGCTGCGCCACCGCTGGCCCCGTTTCCTGCGGGAGGTTGGCACAGCCGAGTCGCGCGCGCTGTACCTGGTGAGCGGAGCGGACGGCGTGCTGCTCGGCACCGCTGCCGCCAATCCGCGGAACCTGGCGGTGGCGGCCAGATCACTGGCACGAGACGCGTTCGACTTCGGCGACCTGCGGTTCGGGCTGCCCCTGCTGCTGCTCAGAGATGAAACTTTCGCCGGACTCGTGGATCTGTCCCGGAAGATTCCTGTGGACGCCCCGGACCGGGTGGCCCGGCTCGCCGAGACGCGGGACCGGCTCATGGACCGAGCCGCCGAGCTCGCCGCCGGCCTCGCGGACGAGCTGCGCGAGCACCGCGGTGTCGCCACCGAAGCCCTCGACGCACTGCCTCCGGCTCTCCAGAGCGTCTGGTTCACCAGACGCGGCCAGGCCACTTCGGGGGACTGGGCGGCGATCGCGGAGCCGGGGCGGGTCATCGACCTGCCGGCCTTCTACCCGCTGACGCTGGACCGGGACAGGGCACTGGAGTCGCTGTCGCGCGAACCTGCCGGGGGCCGGGTGCTCTGGGAGATCACCAACTCCACCGCACGCGATGTCTCCGTGTTCGCCAGGCGTCCCGGCCAGCGCCCGGCGCGCTATCCGGGCGGCGCCCAACTGCGGGTCACGCACCGCAGGACCCTGCTTGACGAGGCAACGGGGCAGAGCTTCACACACGTCACGGCCGAGGAGGTCGTACAGCTCTCCTCGGAGGTGTGGGACCGCGATATCGTCACCCGCCCGATCGCCCACGCCACCACAGGACAGCAGGTCGGCGCCGCTGTCGGCACCGCCCGCACCATTGAGTCGTCGACATTGCTGTTCTCCCACCTCTCCGACAAGGAGCGCTTCTACGCCGTAGAGGGCGCGAGGAAGAGCTACGTCGGCGGTCCGTACTCCGTGCCGTGGCGAGGGCAAAGCGTGTTCTTCTTCGCCGCCCACAGCGACGGCAGGGCCGTCTCCGTGCCGTCCCGCTTTGGCCGCAAGCCCGTCAGCGGCGAGCACCTCGGCCTGTTCCTGCCGCGGCTGCTTGGCGGCCCGCGCATTCCGCACGGCACCCAGATCGTGCTGACGTCCTGTTCCACGGGCGGGAGCTTTGGCGACACCGCGCCGCTGGCCCAGCGGGTCGCGGACCGGTCCACGATGGTGGTGTACGCACCCAGGAGCGAGACTGGCATCTGGCCGCTCGGCGCGGCTGGAAGCGAGCCTGTCGTGAACGTCACCGGCGGCAACCCAGCCGCCTCATGGGTGCGATTCGAGCCCCGCGGCGCCGGCGACGGCGCAGGGTCCCGCGAGGCCGTTCGGGACTTCTTCGTGCACACGGGCGGGTTCGGCGGGTTCTACGGCACCGAGCGGTGGGATGAGCTCACCAGGAGCTACGAGGACGCCCTGGGGCAGGCGCTCGCCGCGAACCCCGAGGTGTTGGCCGCTGCCCGGCGGGGCGTCAGAAGACTGCGCGACCTCCTGGCCATCGACTTCCCGGACATGGACCTGCTGCTCGACGACCGCTCCGGCGCCGGATTGCCGCATCTGATGAGCGCCTTCGGCGCAGCCATTGTCCACGGCGGCACGTTCCTCTCATCGGGGCCGGTTGACAAGGAGAGCGAGCGGTACCGGGAGATGCGCGAGCGGGGCTTGCTGCTCGTCAACGACAGGGCGGTGTTCGCCGCCAGCGTCCTGGCCGCCTACAAGCAGGTGCCGGGCGTGACGGAAGACGATGTACGCGAGATCGTTCCGCCGGTTCTCGGCTGGCTCTTGCCCCACAACCGCACTGCCTTGTTCGAGATGGTCGAGGTGATGGTCGGGACCGGGATCGGCTCTGTTGTCGAAGAGGCCCTGCGGTGGGGCGACGGGGCCCAGCTGTACGAGTGGGCCGACCGGCGCTTCAGGCCGCGCGACCACGCTCCCGCCGAGCTGCGCGACCGTCTGTTCCCCCCGCACAGGGTCATGTACGCCGAGCACACCCGCTGGCTGATGCTGCAGCTGACCGGTGACGACGCGATCCCGGCGAGTGTCGTCGAGGCCCTCT
>NZ_JBJDQL010000119.1:0-3556 GCF_044903305.1 Streptomyces sp. NPDC019531 | reverse complement strand
CAGTATTTTCGGCATAGGAAAGACCAGACATGGCGATTGAGTTCTCTCCGGGCTTCAGGCAGTTCCTTGAGGTTTGGGTGGGCGCTGATGTGGCGTCGGGGAATGAGGACCTGGGCTATGATAGTCGGTTGCCGTACAAGGATCTGGCGCAGGATCTGCGGGCGTTGTCGGGTGCGATGCAGGGTGCGATCGCGCGGGTGGGGTATTCGATGCCCCCGGAGGTGGGGGACCGGTTTGTCGGGGCGATGAGGCTTTTCGTCGATGACAACGGTGTGAACCATCTGTATCGGCTGGCGGATGAGCTGGATAAGACGGGCCAGCGGCAGGTCGGTCGTTCGATGAAGCTGGCGGAGAGCAAGATCGAGATTCTGATCGAGTTCGCGATCATGAATCTTGAGCTGGCGTTGCTCGCGTCGTTGTCGGTGTTCACGGGCGGGACGTCGCTTGCCGAGACGTATGCGGTGAAGGCGCGCAGTGCTTTGTCGATCCTGCTGATCATGCAGCGGATGGGGCGGGCCGCGCCGACGCCGTTCACGGCGGTGCTGGAGGCGCTTGAGGAGGCGTTCACGTCGTTCTTCGCGCAGTTCCTGTCGATGTATGTGCCGGACAGTCCGGATCGCCGGCGGACGAAGTTCGACTGGAAGGACATCGGCCAGTCGGCGTTCGTCGGGTTCCTCGCCGGGCTGTTCGGCGGTGCGCTGGGCGAGGTGTACCACAAGTTCATTGCGAAGAATTTCAAGGACAAGCACTGGCTGAAAGAGGGCTTGGATGTTCCGTTCGAGGCTGTGAACGAGGGTCAGGCCGAGATGTTTGCCTCGGGTCTGGCCAAGCTGGCTTTCGAGGGGAAGTTCGCGCTCAGCTGGCAGGAATTCTGGATGTCAGGTGTGAGCGGCGGGTTGACCAGCGGCGCGGAGATTGTGGTCGGTGCGGCCGGTCTGGGGCTGTATCACCAGTTCTTCCAGAAGACTCCGGTGACGGACAGCGTCTTCCGCGACAAGCCGGGTGCCCTTGACGCGCCAGATGCGGTACGAGACAACGAAAACCACCCGCTGACGACCGGGGTTCAGGACGGCACCCGGATCAGGGAGACGCCCGGAGGGTCCGGCGTCGGCCAGCGGGTCGGTTTTGATGTCCCGGATTCGGTGCGGTTGACCAGCACGCTCTCGGGTCCGCCCTCTTCGCCGCCGCCGCCGCCGACCGGACCGGTCGACCCCGCAATTCCGGGCCCCGTGAGTGCGGAGGTCGGACTCGGTGCGGTTCCGACGCCGACGCCCGGACCCCTGGAGGGTGCGGATGTTCCTGGCCTGACGGACGTTCCCACGGACAGCGACCTGAGCGATGGGGTGCCGGTCCTCAGCGACGTCAGCGACCTGAGCGATGGGGTGTCGGTCCTCAGCGACGTCAGCGATGTGAGCGATCTGAGTGATGGGGTGTCGGTCTTCAGCGACGTCAGCGATGTGAGCGATCTGAGCGACCTGAGTGATGGGGTGTCGGTCTTCAGCGACGTCAGTGATGCGTCCTCGTTCACCGATGTCGAGGACGACCTCATGCCTGTCTCGGAGACCGGCATGGACACCGACTCGGGGCTCGTGACGGGTGGGGGAGCGGCGACGGCCGGTGTCGCCCCGACGGCCGGCGCCATGGGAATGTCTGGCAAGTCTGGCCTGTCCGTGTCTGAGGACCTGCACCACGAGCCACAGCTCGCCGGCGGCGAAGCGACCTCCGGGGATCTCGCCGGGGCCGACACCGAAGTTCGCGGTCCGGCGCCGAGCGGGGCACGGCAAGAGGGCAGCACGGCAGAGCATGTGCAGTCGCCGGACGAGACCGAGGTCGTGCTGGAGGGCACACAGGGAATCGGCCAGGACGGCCGGCTCGGCACCAGCGGTCCGGGCACGCCGACCCTCTCCGGCACCCCCCTTGCCCCTGTCACCCCCACCACCTCGGGCACCCCCGTCACCTCTGACACCTCGCGCAACCCCGTCACCTCCAGCACGCCCGTTGCCTCGGGCACCCCTGTCACCTCCGGCACCTCGGGTGCTCCGGTTGCCGGTTCCGTTCAGTCGTCTCGCACCAGCAACGTGATATCCGCGGCTGAGTTTGAGAACGGCCGGCAACCGGTCAGCCCGCAACGGGCCGGCGAACCGGAGAATGGCCGGCAGGTCAGGCACCGCGTGGACGCGGCCACGGGCACGGACAGGGACACGACTTGGGAAGGGCGGGAGGCACGCACTCCCGCTCCCGAGTCCACGCCGGTCCTGAGCGGCCCCGCCGCCTCGGAGGTCAGCAGGTCCGGCGCGCCGACCTCGGGCACCGCCTCGACACAGGCGCCGTCCGTCACGCCCGCATCCTCCTCGGCCCCCACTTCCAGCACCCAGACGCCGGACAAGCAGTCCGTCGCCCGGCCGTCCACGGTCAGCGGCGACACGAGGAGCACGGTCGCCCCGCCCCGCTCGACAACCACCACACACGCAGCGGCCGTCAGCACGGTGGGCGGTCGACCGGTTCAGCAAGCCGCCTCCGGCATCGCCGGGCCGTCCGTGGAGAGCACGGCCCCTCGTATCGTGGTGGAACGGGTCGGGAGCGCCGTGCGGAGTGGCGCGCTGCCGGTCGAAGCGCACAGCGGCACGGGAAGCGACCGCGTGCCGCGTTCCCGGCAGTTCCAGACCGCGGTCCCGTCGCCGAACCAGTTCCCGTCCGGTGGCTTCGTGTTCGCCCGTGGCCAGGAGCCGTCCGGCGGCGGGCGGCCGAAGTCGAGGTGGGACGCCCCCGAGTCGGTGATGCAGGAGATCACCGACTCCGGCGGCAGGCGCATCGGTGTGATGTCCTTCGATGCCGAGGACCTTGAGTGGCGCAGGGACGTCTACGGCAAGCTTGCCGAGCAGAAGGATTATGCGCAGTGGCGACGGGATGACCAGGACCGGCTGGTGGGTGACTGGCGGGATCTTCCGGAAGGGTTCGGGGAGTCCTTCTTCCTGGCACTCCACCATGACGAGACGGGATTCCGCGTCGTCAGGCCGGACGGCAGCAGCGTGGTGTGGACCGCTGAGGAGCTCGGCCAGGACCTGCGTAGGCGTAAGCGGGAGCTGTCGGGGTTCAAGCAGATCACGCTGTTGTCGTGCACGGCTGGAGCGCAGTCCACCGCCGCGAACCGCGCGCGGACCGATGCCCAGATCGTCGCGGACGTCTCCGGCTGGACAGTCAACGCGCCCGTCGGGAGGGTGGCGTTCGCCGAGGACGGTATCCATCTGGCACACGACGCGGACGGCAACGCCACCGCCTGGCGCACCTTCCACCCCAACACCACCCCGGAAGACCCCGGCACCGCCCACACCAACAACACCCTCGCACCCTCCGCACCCGAGGTCATACCCGACTCGCAGTTCCCGTCCCAGGGTTGGAACGCCAGCCCCGCCGAGGACCCGGCAACGCCTGCTTCCCGTTTCCCGGAGTACTTCTACCGCACAGACGAGTGGTACCGGCTCAGCGAGAGGTACGAGAAGGCCGTCGGAGAAGTGCTGGCCGCCGACCCCCGTGTGATCGCGGAGGCCCGCAAGGC
>NZ_JBJDQL010000118.1:0-3755 GCF_044903305.1 Streptomyces sp. NPDC019531 | reverse complement strand
GTTTCCACGGTGACGGGTGAGCCGGATCCGGCGTGGGACGATCCGGAGTACTGGGTGGAGCATGTGCGCCGTCCGGTGCGCTACGGCGATGCGGTGACCGCCCTGGACACCCTCGGCGTGACCCGTTTCGTGGAGATCGGCCCGCAGGGTGTCCTGACGGCGCTGACCCAGCAGAACCTCCCCGGTGACACCCGAGCCGTCATGGCCGTCCCCAGTCTGCGCGCCGACCAGGACGAACCCCACACCCTCCTGACGGCGCTGGCCCGCCTGCACGTCACCGGTGTCCCGGTCGACTGGCAGGCCTTCTACGGCGAAGACGACGCCCACCCCTCCCGTGTCGATCTGCCCACCTACGCCTTCCAGCACGACCGCTACTGGATCGACGTAACCCGTGCCGCCCCGGGCGACCTGGACGCGGCCGGCCTGGACGCGGTCGAGCACCCCGTCCTGAGCGCTGTCGTCGGGTCACCGGAATCCGATGAACTGGTGCTCACCGGCAGGATCTCCACGGATGCCCAGTCGTGGCTCGCTGACCATGTGGTCCTGGGGAGTGTCCTGTTCCCCGGCACCGGCTTCGTGGAGCTGGCCTTGTGCGCGGCGGAGCAGGTGGGGTGCACACGGATCGACGAACTCACTCTGGAAGCACCGCTGTTGCTGCCCGAAGGCGCGAGCGCGGCGGTCCAGGTGGTTGTCGGCGCACCGGACGACTTGGGTGTCCGTGCGATCAGCGTGTACTCGCGCCTCGGTGGCGCCACGCTCCCCTGGACCCGGCATGCCGCGGGCACCCTGTCCTCTGCGGACGCTGGGCACGGGCGGCCCGGGCCGGCGGTCGACCTCGGCGTCTGGCCTCCAGAGGGCGCGGACGACGTGGACGTGAGCGAGGCGTACGACCTTCTGGCGGGGCGGGGCTACGGCTACGGCCCGGTCTTCCAGGGCCTGAAGGCGGCCTGGCGGCGCGGTGACGACGTGTTCGCCGAGGTCGCGCTGCCGGAGTCGGCGTACGCCGAGGCCCGGCGCCATCTGCTCCACCCGGCCCTGCTCGACACGGCCATGCACGTGGATCTCCTGCTGGACGAGCACGACAGCACCGACGAGGTGACGCTCCTTCCCTTCTCCTGGAACGGCGTGACGCTGCGGACCGCGGGCACCTCGGCCCTGCGCGTGCACATCCACCGCATCCAGGGCGAGGAGGTCTCGGCGATCACCGTTGCGGACGGTGCGGGTGTGCCGGTGGCGGCGGTGGAGTCGCTGGTGTCGCGTCCGGTGTCCGTGGGGCAGCTGGAGGCGGTGCGGGGGGCAACGTCGGATGGCGCTGGGGTGTATGCGCTGCGATGGGAGCCGTTGGCGACGGGTGCGAGTGCAAGTGCAGGGGAGATGGTGCCGTGGGAGGACCGGGCTTCGAGTGCGGGTGTGCCGTCGGTGGTGGTGTGGGATGCCGGTTCGGTGCGCGTGCCGGAGGGTTCGGGCGTTCCCGAGCGGGTTCGGGCACTGACCGGTCGGGCGCTTGCCGTGCTGCGGGAGTGGCTGGCCGACGCGGAGAGCGGGGACACCACGCTGGTCGTACTCACTCATGGGGCTGCCACGGGTGCGGATCCGGCGATGGGCGCGGTGCTGGGCCTGGTGCGTGCGGCGCAGGCGGAGAACCCGGGCCGGGTGCTGCTGGTCGATGACGACGGCACGGCTGCTGCCGCCGACCGGATCGCCGAGGCGGTCGGGGCGGCGCTGGCGGTTGGCGAGCCGGAGACCGGGCTGCGGGAGGGTGCCGTATGCGTGCCCCGGCTCGTGGTCCGGGACGAGGCGGCCGACGCGCCTGGAGTGTCGTTCGCCCTCGGCGGCACGGTGCTGGTGACGGGCGGTACCGGGGCGCTCGGCGGATATGCGGCGCGTCATCTGGTGGAGCGTCATGGCGTACGGCATCTGCTGCTGACCAGCCGCCGAGGCCCGCAGGCGCCGGGTGCGGCGGAGTTGTGCGCGGAGCTGGAGGCGCTGGGCGCCGAGGTGTCGGTCGTGGCGGCGGACGTGAGTGATGCGGAGGCGGTCGCGGGGCTGCTGGCGACGGTGCAGGACGAGCATCCCCTCACCGCCGTCGTCCACACCTCCGGCGTCACGGACAGCGCACTCGTCGGCAACCTGACCCCCGAACAGCTGGACAAGGTCCTGGCGCCGAAGGCCGACGCGGCCTGGCATCTGCACGAGCAGACCGCAGGCCTCGGTCTCGACGCCTTTATCCTCTACTCCTCCATCGGCGGCGCGGCCCTTCCGGAGGGCCAGGGCAACTACGCCGCCGCGAACACCTTCCTCGACGCCCTCGCCGTCCACCGCCGTGGCCTCGGGCTGCCCGCGCTCTCCCTCGCCTGGGGCATGTGGAACACCGACACTGGGCTCGGCGAGGTCACCGAAGCCGATCTGCGGCGGGTGAGCAGGGCCGGACTGCCCGCGCTGACCGTCGAGGAGGGCCTGGCCGCCTTCGACACGGCGCTCTCCACGGACCATACAGTCCTGGCGCCCCTGAAGGTCGACCGTACGGCGCTGCAGGCACGCGAGGACGACCTGCCCGCCGTCCTGCGGAACCTGGCCGGCCCGGCACCCCGACGACGGACCGAGCGGGCCAAGCGCCACGCGACGGAGGAGCAGAGCTTCGTGCAGCGCGTCGGCGGCATGGCCGAGGCCCGGCGCAGGCGGTTCCTGCTCGACTTCGTCCGTACCCGGGTCGCCACCGTTCTCGGCCACCGGGACCTCGAAGGGGTGGGCGCCGACCAGGCGTTCAAGGAGCTGGGCTTCGACTCGCTCGCCGCGGTCGAGCTGCGCAACCTGCTCAACTCCGAAACCGGGCTTCGATTGCCCGCCACACTCGTCTTCGACCACCCGACCGCCCGGGCCGCGGCCGACTTCATCGACGGCCGGCTGGCCGCCCTCGCACCGACGGCGCCGGGCGTCTCCACCACGGCTCGGATCCCGGACCGCCCGCTGGAGCCCATGGAGCCCATGGAGCCCATGGAGCCCACCGGGGGACTGGCGGACCCGATCGCCATCGTCTCGATCAGCTGCCGGTTCCCCGGCGGTGTGAACAGCCCCGAGGACCTGTGGCGGCTGGTGGCCGAAGGCCGGGACGTGATCTCCGGGTTCCCGACCGACCGCGGCTGGAAGACCGACGAGCTCTACGACCCCGTGCCCGGTCGGGCAGGCCGGACGTACACCCGACACGGCGGTTTCCTGCACGACGCCGCCGAGTTCGACCCCGAGTTCTTCGGCATCATGCCCCGCGAGGCACTGGCGATGGACCCGCAGCAGCGGCTCCTGCTCCAGGGCACCTGGGAGACCTTCGAACGCGTCGGCATCGACCCGCTGTCCCTGCGCGGCACCAGCACCGGCGTGTACGTCGGGGTCATGTACCACGAGTACGGCAGTCGGCTCCCGTACGTTCCCGAGGACCTGACGGGCTACATCGACAACGGCAGCGCGGCCAGCATCGCCTCCGGCCGCGTCGCCTACGCCCTGGGCCTGGAGGGTCCGGCCGTCACCGTGGACACGGCGTGCTCGTCGTCGCTGGTCGCCCTGCACACCGCATGCCAGGCGCTGCGCCAGGGGGACGTTTCCCTGGCCGTGGCGGGCGGGGTGACCGTCATGCCGACGCCGGACATCTTCGTCGGCTTCAGCCAACAGCGTGGGCTGTCGGCCGATGGTCGGTGCAGGTCGTTCGCGGCGGCGGCGGACGGTACGGGGTGGTCTGAGGGTGTCGGGCTGCTGCTCCTGGA
>NZ_JBJDQL010000117.1:0-3755 GCF_044903305.1 Streptomyces sp. NPDC019531 | reverse complement strand
TGCTCCGGAGCCTGGGCGAACAACTCGTCGAGCAGCCCCGCGTCCATCCGGACCAGCATGCGGTTGAGAGCGACCGCCCGCCGGGCGTGGAAGTCTGGCGAAGTGGCCGGTATCCGCTGAACACTGTCTGCCAGGTCACGGAAGGCGTCATCGCGCAGCAGCGTGCGCGGGAAGCCCGACGCGCCGTCGGCGTGCGCGTTCTCCACCGCTTCGCGCACGACGGCCCGGGCCTCGTCCCGCAGAGCGTTTCGGACTCGCTCGGCCGGTCCGCCGCTTGCCGCGACCGTCAGCAGACGCCGGTCCGCCGCACCACTCAACAGATTCAGCGCGATGAGGTGCCCGCGAGAGGTCAGCAGATCCAAGACCCTGGCACCCGGGTGACGCCGTTCCCACTCGGCCAACGCCTCACTGCGAACGGCCATGTCCCGTGCCAAGTCGGGGATGAGCCACCGATGCCGTTCCGTGTACAGCGTCTGATAAGGCGTCTCGTGGCCGGAACGCCCCGCGAGCGCTGTGTCGGCCCAGGCGTACATATGAGCCGCGTCCTGGAGGAGGACGACGCGCTCCGCCGCGGGGAACCGCGCAGCCTTGTGCGAGTCGGCGAGGATCTCGTACAGGCTGTCCTTCCCCTGGGAGAGCAGCCAGGCGATGAGCGCCGCCCTGGCGGCGGGCAGCGTCCGGGCGGGGGCCAGGTCCCGGTAAGTCTCCAGCAGCCGCATCGCCACATCGGTGCGGTTGTTCATGAGCGGGAAACCGTGGCCGCCGCGCAGTGTCCACCGCCAACCGGGGCCGCTCGACGAGGTGGGCACGGGCGTCCCGTAGTGGCGCGCGGCCTCGGCGACCACATCCAGCCGACCCCACACCCCGTGGTCGGTCGCGTGATCGGAGGTGCCGTCGGCGGCGGTGTTCCGCCGCAGCACCTCCAGCACACGCTGGTCCGTCTGGTACTTGCGGCCCAGCACGGCCACGAGGTGCCGGGCGGCTCGCTGCACAGCAGGGTCCGCGGCCATGTGCTCGCCGAGGCGCCGCTCGTACTCGCGGCTGAGCGGTTCCCAGCTTGGATGGTCGTAGAAGGCATGGAAGCTGTCGGCGTACTCGGAGGAGCCGGGATCCCCGGGGCGTGCGGTGGCGGCCCGGGTCCGGTCCCGCGGAGTGAACTCGACCAGGCGGGGCATTCCCTGCCCCGCTTCCACAGCCAGCCCCATGTACGGCTGTCCCCGCCACGGGGTCACAAGGATCTCCGTGGTCGGGGCCGTGGTCGGGCGTCCGGTCCAGTCGGCGACCTGCTGCCCAACCGAATCCCCGCCGGGCACCTCCGCCCCCGCCTGACAGGAGGAGAGGAAGATCCGGGTGTCCGCGGGCAGCCCGCCGCGGTCCAAGAGCGCCCCCAGGTGTCGGCCCCACTCGGCGCCGGTGATCTTCCGCGGGCCGTAACGCGACACCACGCTCACGGACTGCGGAGAGCCGTGCGCGGCGGCAACGAACCAGTGGCCGTCCCAGTTCAGCAGTCGCGGCCGCTCTCCTCTGACGGCCTCGTAGTTGGCCTTCACGGGCGTCCAGGTAGCGATCTCACGCGTGCGCTGAACCCCCTTCCCCTCGTATGCCCAGTACCGGGCATCGAAGCTCGCCACGCCGGCCCACCGGCCCCCTGAGGTGATGTCCCGGGTGACGATCGGCTGGTCCCAGGGCTCGATCGGCTGATCGGCGGGCAACTCGCTCAGCTCGACCGGCTGATCGGCGGGCAGTTCGCTGAGCTCGACCCGCATGAAGGTGCGGCCGGTCACCACGTCGTGGAACGGGCCTGCCGACTCCACCCGGAAGTCGGTCCGGGACGGATAGAGCACCGTGCGGAGCTGCGGAGTCCTCGACAGCGGAGAGATATCACGTGCCGTGGCGCGCTCCACGCTCCACATCACCGGCCGGCCTTCACCCCCGGCAAGCCCGCGGAGCTCGCCCAGCGCGGCTTCCGCACTGGTGGTCGCACGATGGAACCGGGACCATTCGAACTCGGTTCCCACCTCGGGCACAACACCGCCCGCCGCCGGACCCGGTACGACACTGGTCCAGTAGACCCGGGTATCGACAGGAGGCAGCATCTCCAGCGCCTCAGCCGCCAACTCACTATGGAGGCCCAGTTCGTAGCGCAGGTCCTGGCCCCAAGAGTCAGCCCGCCGCCGCTCCGGAACACGAGACCATTTCTCAATAGGCAAAATGTGGCTGCCATCCCGGCCAGAGGAAGCCGCATTCCGCAGGAACAGCAGCGGAAACTGCGAGTGTCCGGCCGCCGCCGCGGCCGTGAGCAGCGAGCGTGCCTCCTGGCTCAGCGGCTCTCCGCTCTCCGTGCTGTCCAGCTCCTCGATCAGCCGCGCGTCCACGCCGCTGACCAGGTAGACCGCCATGGCGTAGGCGGGGTCCAGGTTGTCCCACAGAAGTTTGATGTCCTGGTGACGGCGCAGCCATTCCGCCAGCGACCTACGCCGGTGCCGCCACTCGTCGCTTGCCTCGAACGACAGACCGTCCGGCCTGGTGGCCGGTCCCGCCCCCCGGATCAGGTTGAGCAAGTCCATGACCTGCGGGAACGTGCTCGTTACCCTCCTGAAGGCCACGACCGTCGACGAAAAGTAGATTTCGTGGTGCGGCGGCCTGAGGCGGCGAGCCGTGTCGGAGTCCAGGCGACCCCTTATGGACGCATCTGAGCGCAGCCTCGCCAGGGGGGCCAGGACGCCGTTGACCCAGCCGTGCAGCCGGGCCCCGTCGACGCGGGAGACGTCGGGCTCAACGCTGTCGCGCACGTCCGCCTCCTGGGCGGCGGCGAGGACCTCCGCCAGCGAGTGCCTGCCGGACGGCAGCAGCCAGCCCAGCAGCGCCTCGCGGAACCGCAGCGCGTCGCCGTCAGGGATCTCGAGCATGCCATGGACTCTGAGCAGCCGCTCCACGGCCGTCGCACGTTCCTGTGTCATCCGCAGGCCGCGCTCACGTGCCTCCTGCAGGAAGGACGCGCTGTGCGTTTCGGAAGTGGGCGGCTCCGAGGACAGGTTTTTGGTGTTCAGCTCCGGACGATCCCGCCACAGGGCACTGAGCGAGATTCCGGACGGGCTCAAGTAGGCGGCGTCCTCGAACGCGGCCATGAGCTGGTCCAGCCGGACATTTGTGTTCGAACGTGCGACCAGCTGCTGGACCGCGGCTTCAGGGGAGGGGAAATCGCGGGTCTTCTCCGGCCTCAGGAAGGCGGCTCCCACGCCGTCCGGGTAGTGATTCGACGCGACCAGGTAGTTGTTCAGAGCGATGACCGCCCTGCGGGCCTCCAGGATCACCCTAGGGTCGGCGGCCAGCACCTTTCCGACGGCCTTCTCGTACTCCTCGCTGAGCCGGCGCCACTCGTCTGTGCCGTAGTACTCCGGGAAACGGGGAGCAAGCGCTGCCGGGCCATCGGCGGGGTCGTCGTTCCGATCCTCGGACGGGACCTGCGACTCGAGCCCGGGCACGGCCTCGGGTGCGGAGGGCGAGTTCCACTGGTTGGCGGCCGGGAAGGCGAAGGGGGCCGCGGACCTCATCGTCTGGGGGACGGGGGCGGTCTCCGTCAGCCGGATGTGCTCATACGCACGCCCCGCCTTGTCCTGCAGCCGGCTCCGTTCCACCACCCGCAGATCCGCCCGCTGCGCGAACAACGCCCCACCACGCGCCGGATTGGCCGACAGGAACGACACATCACGGGCCGAGGCGTCCACCACCTCGAACAACACCGGACGCCCACC
>NZ_JBJDQL010000116.1:0-3961 GCF_044903305.1 Streptomyces sp. NPDC019531 | reverse complement strand
ACACGGCGGACCGAACGTCCCTCTGCCGCGCCACCGAAGCCCCCGCCCTCACCCTCACCTCTCTCACCTTCGCCTACGGCCCCACCGCCGCCCCCGTGGTCGACGGCCTCGATCTCGACCTCCCGCCCGGCGCCCACCTCGCCGTCGTGGGCCCCAGCGGGATCGGGAAGTCCACGCTCACCGCCCTGGTCGCCGGTCTGCTGCACCCCGCCGCCGGAGAGATCCGGCTCTACGGACACCCCGTGCCCTCGCCGGAGGCCACCGCCCGGCGCGTGCTCATCCCGCAGGAGGCGTACGTCCACACGGGCACCCTCGCCGAGAACCTCGGGCACCTCCGACCGGACCCGGTGCCCGAGCCCGAGCTGCTCGCGGCGGCCGCGGCGGTGGGGCTCGGCCCGCTGCTCGAAGCACTCGGCGGGCCGCGGGCACAGGTGGCCCCGGCCACACTCTCCGCGGGAGAACGCCAGCTCGTCGCGCTGACCCGGGCCTATCTGTCGTACGCCCCGCTCGTCCTGCTCGACGAGGCGACCTGCCATCTGGACCCCCGGGCCGAGGAGCGCGCCGAGCGGGCCTTCGCGGACCGGCCGGGCACCACGCTGGTCGTCGTCGCCCACCGCATCAGCTCGGCCCGCCGCGCCGACCGCGTACTGCTGATGGACGGCCCGCGCACGACGTACGGCACCCACGACGAACTCGTGCGCGACTCACCGGCGTACCGCGAACTCGTGGGCGGCTGGACGGCCGTACCCCCGAATCGGTCAGAGCCAGCCTCGCCCCTGCGAGATCCGGATCGCGTCGATGCGGTTGCGGGCACCGGTCTTGCGGGTGATCGCGGCCATGTAGTTGCGCACGGTCCCGTGGGACAGGTGCAGGTTCCCCGCGATCTCCGCGATGGACGCGCCCTCGGCGGCGAGCGTTAACACGCTCAGCTCCCGTCTGGTCAGCGGCATCTCGGCGGCCTGCAGGAAGCCGAACCCCAGCGAGTCGTCGACGAACCGTCTCCCTTCGGCGACGCGCCGGATCCCGCGCACGAGACGCTCCGGCGCGGCGCCCTCCTTGTCGACGTAGCCGAGCGCCCCCGCCTCGACGGCCCGCTTCAGCAGCCCGGGACGGTTGGCGCTGGCCATCACGAGCAGGCGCGGCGGACTCCGGTCCGGCTCGCGCCCGGATAACTCGCCCAGGGGCGGACTGCCGTACGCGTCGGAGCATTCGAGGTCCGCGGCGCAGACGTCGGGCCGCACGGATCGCAGGCGTCCGGGCGCGGTGTGCCACGGGGTGTCGAACACCCCGAGGTCCGGTTCCCGGCGGAGCCACTCCGCCAGGACCGATCTCACCAGACACGCGTCGTGCACCAGAAGCACCCGGATCACTGTTCGTCCCCTCGGTTCGCCCTGCTCGGTTCCGTGGCGATGAACGCGTGCCCATTGTTCGGGTCCCGGATCGCCCAGGGGCGCGAAGAATTGGCCATCAGGGTGCGCGGGGGCGCACGCACGGCGCTCGGGCGCCGCCGCGCGCTTCGACTGCGGGGGCATGGCCCGGAGGCGAGGGGGTACACCGTCGTCCTCGCCGTCGCGCGGCTACGCGTGTGCCCGGGCGGGGAACGCTCGCCGTGCGGGACGGGCCATAAGGGAGGAGATTTGATCCCTGAGGGCCCGGCTCGCGCCAGCGGGCCACGCCCTCCTCCGGGACGCGCCCGCGCGAGGAGGTGGTCGGCGTGTCCGAAGGGCATATGTCCGCCCCGGGGTCGGCGAGCGCCCGTACGCGCGTGGGGCGGCCGCTGATCTCCCTGGCGCTGGCGTCGATGATGGACGAGGTGCACGCCCACTCCGGCGCGGTGTACCTGCTGGCCGCCGACGAGCCGGTGCTGGAGATGGCGGTGATGGCGGGGCTGCCCCGGGCGTTCGCGGTCCCGTGGGAGCGGGTCGGGCTGAGCGCGCCGATCCCGGTGGCGGAGGCGGTGCGGGAACGGCGGCTGGTCTGGGTCGGCGGCGAGCACGAGATGGCCCGCCGCTATCCGCGGATCGCCGTGGTGCTGCCGTATCCGTTCGCGCTGGCCGCGGTGCCGGTGGCGACCTCGTCCAAGGTGCACGGCGCGGTCTTCGTGACCTGGCCCGGTTCGCATCCGCCGGAGCTGACCGACTGGGAGCGTGACCATCTGACCGCGGCCTGCGGGCGGCTCGCGGTGCGGCTGGAGCGGGCGGTGGAGGACAGCGTGCCGCCGTACACGGAGCCGGATCTGCTCACGGCGGCGCCGGTCGGAAGTGTGGCCGGGACGCTGGGCACGGTGGAGGCGGCGCGCATGGTGGCGAGGCTCCCGTACGGGCTGTGCTCACTGGACCTGGACGGCCGGGTCTCCTTCGCCAACGCGGCGGCGGCCGAGCTGATCGGTGCCCCGGTCTCCCAGCTGCTCGGCTCCCAGCTGTGGGCAGCGGTGCCCTGGCTCAACGACCCGGTGTACGAGGACCGTTACCGGGCCGCGCTGATCAGCCAGCACAGTACGTCGTTCGTGGCGCTGCGGCCGCCCGGGGACTGGCTGTCGTTCCGGCTGTACCCGAGCACGACAGGGCTGAGCGTCCGGGTCAGCCGGGCCCGGGCGGTGGCGGAGATGAACCGGGCCGGTCCGCGGCCCGGGGACCGGCCGTCCCGGCTGGTCACGATCTCACAGGTGCTGAGCCTGGCCGGGGCGCTGACCGAGGCGGTCGGCGTCCAGGACGTGGTGCAGCTGGTGGCGGACGAGATCGCCACGGCGGTGGGCAGCCAGGCCCTGGTCATGCTTGGTTCGCGGTCGGGGCGGCTGCATGTGCTCGGGCACCGCGGCTATCCGGACGCGCGGGTCGTGGAGCGCTTCGACGGGCTGCCGCTGGCCGAACCCACGCCGGGCACGCATGTCCTCAACACCGGGGTGCCCGCGTTCTTCGAATCCCGGGAACAGTTGGAGCACCTGTATCCGGGGCGGATCGCCACCCCCGACGGGTTCGCGGCCTGGGCCTTTCTGCCGCTGATCGCCTCCGGGCGCCCGGTGGGCACGTGCGTGCTGGCCTACGCCGAGCGGCATCCCTTCCCCGCTGACGAGCGGGCGGTGCTGACGAGTATCGGCGGGCTGATCGCCCAGGCCCTGGAGCGGGCCGTACTGTACGACGCCAAGCACCAGTTGGCGCACGGGCTGCAGGCGGCCCTGCTGCCGCACACGCTGCCTGTGCTGCCCGGCATCGAGGCGGCGGCCCGCTATCTGCCGGCCGCGCAGGGCATGGACATCGGCGGCGACTTCTACGACCTGGTGCCGGTGGACGAGTTGGCTGCCGCCGTGATCGGGGATGTGCAGGGGCACAACGTGACGGCGGCCGGGCTGATGGGGCAGATCCGGACGGCGGTACGGGCGTACACGACCGTCGGCCAGTCGCCTGAGGCCGTCATGCGCTCCACCAACCGGCTGCTGATCGACCTCGGCACCGACCTGTTCGTCAGTTGCCTGTATCTGCGGCTCGATCCGAAAGCCGGGCGGGCCGTGATGGCCCGGGCCGGGCATCCCCCGCCGTTGCTGCGGCGGCCGGACGGGCGGGTGCGGGTGCTGGACCTGGCCGGGGGCCCGCTGCTGGGGATCGACGGCTCGGCCGCCTACCCGACGACGGAGGTGGACCTCACGCCCGGCAGCGTCCTCGTCCTCTACACCGACGGTCTGATCGAGTCCCCGGGCGTCGACATCGAGGACGCGCTGGCCGATCTGGGGGACCAGCTGGCCGAGGGGGGTGACCGTCCGCTCGACGAACTGGCCGACGGGTTCGTCCGACGCAGCCCGGCCGCGCGGGAGCGTCTCGACGATGTGGCGTTGCTGCTGCTGCGGGCCGTCGGCTGACCCGCTGAGCCGCACACACGTCGGTCCGGCCCTCCCGCCGGAGGGCCGGACCGTTGCACCTCCCGGCCGGAACCGCGCGGTGGATCGGGAGGTGGTCGTAAGGACCGG
>NZ_JBJDQL010000115.1:0-4123 GCF_044903305.1 Streptomyces sp. NPDC019531 | reverse complement strand
ATCCGCACCCAGCCATCCCAGCAACTGCGTCGCCGACGGCCCCGACTGCACATGCGTCATATCCAGAACCCGCACACCCTCAAGCGCCAACGTCGTCATGGATCACCTCACGGCCATGTTTGGCACATTGCATACAGTCGACGAATACTGTATGAAGATTGTTATCCCGCATCCGATGGGTGATGTCCAGGGGGCGTGCAGCACTTTTGAGTCGTGCACTGTGAGACGGGAGCCCAAGCATGGACCTGTACGAGCACGAAGCCCGGGGAGTCTTCGAAGAACACGGAATCCCGGTGCCGCGGGCCGAGGTCACCGACTCGCCCCAGGAGGCCCGTGCGATCGCCCGCAGGCTCGGCGGCAGCGTCGTCGTCAAGGCGCAGGTCAAGACCGGAGGCCGGGGAAAGGCGGGCGGCGTGCGGCTCGCAGCCGACCCGGCCGAGGCCGAACGGACGGCCCGCCGGATCCTCGGCATGGACATCAAGGGGCACACGGTCGGCACCGTCATGCTGGCCCAACCCGCCGACATCGACACCGAGTTCTACGTCGCCTACGTCCTCGACCGCGCCGCGGGCCGCTTCCTCGCCATCGCCTCGGCGGAGGGCGGCACGGAGATAGAGGAGGTCGCCGCCGTCCGCCCGGAGGTCGTCGCCCGTATCCCCGTCGACCCCGCCGAAGGCGTCACCTCGGCGAAGGCGGCCGAGATCGCCGACGCCGCCGGACTGCCACCGCAGTCCGTCGACGTTCTCGTACGACTGTGGGAGGTGCTGGTCCGCCATGACGCCGTCCTCGTCGAGGTCAACCCGCTCGTCCGCACCCGGCAGGGCCGGCTCCTCGCCCTCGACGGCAAGGTCACCCTCGACGACAACGCCCGCTTCCGACAGGCCCGTTGGGGTGCCGAGACCATCGCGTACGACGATCCGCTGGAGGCCGCTGCCGCCGCCAAGGGCCTCAACTACGTCAAGCTCGACGGCGAGGTCGGCATCATCGGCAACGGCGCCGGACTGGTCATGTCGACCCTTGACGTGGTCGCCGGTTGCGGAGCCCGACCCGCCAACTTCCTCGACATCGGCGGCGGTGCCTCGGCCCGGGTCATGGCCGACGGACTGGCGGTCATCCTCTCCGACCCGGCCGTGAAGTCCGTGTTCGTCAATGTCTTCGGTGGGATCACCGCCTGCGACGCGGTCGCCGACGGCATCGTGCAGGCCCTGGACTCAGTCCGGTTGACCAAGCCGCTCGTCGTGCGCCTCGACGGCAACAACGCCGCCCGCGGCCGGGCCGTCCTCGACGAGCACGCCCATCCGCTCGTCCAGCAGGCCACCACCATGGACGGCGCCGCCCGCCGCGCCGCCGAACTCGCCAACGCCGATTGAAGGAGCGGGACATGGCCATCTTCCTGACCAAGGAGTCCAGGGTCCTCGTCCAGGGCATGACCGGCGGCGAGGGCATGAAACACACCCGGCGCATGCTCGCGGCCGGCACCAACGTGGTCGGCGGGGTCAACCCGCGCAAGGCAGGCCACACCGTCGACTTCGACGACCGCCGAGTACCGGTCCACGGCTCGGTGGCCGAGGCAATCCGCGCCACCGGAGCCGACGTCAGCGTCGTCTTCGTACCACCCGCCTTCGCCAAGACGGCAGTTGTCGAGGCCGCCGATGCCGGGATCGGCCTCGCCGTCGTCATCACCGAGGGCATCCCGGTGCACGACTCCGTCGCCTTCACCGCGTATGCCAACGAGAAGGGCACCCGGGTCATCGGCCCCAACTGCCCCGGCCTGATCACCCCCGGCCAGTCCAACGCCGGCATCATCCCGGCGGACATCAGCAGGGCCGGACGTATCGGACTGGTGTCCAAGTCGGGCACACTCACCTACCAACTCATGTACGAGCTGCGCGACATCGGCTTCTCCACCTGTGTCGGCATCGGTGGAGACCCCGTCGTCGGCACCTCCCACATCGACTGCCTGGCCGCCTTCCAGGACGACCCCGACACCGAACTGATCGTCCTCATCGGGGAGATCGGCGGCGACGCCGAGGAACGGGCGGCCGCGTACATCCGCGAGCACGTCACCAAGCCGGTCGTCGGCTACATCGCCGGCTTCACCGCGCCCGAGGGCCGGACCATGGGCCACGCCGGCGCCATCGTGTCCGGTTCGGCGGGCACGGCCCAGGCGAAGAAGGAGGCGCTGGAGGCGGTCGGCGTCAAGGTCGGCGACACCCCGACCGAGACGGCCCGCCTCGTGCTCTCCCTGCTGGACACGGTCCGCGAGCCCTCTCAGGCCTGACCCGGAACCACACAGCGGCGGACGGAGACCCCTCCGGCGCCGCTGCGTCCCCACCCCAAAAAAAGAAGTACCCCGCCCCCGACTGTGCACCGAGAGCGGAGACACCACATGACAACCACCCTCGACTCCACCCAACTCGTGCTGAAGTCCGGTACGTCCTGGGACGACGCCTGGCAACGCTGCCTCGCCGTCGCCCCCGAGGCCTTCCGGGACGACCGCGTCCTCAACCTATGGAACTCCGCCTGGCGGGCCGACGGCCGTGCCCTGCCCGCCACCAGCCCCGTCGACGGCAGCCCGATCGCCGGCCCGCCGCGCCTGGACCGGGACGCCGCCCACCAGGCCGTCCGCGCCTCCCTCGACCAGCACCGCGCCTGGCGGCACATCCGGCTCGAAGAGCGCCGGGCCCGTGTCGCCGCCACCCTCGACGCCCTCACCCAGCACCGCGAACTCCTCGCGCTCCTGCTGGTCTGGGAGATCGGCAAACCGTGGCGGCTCGCGCAGGCGGATGTCGACCGCGCCATTGACGGGGTGCGCTGGTACGTCGACGGCATCGAGCCGATGATCGAGGGCCGGGCCCCGCTGGACGGCCCGGTGTCCAACATCGCGAGCTGGAACTACCCGATGAGCGTGCTCGTTCACGCAATGCTGGTACAGGCCCTGGCGGGCAACGCGGTCATCGCCAAGACCCCGACCGACGGCGGCGTCGCCTGTCTCACCCTGGCCTGCGCGCTCGCCGCCCGCGAGGGAATTCCCGTCACCCTCGTCAGCGGCAGCGGGGGAGAGCTGTCCGAGGCGCTGGTGCGGGCGCCCGAGATCGGCTGTGTCTCCTTCGTCGGTGGCCGCGACACCGGCGCCGCCGTCGCCACGGCCGTCGCCGACCTCGGCAAGCGCCATGTACTCGAACAGGAGGGACTCAACACCTGGGGCATCTGGAACCACTCCGACTGGGACGCCCTGACCGCCGTCATCCCCAAGCTCTTCGACTACGGCAAGCAGCGCTGCACCGCCTACCCGCGCTTCGTCGTCCAGCGCGAACTCTTCGACGAGTTCCTGGCGGCCTACCTCCCGGCGGTGCGCACCCTGCGCCTCGGACACCCGCTCGCCGTCGCGCACCCCGACGACCCCTACCCGGCACTGGACTTCGGGCCGGTGATCAACGCGGCCAAGGCGAAGGAACTGCGTGACCAGGTCGCCGAGGCCATCGACCGCGGAGCCGTCCCCGTACACCGCGGCAACGAGGCCGACGCCCGCTTCCTGCCCGGCCAGGACACCTCGGCGTACGTCCAGCCCGTCACCCTTCTGGGCCCGCCCCCGTCCTCACCGCTGCACCACGCGGAACCCTTCGGCCCGGTCGACACCATCGTCCTGGTCGACACCGAGGCGGAACTGCTGGCCGCGATGAACGCCTCCAACGGCGCGCTGGTCGCCACCCTGTCCACCGACGACCGGGCCACCTTCGACCGACTCGCCCCGCAGATCCGCGCCTTCAAGGTCGGTCACGGCAAGCCACGTTCCCGCGGCGACCGCGACGAGCTGTTCGGCGGGTTAGGGGCCTCCTGGCACGGCGCCTTCGTCGGCGGCGAGCTGCTGGTGCGCGCGGTCACCCAGGGCCCGGCCGGCGAGCGACTGCCCGGGAACTTCCCCGAGTACCAGCTGATGCCGTAGGCGCGTCCGGGCGGCGTCCGCGAAGGGGCGGCCGCCCGGACACCGGCGAACACACGACGAAGCAGAGATGGGGTGACGAGCATGACGTTGGCGCTTGAGGGTGTGCGGGTTCTGGATATGACGCATGTGCAGTCGGGGCCGTCGGCGACGCAGTTGCTGGCGTGGCTGGGTGCGGAC
>NZ_JBJDQL010000114.1:0-4316 GCF_044903305.1 Streptomyces sp. NPDC019531 | reverse complement strand
TGCTGCGACGGACCATTCGGCGCCGTCAAACCATTACTCGCCCCGTCCTGATTCACCGCACTGCCCCGCACCACCGCCAACACCCGATGACCGTTTCGCCGCGCATCCGACAACCGCTCCAGGAGCAGCAGCCCGACACCCTCGGACCAGGTCGTCCCGTCCGCCGCCGAGCCGAAGGACTTGCAGCGTCCGTCGGGGGCCAGGCCGCGGTCCTGGCTGAAGCCGATGAAGGAGACAGGGGTGGACATGACCGTGGCGCCGCCGGCGAGCGCGAGAGTGCACTCGCCGTTGCGCAGGGCCTGGGCGGCGAGATGCAGGGCGACCAGCGACGACGAGCACGCCGTGTCCACGGTGACGGCCGGACCCTCCAGACCGAGGACATAGGCAACGCGGCCGGAGGCCACGCTCGCCAGACCGCCGGTGCCGCTGTCAGCGGTGTAGTCGTGGTAGGCGAGCCCGGCGAAGACGCCCGTGGGGCTGCCCTTGAGGGTGGTCGGGTCGATGCCCGCCCGTTCGAAGGTCTCCCAGGCCACTTCGAGCAGCAGCCGTTGCTGGGGGTCGGTCTCGCGAGCCTCTCGCGGGCTCATCTTGAAGAAGCCGGCGTCGAAGAGCCCCGCGTCGTGCAGGAATCCGCCCTCGCGGCAGTACGTCCTGCCTGGCGTCGCCGGCTCGGGGTCGTACAGCTCATCGATGTTCCAGCCCCGGTTCTCCGGGAACAGCGAGATGACGTCGCGGCCCTCGGCCACCATCTCCCAGAGTTCCTCGGGTGTGCTGATCCCTCCGGGCAGTCTGCAGCCCATGGCGACGACGGCTATCGGTTCGTGATGCCGTTCCTCGGCCTGGCGCAGGCGTCGCTTCGTCTGCACCAGGTCCGCGGTCGCGCGCTGCAGATACGACCGCAGTTTGTCGTCGTTCTCCATCTGCCCCTCGATCGATCTCGAAGCCGGTTCCAGGACCAGGCCGAACTGAGCCGAGCCGTGCTGAGCCGAACTGCGCTGAACTGCGCTGAACTGCCTTCAGGAGATGCCTAGTTCCCGGTCCAGGACGTCGAACAGCTCGTCGTCCCCGGCCGCCTCGAAGTCCACCTCCGCCGTGTCCTCGGCGGTGTCCGTCCGGGTGTCGCGCCACCTCTGGAGCAACGCCTCGAGACGGGCGGTGATCTGCACCGTGCCGCCTCCGCCGACGGCCGCAGCCGCTGCCGCTGCCGCAAGGACTGTTTCCAGCCGTTCAATCTCGGCCAGCACGGCCTGCTCGGCCCCTTCCTCCGCCGGCTCGATCGCCTCGTCGAGAAGGCCGGCGACGGCGCGGGAGGTGGGGTGGTCGAACGCCAGGGTCGACGCGAGTGCCACCCCGGTGCGCGCGGTGAGCCGCCTGCGCAGCTCGACCGCGGCGAGCGAGTCGAAACCCAGTTCCTGGAACGCCCGGTCGGGCTCGACACCCTCGGCGGACGTGTGCCCGAGGACCGCCGCGACCTGTTCCCTGACCAGGGCGAGCAGCACCCGCACCCGCTCGTCGCCGGGGAGCCCGGAGAGCCGGCGCCGAAGCTCGCCGCCACCGTCGGCACCGGGCTGCCCGGGCCGCCGCGCTGGTGCGCGGACGAGCCCGGCCAGTACGTCCGGTAGTTCGTCCGCCGCGCGCAGCACCGCTTGGTCCAGTCGCACGGGGACCAGGACGAACTCGCCCGTCTCCAGACCCCGGGTCACCACGGCCGGGGCCTCGTCCGCCGTCAGCGGCCGGATGCCGGTGCGGCGCATCCGCTCGGTGTATGCCGTGCCCGCCTCGGTGCCGCGCTCCCTCGGGCCGAGGGCGAGGGAGAGCGCGGGCAGGCCGAGGGTCCGCCGCCGCAGCGCCAGGGCGTCCAGGAGCGCCGCGGAGGCCGCGGTGTTGGCCTGCCCGGTGCCGAGAAAGAGGCTCGTAGAGGACGAGATCAGCAGGAAGACGGCCAGGTCGTGGCCCTCGGTGAGCTCGTGCAGGTTCCAGGCGGCCTCGGCCCCGGCCCGCAGGACCGCGGCCAGTTGCTCGGGGCTCATGGTGTCGATCAGCGCGTTGTGCTGTGCGTCGGCGGCGTGGACGACCCCGACCAGCGGGCGATCGTCCGGGAGGGCGGCCAGCAGTTCGGCGAGCCGGGCCCTGTCGCTCGCCTCGCACTCCGCGACCGTGACCTCGGCACCCAGGGCGCGCAACGCGGCGACCTGCTCCAACGTCTCGTCGGCCGGGTCGCCCGTCAGTAGCAGGTGGCGGGCTCCGTGGGCCGCCACGAGATGGTGTGCCACCCGGACGCCGACGCCGCGGGTGCCGCCGGTGACGAGCACCGTGCCCTCCGCCGGCAGCCGCACCGCGTCACGGCGGTCGTCACTGTCGTAGCCGTCGTCACCGGTGACCCGCTCCAGTCGGGGAGCGAAGGCGGAGCCGCCGCGCAGCGCCAGCTCGCTCTCTCCCGTCGCGACCGCGGCACCGATGACCCCGGCCGACGCCGACGCCTCGTCGGCATCGAGGTCCAGCAGCACGAACCGTCCCGGGTGTTCCGCCTGCGCCGCACGGACCAGTCCGCGGACGGCGGCCTGGACGAGGTCGAGCGAGGCTCCCTCCGCCCGGTCCACCGCCACGGCGTGCCGCGTCACCACGACGAGCGTCGAGGCCGCCGGGCGCTCCTCGGCCACCCAGGACCGCAGCACGGCCCGCACCTGGTCGACGATCGGAAGCAGCCCTCCCGGGAGGGGGTCCCTAGCCTCGGGCGATTCGAAGACGACGAGTTCCGGCACGCGTTCCTGCGACGCGACGAGTTCGTGCACCGCCTCTGCGCCAAGCACGGGATGGTCCGTCGCGTCGGCGCCGAGCGGTACGGCCTTCCAGACCGGCCGGTGGAGCATGTCGTCCTCGGCGTCGGTCACCCGCAGCTCGTCCGGGGTCATCTCCCGGAACTCCACGACGTCCGCGGTCAGCAGGAGCCGGCCCTCGGGGTCGGTCAGGACGACCGACACACCACGGTCGTCATCGGACGCCACACGAACCCGCACCGTCTCGGGCGCCCGTGCGTCGGTGTGACCGGCCACACCTGTCCAGGCGGACGGCAGGCGCGTGGGCCCCTCGCCGTCGACCAGCCGATACAGGTGCGCCGCCAGGTCGAGCAGGGCCGGGTGGACGGCGTATCCCTCGCCGTCCACCACGCAGTCGGGCAGCACGATCTCGGCGTACACCTCGTCTCCGCGACGCCAGAGAGCACGCGCCCCCCGCCACGCATCCCCCAGAGCGAGGCCGGAACGGTACAGGGTGTCGTAGAGCTCGTCGGGTTCGACCGCGATCGCGCCCGCGGGTGGCCACACCTCCATACCGGTGACCGGTACGGGTACGGCGGCGAGGCGCCCCGGACCGACAGTCCCGGCGGCGTGCCGCACCCAGGGTGCGCCGGGTGACTCCGCCCGGGAGTAGACACCGATCGACCGCGTCCCGTCTCCGTCCCCGTCCTCACCGGGCGGGTCCACCACGAGACGCAGCTGCCGCGCGCCCCGGTCGGGCAGGATCAGAGGAGCCTGCAAGCTGAGCTCTTCCAGGAGCGGGCAGTCGACCTGACCGCCGACGTGCAGGGCGAGTTCGACGAAGGCGGCGCCCGGCAGGAGGATCGTGCCCAGCACGTCGTGGTCGGCCAGCCAGGGATGGGTCGAGGTGGACAGGCGGCCGGTGAAGATCTGGCTGTCACTGTCGGGGAGATCGACCGCCGCGCCGAGGAGGGGGTGATCGGCGCTCTGCTGGCCCAGGGCGGTGGGGGCAGCCGCTGCCAAGGTGGTGCCGGTCAGCCAGTAGCGGTCGCGCTGGAAGGCGTAGGTGGGCAGATCGATGCGGCTGGGACGGTGATCTTCGCCGTAGAAGGCCTGCCAGTCGACCGGGACACCGGTGACGTGCAGGCGGGCCAGCGCCGTCAGCACAGCCTGCGGCTCGTCCTGGCCTGCGCGCAGACTGGGGACGGCCATGACGGCTCGGGTGTCATCGGGGAGGTTCTGCTGCGTCAGCGCCGTCAGGACACCCTGCGGGCCGATCTCCACGAAACGGGTCACGCCGAGGGTGTCCAGGGCGGTCACCGCATCCGCGTAGCGCACCGGACGGCGCACATGCTCCACCCAGTACTCCGGATCGTCCCACGCCGGATCCGGCTCACCCGTCACCGTGGAAACCGCCGGGATGGTGGCCGGATTGAAGGTGAGCTTTCCCACCACCTGGCGGAAATCCTCCAGCATCGGCTCCATCAACGGCGAGTGAAACGCGTGGCTGACCTCAAGCCAGCGCACCCGACGCCCCTCACCACGAAAATGCGCCTCCAC
>NZ_JBJDQL010000113.1:0-4374 GCF_044903305.1 Streptomyces sp. NPDC019531 | reverse complement strand
GTCACCATCCAGTACCAGATCAACGAGATCATCACCGGTCTCGTCGGTGTGATCCTGATCGGCTGGTCCTTCTGGTCCTCGGTGCGCCGCAACAAATCACTCGCGGCCGCCGAAGGTACGACGAAGGCGTCCGACTCGGTCTCGGTCCCGTAGGACACGAAGTCGGTCTCCGCTGTCATGGCTACGGCGAGCCGGGGCATCCGACGGTGCATGAAGGCGATGCAGACACAGCACCTGACGCGCCTGATCGTTGCCCTTGCGCTGCTGCCCCTCGCCGGGGCGTGCAGCGGGGACCAGGACGGCCCGCAGACGGCGGGAACACTCCGCACAGCGGAATCGGGGGACCACCTGCTGATCGCCACCGACAACGGCCTGCGGCTGCGTCCGGCCGACGGCAGCCGTGTCACCGTCGACGACCACCTCGACGAGCACTGGTCCCGTCGCGGGGACGTCCGGACGCTCGACCTGTCGTGCGCTGCGGGCGACAGCTGCCCCCGGATGCCGTACGTGGAGATCCCCGACGGTGTGAGCGTCACGGTCACCGCACGCAACGCCGGCGTGGACGTGGCGGGTGTCGACGCCGCGTTGGACATCACGACCGTCAACGGGGATGTGACGGTGACCCGTTCCGGACAGGACCACGGCACGGTACGGCTGTCCACCCGCAACGGCTCGGTGCGCGCGACGGCTCTCGACGCGAACCATGTGCGCGCCGAGACCGTCAACGGGGACGTGGTCCTCGACTGCGGCAAGGTTCCGTCGAGCGTCACCGCGACCACCGTCAACGGATCGGTCGACGTCACGGTGCCCCACGACAGCCCCGCCTACCGGGTCAGCGCGGTCACCGACAACGGCCGTACCGCGGTCGGCGTGCCCACGAGGGCCGCAGACCGGGACCACTTCTTGACGCTGACCACGGTGAACGGCGACGTCGACGCCCACCGGGACTGACCCCGGCGCGCGGTCAGCCGGCGAGGTCCACCATCGTGGGCCAGCCCGTGGTGGCCACTTCAGCACGTCGGAGGAGGCGTAGTCCTCAAGGAACACGGTGACGAACTGGCCCGGACTGGCCTTGAGGCAGTCGACCATGCCCTGCAGATCGGTGGCCCGCCGTTGGCGAAGGCGCTGTGCGCGGTCAGGAACGTGACCCGATGTCCTCGATCTCCTTGACCAGCCTCGCGATCCTCGCCTTCTTCGCCCTGATCCCGCGTGCGATGAGCCGGAGATGTGCCGTCGACTCGGGCACGGCCGCCTCGAACTCCGCCAACCGACGCTGTTCGGCGGCGAGTTCGGCCCTGCGCCGCGCGGCGCGGTCGGGGGGCGGTGGCGGGGTCAGGCCGTTGAAGACCACGTTGTACCTGGGGCGTTCGCCCTGCACGGCCACACGCTCGGCCGTCTCCGCGTCATCCGGGTAGTCGATCCGGATCCCGATGACATACGGCCCCCACGGCTGGTCCCGCAGATGCGTGCGCACGCGTGTGAGCGGGCAGGTCGATATGCCGACGTACAGAAGCCCCTCTGGTCCGTACAGCCGATACAGAGCCGTCCGGCCCGCGGTGTGCAGACTGCCCTCCTCGTCGAACAGGCCACGCAGGAACTGTGAGTCGACATGGGCCATGACGCGGCCTCCTTCGGACCGGCGACGATCGCGTGGCACTGCCCCGGTCTCACGCTCCCACGCGGCTATGACATCGCCCCCCCGGGGAGGGTTACCTGCCGGATGTTCCGCGCCGCTCGCGCGATCAGGCGTTTGCGGCCACGTGCGTGACACGACCTGGCCGGGTACATGGCTCACTGCGTCCCGGACGAACGGCATGCGCGGGGCGTGAGATCGTTGGGCGACCGTGCCGCATGGATCATGGAGGGGAGAAGAGGGCAGGTCCCGGAACATGAGGGCGAAGGTGTCATGCACGCAGGACACCGCCGTCGGGAGACAGCCCGAGGCATCATGAACGCGACGAGAGCGAAGGACGAGACCGTGCCGGACGGCTCCGGCGCCGAGGCGCGGAATCTGGCCCGGCTTGCTCTGCTCTGTCTGGCCGGAGTGGTCGTGGCGGTGGTGGCGGCAGGCCAGTGGCTGCTGCTGTTGCTCGGCCTCGCCGGAATCGGCCTGGCCGGAGCGGGTCTGTGGTGGGCCGTGGCGCACCGGGGAGTCGCGCGTGCGTGCGGCGCCCTGCTGGCCGTGGCCGCGCCGGTCGCCGTCCTGGTTCTGTACGCGGTCTCCGGCCTGTGGCCGTTCGCGGCGGCGGCGCTGGGACTGTGGGGCGCGGCGCTGGCCTGCGCCAGGAGCGCGTTGCGCCGGTTGCGCGCGCCGAGAGGCAGGCGTTCCCGTTCGGTACGGCCACCACGCAGGCCGGTACTGATCATGAACCCGCGGTCGGGCGGAGGCAAGGTCGTCGAGCATGGGCTGGTGGAGCGGGCCGAGGCCTTGGGCGCCCAGGTCATGCTGCTCGACTTCGACCGTGACCCGGATCCGGCGGCGCTGGCCCGCCAGGCGGTCGCGGAGGGCGCTGACCTCCTCGGGGTGGCGGGCGGCGACGGCACCCAGGCGCTCGTGGCGGCGGTGGCCGCCGAGCACGGACTGCCGTTCATGGTGCTGTCCGCCGGAACCCGCAACCACTTCGCGATGGATCTGGGCCTGGACCGCGACAACCCGGTCAGCGGCCTGGACGCTCTCTCGGACGGCGTGGAGATCCGAGTCGACCTGGGCGACGTGGCCGGGCGGCCCTTCGTCAACACCGTCTCGTTCGGGACGTACGCGGAGATCGTGCAGAGTCCCGAGTACCGGGACGCCAAGGCGGTCACCGCCCTCGACCGACTGCCCGACCTGCTGGTCGGCGGGGCCGGCGCGCGGCTGTCGGCCAGGGCGGACGGGCGGCGGCTCCACGACCCGCAGGCGCTGCTGGTGAGCAACAACCCCTACGCACTGGCCGACCCACTGGGCGTCGGGCGCAGACCACGCCTCGACGGAGGCGAACTCGGCGTGATCGCCGTGCGGATCGAGGGCGCGGCGCAGGCCGCCGAACTGGCTCTGCGGGGTGAACGGGCCAGCGGTATCACCGCGTTGACCTCACGACGCGTGATCGTCGAGGCCGAGGAGGAGTTCATCCCGGTGGCCGTGGACGGCGAGGCGCTGACGCTGCCCCAGCCCGTCGTGTGCACCGTGCGGCCGGGGGCACTGCGGATGCGGGTACCGCGACACCGTCCCGGCGCGCCGTACACCGCGCCGTCGGTGGACTGGCGCCGTGTCGTCCGGCTCGCACTCGGCCGAACCTCCCATCCGACCGACAAGAACCAGGAGCAGAGCGATGCTTGACCAACCCCGGTGGGAGCAGCCGGTCGCCCGAGACCTGTTGCGCGACCTCGCCGCCCTCGACCAGGCGCTGTACGAGGCCGTGACCGTCACCCGGACACCGACCCTGGACTACGCCCTGCGGCGGCTGTCCGCCGCGGCGGACCACTCCAAGATCTCGTTCACGGCCGCCGGACTGCTCGCGCTGTTCCCCGGCAGGCCTCGGCGCGCCGCCGCCCTCGGGGTCGCCGCCATCGGGGTCGCCTCGGCGAGCGCGAACCTGCTCGGCAAGCGCCTGGTACGTCGCCCGCGTCCGCACCGGGCCGAGGACTCGCCGTTTCCCGGACGGCATGTGCCCATGCCGGAGTCCGCGTCCTTCCCCTCGGGGCACACGGCGTCCGCGGTCGCCTTCGCCGCGGCGGTGGGGCCCGCGCTGCCCGTCGTCACGGTTCCCCTCGGTCTGCTGGCCTGCGCGGTGGGCTACTCGCGGATCCACACCGGCGTGCACTATCCGGGCGATGTCGTCGCCGGCGCCCTACTGGGCACCGGCGCGGCGGCCGTGGTCCTCGCCGCGGCGGGCCGGCAGGGGGCGAACAGGCGCAGCTGAACACCGGCGGGAGCACGTTCGATCGTGACGGTGAGCCACCGCGCGCACAAGGGCCGAGGAGATGACACATGAGAATCGTCGTGACGGGTGCGTCCGGTTTCCTCGGACGCCTGCTGGCCGGGGCGCTGTCGCAGAAGGGGTCGTTCGGTGGTGAACCGATCAGCAGGCTGGTGCTGGTCGACAGGGTCGCCGCGAACCGGATGCCGGGGGCGGACGACGCCCGGGTGGAGACGGTGCACGGCGATCTGGTCGAGCGCCTGGGTGCGGTGTTCGCCGAGCCGGTGGATGTGCTGTTCCATCTCGCCGCCGCGGTGTCGGCCGAGTGCGAGGCCGACTTCGATCTGGGGATGCGCACCAACGTGGACGCCACGCGCGCCGTGCTGGAGGCGGCCCGAGCTCAGTCGGCGGCCGGCGGGCCGGTGACGCGGCTGGTGTTCGCCAGCAGCCTCGCCGTCTACGGCTCGCACCCGGAACT
>NZ_JBJDQL010000112.1:0-4822 GCF_044903305.1 Streptomyces sp. NPDC019531 | reverse complement strand
GCCGAGGCTTCTTCTTCCCCATGCTCTCCATGATGGACATCCTCCCGGGGCAGAACCCCTGATCTCGGATGTCCGTCAAAGCGGATCAAGCCCACAGCACGTAGCGGACGCGGAAGCCGTGCATCGCCGCCTCGGTGCCCAGGGCGATCAGGAGGTGGGACTTGCCGGTGCCGGAGTCTCCGATCAGGCAGAGCGGCTCGCCCTTCTTGACCCATCCGCAGGTGGCGAGGGTGTTGACGGTGGCCGGGTCGATGCTGGGGTTGGCGTCGAAGTCGAACGCCCGCAGGCTCTTGTCCCTCGGGAAGGAGGCGGCCTTGATCCGGCGTTCGGAGCGTCGGCGGGCCCGGTCGTCGCACTCGGTCAGTAGTTCGGCGAGGAAGGCCCGGTATGACATCTGGTCGCGAGCGGCGCCTTCGGCGAGGTCGGCGAACTGCTGGCGGATCGACGGCAGCCTGAGCATGCGGCATGCCTGGTCGATCGAGGCAGTGGCGGCTTCTTCGGTCAGTCCGCGCTTGCGTGTCATGATCCCTCTTTCTCGCCGGCCGTGCGGCCGTGCCGTTGCAGGAGTTGGTCGTAGTGGGCCACCGACGCAGCGGCCGGTTGTCGGGCGGGAGATGGGACAGCTTCCAGTCGGACAGGAAGGTGACCGTGCCGCTGGTCTTCTCCTGCGGCTGGACGGGGCGGGCCGGGGCAGGCTTCACGGGCTCGGTGGAGGTCTCGCCTTCGGCGGATTTGCGGGCCTCCAGTGCGACCGCGTCCGCAGTCAGGGCGCCGGCCCGGTGGGCGGCGGCGAGTCCGGCGACGACGTGTTCGTGTTCCATGTGGCGGCTCAGCAGCAGCACCTCGATCAGGGCTCTGGTGCCGGCCGCCTCGCCGTGGGCGGCGCGGGCTGCGGTCCACCAGGCTTCGTGGACGGGGGTGAACTTCCCTGCGGCTTTGGCCTGTTCGAGGGCGGTCGCTCCAGGGAATGCGCCTGGCTTGCGCAGGAGTGCTTCCAGGTAGTGGTCCAGGACCAGGCGGGATTCGCCCCTGCCGCTGAGCCGTTCGTGGTGGGCGACCACGGTGCGGCCGTCGTAGACGACCAGGTCGTTGGCGTGCAGCAGCACCCGCAGCTGGCGGCCGATGAAACGGACCGGGACCGAGTAGGAGTTGCAGCGGACGGTGACCTGCCCGAAGCGGTTGACCCGCGGAGTGAACCAGCGTCCGGTCTCGAACACCTCGCGGGGCAGTGGCCGCAGCAGCGGCTGTTCCTGGGCGAAGTACTCGCCGATGGTGCGGGTCTTCGACCGCAGACGTCGACCTTCGTCATCCACGTCCCACTGGTCGACCAAGGCGTTCAGCTCGGTCAGCGAGGCGACCTCGGGGACGGGGACGAAGTGGTTGCGACGGTAGTAGCCGATCTGGCCCTCGACGCCGCCCTTCTCGTGGGCGCCCTCGATGCCGGGACGGCAGTAGAAGGCATCGACGCCCCAGTGCGAGCGGAACGCCGTCCAGCGGTCGTTCTCCACCCTCGCCCTGGACAACCCCAGGACCCGTTCGACCGCAGCTCGCAGGTTGTCGTATGGGATCCGGCCGCGGGGTATGCCGCCCAGCGTCCGGAACGCGTGCACGTGGCCTTCGAAGAACGCCTCCTGGCCACAGGAGGCGAACACACGGTGCACCGCCTTGCCGGAGTAGGACAACCGCATCGAGAACAGATAGACCTTGGTCAACTTGCCCGCGAGCAAAACGTGCACGTCGCCGAAGTCGACCTCGGCCTCCGCCCCCGGCAGATGCGTCTGCGGTACGAACATCGTGTCCGGGCCCACCCCGGCCTGCCTGCGGATCTCCTTGCGGCGGTCCTTCACATAGACCCGAACCATGGAGTATGAGATGGCGTCGGCCCCATGGCCCTCGACCAGGCGGTCATAGATCCGCTGGGCGGTGTGCCGCTGCTTCGGCAGAGCATCCAGGTCAGCCAGCAGCATTCCGTCGATCAACGGTTTGTACGGGTCGAGCCGGGACTCCTTGCGCCGCTGCCTCTTCCGCGGCTCGGGCCACTGGCCGTCTAGGGCCCGCCGGACCGTCCTCCAAGTCACGTTGTGCGTGCGCTGAAGCGCCCTCAGCGACAAGCCCATCCGGTGATCGCGGCGGATCCCCGCGTACAACTCGACCTTCGACTGCGAGTTACCCATGAGGCCCCCAGCGGCAAGAGCACACCTCACGCTCCCACCGCAAGCCCTCACGTGGCGTCAAAACAAACTGACATCGCGAACTCGGTCAGAAGGTGACTCCCACAGTCACATCGAAACGGCTCCCGCAGTCACCTACATAGCCAGACATCCGGGCCGCGGTGCTGTCCACCGTCCGGATCGGGATGCACTGCAAGCTACTCAAGACCGCTGCCGCGACCGGCCGCTACCCCGTCGCGATCGGCACGGACTGCATCGTCTACCCCTCCACCGGCCCGTCCCCGCTGGACATCCTGCCGCACACGGACGAGGGCAAGCCGGTCGCGGGCACGTTCCGGCTCGGCATCTCACGCGGGATGGTCAAGCACCAGGGCACCCAGACCGTGCTGTGGGCGGAAGCCCAGTTCGAAGAGGCGGGCACCGTGTTCAACCTCGCCAACCTCATCAAGAACGACCCGACCGCCGGAGAAGGGGAGTAGCAGGTCATGGCCGATTCGCTCGGGGACAGCCTGGACCAGGCGCTGGAGACGGCGTTCACCCGCCGCATCCCACAGAGCGCCCAGGCGCAGATGAAGTACCTGGTCAAGCAGCTCAAGGGCACCAACCGCCGCGCAGGCGCTCGGGGTGTCCCAGCGCACCGTGGAGCGGTACGTCGCGGGCAAGTTCAAGCGGCCCCGCCGCGACCTGCGCGACCGCATCGAGCGCGAGGTCAAGAAGCGGTGGCAGCCGCAGATCCGGGCGAAGGCCAAGAAGAAGGCCACGAGCACCGGCGGCCTGGTCGTGAACGCCCGGGCCCGCTTCGGGTTCACCGCCGCCCCGGGCACGACCGACGACGCCCGGATCCGCGACATCACCCAGGCCCTGCCCCCGCGCTGGGCGGACCGCCTCTTCGAGGCCCGCGACGCCGGCGCCAACGAGCAGCAGCTCCAGCGCATCGCCGCCGAGGGCCTGGCAGAGATGTACTTCCGGAACAACAACACCCGCGCCCACGGCCTGGGCGTGGAGTTCACCGACGTGGAGCACATCCAGATCGAGCTATAGGCAGATAGCCCGTAGACAAGGTCAATACTCAAGCGCCTGCCACTCAGACAATGCTGTGCGGGCGGTCAGGGTGTCCGGGTGGTCGCCGCCCAGCAGCCGCTCGCGGTCGGCCACCACCTGCTCCAGCAGCGCGATCGCCTCCCCCGTACCGCCCGCCTGCCCGTAGGAGGTGGCGAGGTTGGCGCGGGCGGTCAGGGTGTCCGGGTGGTCTCCGCCCAGGATCCGCTCGCGGTCGGCCACCACCTGCTCCAGCAGCGCGATCGCCTCCCCCGTACGCCCCGCCTGCCGGTAGGAGGCGGCGAGGTTGACGCGGGCGGTGAGTGTGGAGGGGTGCTCGTCCCCCAGCAGCCGCTCACGGTCGGCCAGCACCCGCTCCTGGATCGCGATCGCCTCACCCGTACGCCCCGCCTGCCGGTAGGAGGCGGCGAGGTTGGCGCGGGCGGTCAGCGTGTCCGGGTGGTCGCCGCCCAGCAGCCGCTCGGAGTCGGCCGCCACCTGCTCCTGGATCGCGATCGCCTCACCCGTACGCCCCGCCTGCCAGTAGGAGGAGGCGAGGTTGCCGCGCGCTAAGCGTGTCGGGGTGCTCGCCGCCCAGCAGCCGCTCGCTGTCAACGGTCATGTCCTGCCAGTAGGCGGCCGCGGAGGCGGCCAGACCGGCGTTGAGGAGGCTGTTGCCCGCCCGGTAAAGGACCGGGTGCCCGTCCGGCTGCCAAAGGACATCCCTAGTGTGGCCGGCGAGGGCATCGGTGTTGGCGCGCAGGGTGGCCGCAAGGTCGGGATGGGGCTGGTCGACCTCAGGCCACAGCTCCAGGAGAGCATCAGCGGCCGCAGCGGCGAGTGCCGGCTGCTGGTCCTCGGGGACGGTCTCCCGCACAGCACGCGCGGTCAGGGCATGAACACGCACGGCCCGGTGCTGGTCGGCAGCAGTGTCGTACGTGATCAGCCCGTATCGGTCCAGGAGCCGTAGAGCAGCGTGTGCGTCGGCGCCGGTGACCGGGCGAGGCTGGGATATGCGGCGGCGAAGACGGGCGAAGCGAGAGGGAATGGGCGGTTGGTCTTCGGTCAGGTAGGCGGTAAGGGCGGGAGCGTGCCAGAGGGCAACGGGGTGTCCGGCTGGGTCGAGGTAGGCGGTGATCCGGAGTGCGGTCCGGGCCAGGGGGCCGTGGGGGTCTTTGTCGGTGGCGTCGAGGGCGAGGAGGAGGGTGGTGGTGATCTGCCGGCCGTAGCGTTCGGTGTCCGCCCAGCGAGGCAGGAGTTCGTCCAGGCGAGCGGCACGTTCGGTGAATTGTTCCAGGTAGGTCGTGCAGGGGGTGTCCTCGCGGAGCATGCAGGCGGCGGCGTGCCCCAGGGCCAAGGGCAGGTAACCCAGGGCCTGGGCGAGCGCGGGGGCCTGATCATCGAGGAGGTGGGTTTTACAACCCTCGGTAAGGCGGGTGGTGAGGTAAGTGGTGGCTTCGGTGGGGGTGTAGACGTCGACGTCGATGCGGGTGCGGCCACCGCCGGTCAGGCGCGGGTTGGGCTTGATCCGCTTTGACGGACATCCGAGATCAGGGGTTCTGCCCCGGGAGGATGTCCATCATGGAGAGCATGGGGAAGAAGAAGCCTCGGCC
>NZ_JBJDQL010000111.1:0-4835 GCF_044903305.1 Streptomyces sp. NPDC019531 | reverse complement strand
TTTCGTGGTGAGGGGCGTCGGGTGCGCTGGCTTGAGGTCAGCCACGCCTTTCACTCGCCGTTGATGGAGCCGATGCTGGAGGACTTCCGCCAGGTGGTGGGCAAGTTGACCTTCCACCCGGCCACTGTCCCGGCGGTTTCCACGGTGACGGGTGAGCCGGATCCGGCGTGGGACGATCCGGAGTACTGGGTGGAGCATGTGCGCCGTCCGGTGCGCTACGGCGATGCGGTCACCGCCCTGGACACCCTCGGCGTGACCCGTTTCGTGGAGATCGGCCCGCAGGGTGTCCTGACGGCCCTGACCCAGCAGAACCTCCCCGATGACACCCGAGCCGTCACGGCCGTCCCCAGTCTGCGCGCAGGCCAGGACGAACCCCACACCCTGCTGACGGCGCTGGCCCGCCTGCACGTCACCGGTGTCCCGGTCGACTGGCAGGCCTTCTACAAGGGCGAGCACGCCCTCCGTATCGATCTGCCCACCTACGCCTTCCAACACGATCACTACTGGACCCAAGCCGCAGCGCCGGCGGTGCAGCGGGCCGACGCCCTGGACGCGGCCTTCTGGGACGCCGTGGAGTCGGAGCAGCCGGACGACTTCGCGGAGTTGTTGGGGGTGGAGGCTGGGGCGGTGTCGGCCGTACTGCCCGCGATGGCCCGGATGCGTGGTCGGCAACGGGACCAGCAGCTCATGGACAGTTGGCGATACCGGGTCGAGTGGCGGTCCGTGCCGCTCGGAGACGGGCCGGGGCCTACGGGAACCTGGCTGGTCCTGCTGCCCGCCCGCCCGACGCGCGGAGAACTGGCGGAGCGGATCCTGGACGGTCTGGCCGCCCAGGGCGTGAAGGCCGTACCGGTCGAAGCGTCCGGAGCGGACCGGGCGGCTCTAGCCGTGATCCTGGCCGAGCACGCGGCCGAGGAGGCCCCGCAGGGTGTTCTCTCCCTGCTCGCGTTGGACGTCGCCGACAGCACGGAGCACCCGGGTCTCTCCCGTGGCTGTGCGGACACGGTTGTCCTGGCGCAGGCGCTGGCGGACGCCGCCCTGACCGCCCGGCTCTGGGTGGTCACCTCGGGTGCAGTGGCCGTCGGCCAGGACAAGAGCGCGGCTGCGCCGCAGGCGGCGGTCTGGGGTGTGGGTACGTCGTTGTCGCTGGAGCAGCCGGACACCTGGGGCGGCCTGATCGACATACCCGAGGACCCGGATGACGAGACGGTCCGCCGGTTGTGCGCGGTGCCGGCCGAGGCCGTGGAGGCCGGAGAGGACCGGCTGGCGGTCCGCACCACGGGTGTCCATGCCTGTCGGATGGTCCGTGCGCCGGGGGGCGACGGCATCCACAACGACCCGGTGTGGGCGCCGCGCGGCACCGTCCTCGTCACCGGCGGCACCGGAGGACTCGGCGCGCACGTCGCCCGCACACTGGCGGCGCTCGGTGCGCCGGAGCTGCTGCTCACCAGCCGCCGGGGGCCGGCCGCCGACGGGGCGGCGGAACTGGCCGCCGAACTCGAGGCGCTGGGCACCAGCGTACGGATCGAGGCCTGTGACGTGGCGGACCGCGACCGGCTCGCCGCGCTGCTGTCGTCCGTGCCCGAGGACCGGCCGCTGTCCGCGGTCGTACACGCCGCGGGCGTCCCGCAGCGGATCGCACCGCTGACCGAGCTGACCCTGGAGGGGTTCGCCGAAGTCGGCCGGGCCAAGGTGCTGGGCGCCCGCCATCTGGACGACCTGCTCGGGGACCAGCCCCTGGACGCCTTCGTCCTGTTCTCCTCCGGTTCTGCCGTGTGGGGCAGCGCGGGACAGGCGGCCTACGCCGGCGCCAACGCCTATCTCGACGGTCTCGCGCGGCAGCGCCGGGCACGCGGTCGTATCGCCACCGCCATCGCCTGGGGCTCCTGGCAGGGCGGCATGGTCGACGAGGAACTGGCCGCCGTGATGCGTCGCATCGGTGCCCCGGCCATGGACCCGGAGCGGGCGCTGGCCTGTCTGCGCCGCGAACTGGCTTGGGGCGAGGCGCATGTTGTCGTGGCGGACTTCGACTGGGACCGGTTCGTGCCCACGTACACGATGGCCCGGCCGCGGCCCCTGCTCGACCTCGTCCCCGAGGTGCGGGAGCTGCTGGACAGCGACGGCGACAATCCGAGGGACGCGTCGGCGCCGGTCCCGGACCTTGTGGCGCGGCTCGCGCAGATGCCGCCCGCGGAGCAGTCGCGCACGCTGCTCACCCTGGTCCGTACGCACGTAGCCGAGCTGCTCGGCTACGACGATCCGGCGGAGCTCGATCCCGGCCGCGCCTTCGACGACCTCGGCTTCGACTCGGTGGTCGCGGTCGACCTGCGCAACCGTCTAGCCAGGGCCACGGGCCGGAAGCTGCCGAGCACGATGGTGTTCGACTACGCCAACCCCGTGGCCCTCGCCGAGTATCTGCGGACCGAACTGTGCCCCGACGGCAACGCCCCGACCGCACAGGCCGTCCTCGAACAACTGGCGCGTCTCGAAACGACCGTCACAGGGTTCGGGGCCGAGGAGATCGCCGAGCTGAACATAGTCCCCTTGCTTCGGGCGCTCGCCGCACGGCTCGGCGAGTCGCCCGATACGGCGGAGGACGTCGACACCCAGCTGGAGAGCGCGTCGGCAGACGACGTCTTCGACTTCATCGACAAGGAACTGGGCCTCACCTGAGCCCGCCCCGTCCCCTTCCTCCTGGCTTGAGCCCCCGGCCCGCAAGCCCCCTCGTGACGATCGTGACGACCTTTCAGACCAAGGACTCGGTGGCACCCGACATGGCGGATGAGCAGAAACTTCTCGACTACCTCAAGCGAGTGACGGCCGATCTGCACCAGACGCGTCGCCGCCTGGACGAGCTGGAGAACCAGGACACCGAGCCTGTCGCGATCATCGGAATGGCCTGCCGTTACCCGGGCGGGGTGACCTCTCCGGAGGAGCTGTGGCAGCTGGTCGCGGAGGGCCGTGACGCGATCTCGGAGTTCCCCGACGACCGCGGCTGGGACCTGGCCCGGCTCCAGGACGGCGACCCGGAGCGGGCCGGCACCAGCTATGTCGGCGAGGGCGGCTTCGTCGACGACGTGGCCGGCTTCGACGCGGGCTTCTTCGGCATGAACCCCCGGGAGTCCCTGTCCACCGACCCGCAGCAGCGACTGCTGCTCGAGACGTCCTGGGAGGCCGTCGAGCGGGCAGGCATCGACCCCCTCTCACTGCGCGGACGCAAGGTCGGAGTCTTCGCCGGTTCGGGCATCCAGGACTACGGCGACCTCCTCGACACCGTGCCCGAGATCAGCGAGGCGTACATGTCCACGGCCGGCGCGGCCTCGGTGATCTCCGGGCGGATCTCGTACGTCCTGGGCCTGGAGGGTCCGGCCGTCACCGTGGACACGGCGTGCTCGTCGTCGTTGGTCGCCCTGCATCTCGCCGCCCAGGCCCTGCGCAACGGCGAGTGCACTCTCGCGCTCGCCGGCGGCGTGATGGTCATGTCCACCCCGTCCCCCTTCGTCGCCTTCAGCCGTCAGCGTGGGCTGTCGGCCGATGGTCGGTGCAGGTCGTTCGCGGCGGCGGCGGACGGTACGGGGTGGTCTGAGGGTGTCGGGCTGCTGCTCCTGGAGCGGTTGTCGGATGCGCGGCGGAACGGTCATCGGGTGTTGGCGGTGGTGCGGGGCAGTGCGGTGAATCAGGACGGGGCGAGTAATGGTTTGACGGCGCCTAATGGTCCGTCGCAGCAGCGGGTGATCCGGGCTGCGTTGGCGAACGCGGGGTTGTCGGCGGCGGATGTGGATGCGGTGGAGGGGCATGGGACCGGGACCCGGTTGGGGGATCCGATCGAGGCGCAGGCGTTGCTGGCGACGTATGGGCAGGAGCGTCCCTCGGGTGAACGGCCTTTGTGGTTGGGGTCGTTGAAGTCGAACTTGGGTCATGCGCAGGCGGCTGCGGGGGTGGCGGGTGTCATCAAGATGGTGATGGCGCTGCGCGAGGGTGTGTTGCCGAGGACGTTGCATGTGGATGAGCCGACGTCTCAGGTGGACTGGTCGGCGGGGAATGTCCGGCTGTTGACGGAGGCGGTGCCGTGGCCCGCGGAGGGGCGTGCGCGGCGGGCGGGTGTGTCGTCGTTCGGGCTGAGCGGGACGAACGCGCATGTGATCGTGGAGGAGGCACCGGTCGAGGAGCCGGTGGATGTCGTCGAGTCCGGGCCGGTGGGTGTGCTGCCGGTGGTGGTGAGCGCGAAGTCGGCTCCGGCGCTTGCGGGGCAGGCCGAGCGGTTGCGGGAGTTCGTGGCGGGCGGGGAGTCGGTGCGGTTGGTGGATGCCGCGTATTCGCTTGCGGTGTCCCGGGCTGGGCTGGAGCACCGGGCGGTGGTGCTGGCGTCGGATACCGGGGAGTTGGTGGCGGGGCTGGAGTCGCTGGCTGCGGGGGAGGGCAGCTCGCGGTTGGTGCGGGGGAGTGTGGGTGAGGGGCTGACGGCGTTCACGTTCTCGGGTCAGGGGGCTCAGCGGGCGGGGATGGGTGCGCAACTGGCGGGCCGGTTCCCGGAGTTCCGGTCTTCTTTGGTCGAGGTGTGTGCTCTGTTGGAGGAGCCGGTCGGCCGGCTGCTGCTCGGCGACGATCCCGCTGCTTCTGACGGTTGGGGTACGGGTCTGGCGCAGCCGGCGGTGTTCGCGTTGCAGGTCGCCCTGGTCCGGTTGTGGAGGGCATGGGGCATCGAGCCGGATGTGGTGGCTGGTCATTCGGTGGGTGAGGTCGCTGCTGCGTATGCGGCGGGGGTGTTGTCTCTGGAGGATGCGTGCGCGTTGGTCACGGCTCGTGGCCGGTTGATGCAGGCGTTGCCGGTGGGT
>NZ_JBJDQL010000110.1:0-4876 GCF_044903305.1 Streptomyces sp. NPDC019531 | reverse complement strand
CCTCGGCGTGACCCGTTTCGTGGAGATCGGCCCGCAGGGTGTCCTGACGGCCCTGACCCAGCAGAACCTCCCTGACGACACCCGAGCCGTCACGGCCGTCCCCAGTCTGCGCGCCGACCAGGACGAACCCCACACCCTCCTGACGGCGCTGGCCCGCCTGCACACCACCGGTGTCCCGGTCGACTGGCAGGCCTTCTACAAGGGCGAGCACGTCACCCGTATCGATCTGCCCACCTACGCCTTCGAGCGCCGTCGTTTCTGGCTGGATGTGCCGGAGTTGCCCGCTGTGGACGCCGCGTCCATCGGGCTGCGGCCGGCCGACCACCCGCTGCTCAGCGCGGTCGTGGTGTCGCCCGACTCGGGAGGCGTGGTCCTCACCGGCCGACTGTCCATCGCGACACACCCCTGGCTGGCCGATCACAACGTCCTGGGAACCCTGCTGCTCCCCGGCACCGCGTACGTGGAACTCGCGCTCCGGGCAGGTGAGGAGGTGGGCTGCCCGGTGGTCGAGGAGCTCACCATCGAGGCGATCATGCCGCTCACCGCCGACCGGGGCACGGCCGTGCAGACCGTAGTGGGCCCGGCGGATCCCTCGGGCCGACGTTCGATTTCCGTCCACTCGAGGGTGGAGGACGCCCCGGACGACGTTCCCTGGACTCGGCACGTCTCCGGGTTCCTGGCCCCGGTGCAGCAGCCCGCGCCCCCGCCGGGGGGCGCCGCCCTCGGTGGGGCGGTCTGGCCGCCCGAGGGGGCCGAGGCGGTGGACACCAGCGATGTGTACGACTACCTCACCAGCCAGGGCTACCACTACGGCCCGATGTTCCGCGGCCTGCGGTCGGTGTGGCGCCGAGGCGAGGAGGTGTTCGCGGAAGTCGCCCTGCCCGAGGAGGCCGCCGACGAGGCGGCTCCTTTCCGGCTGCACCCGTCCCTGCTCGACGCAGCGCTCAGCGCCACCGACTTCCTCGGCGGCTACCGCCCCCAGGACGTGGGTGCGTCGCATCTGCCCTTCGCCTGGTCCGGGGTGTCGCTGAGCGCGGCGGGCGCGGCCCGGCTGCGGGTCAGGCTGGTGTCCACCGGGCCGGAGGCGGTCCGCCTGGAGCTCGCCGACGCGGTGGGTGCGCCGGTGGCCTCGGTGGACTCCCTCGTCGTACGGGCCATCACGCCCGACCGGGTGGCCGCGGCTGCCAACGCGGCGACGGGCTCCCGGCTCCACGACTCGCTGTTCCGCACGACGTGGAACCACCTTCCGATCGGTGCCGCGGGCGCCACGTCCGCCGAACGGTGGGCGGTGCTCGGCGATGCACGGCATGCCACCCTGGCCGAGCACGCCGAGCTCTTCACCGACCTCTCCGCCCTCGCCAAGACCGTCGACGACGGCGCACCGGCCCCTGATCTGATCCTGCTGCCGTGCCCCGTCGCTCCCGTCGCTCCCGTCGATCCCGCCGGCCGCGACTGGTCCGTACCCGCGCGGGCCCGGGGACACCTCGACGGCGTGGCGGCCGTTCTGCGGGCCTGGTCCGCGGACGAGCGGTTCGCGCCCACGCGACTGATGGTGGTGACCCGGAACGCGGTGGTCACCGGGGAGGGGGACACACCCGATCCGGCCCAGGCACCGCTGTGGGGCCTGGTGCGGGCGGCCCAGCGGGAGAACCCCGGGCGCATCCTGCTCGCCGACGTCGCGACGGACGACGACCGGATCACCCTGCCGCTGGCCGCCCTGGGCGAGCCGGAGTTCGCAGTCCGCGGCAGTGACGTACGGGTACCCAGGCTGACGGCCGCCCCCGTGCCGCTCACGGCCGGTGGCACACCCTGGAACACCGAGGGAACCGTGCTGATCACCGGCGGCACCGGCGGCATCGGATCCCTGCTCGCGCGCCATCTGGTGACGGAACACGGCGTACGGCATCTGCTGCTGGTCGGCCGCCGTGGCGCCGAGTCCCCCGGCGCCAACCGGCTGCGCGAGAGCCTGACCGAACTCGGCGCCGATGTCGTCGTCGCGGCCTGCGACATCGCCGACCGCGCCCAGTTGGACGCTCTGCTCGACGGTATCCCCGGCGAGCACCCGCTTACCGCGGTAGTCCACGCGGCGGGCGTCATGGACAACGCCCTGCTGGCGGACCTGTCCCCGCGGCACTGGGACAACGTGCTGCGCCCGAAGCTGGAAGGCGCCTGGAATCTCCACGAACTGACCCTGCGTCACGAGCTCTCGGCGTTCGTCCTGCTCTCCTCCGTCTCAGGGCTGCTCGTCGGCGCGGGACAGGCCAACTACGCGGCGGCCAACCGGTTCGTCGACGCGCTCGCCCAGCACCGCAGGGCCCAGGGCCTCCCCGCCACCGCGCTCGCCTTCGGTCTGTGGGCCGAGGAGGAGGGCCTGGCCGGCGCGGGCAGCGACGGGGCGCTGGAGGAGCGGCGCATGGCGGACCAGGGCCTGCCGGCGATCGACTCCGCCCAGGGGCTGCCACTGATCGACGAGGGCATCGCCCTGGCCGGCGCGCTGGACGAGCCGGTCCTCGTACCGCTGCGTCTCGACCTGCCGACGCTCGCCGCGCGCGAGTCCGAGGTCTCGCCCATGTTCCGGGAACTCCTGCGGGACTGGTCCGCCAGGGCCAGGCGGGCACCCGCGGCGGTGAGCCCGGCCCAGGCGCCGATCCGGGCCGTGGGTACGGGCGGCCCGGCCGACGCGGCCACGCTGGAGCAGCGGCTGGCGCGGCTCGGCGGCGAACAGCGGCGGCAGCACCTGCTCGAACTCGTACGGGTGCACGTCGCCGCGGTACGCCACGACGACCCGGCCGCGATCGACATCAGCAGGGGCTTCACCGACCTCGGCCTGGACTCGCTGGCCGCGATCGAACTGCGCAACCAACTGCAGACGGCCACCGGGCTGCGCCTGCCCGCGACGCTCATGTTCGACCACCCCAACCCCCTGGCCCTGGCCGAGCACCTGCTCGACGAGCTGCTGCCCGGGATCGAGCAGGACCCAGAACAGCACACGGCTGCGGACACATCCCTCGACGAGGACTCCGTCCGCGCTCGGATCGGCGCCATCCCGATGACCAGACTGCGCGAGTCGGGCCTGCTGGAGGCCCTTCTCGATCTGACCACACCCGAGGCGGCGAACGGAACGGCACCGGACAGCGAGGCCGTGGAGGGGGACCGGAAGAACACCGGTCAGAGCGACGCGATCAAGAGCATGGGGGTCGACGACCTCGTGCGGGCGGCACTCGGCATCGACGATGCCCACTGAGCGAGAGGCTGATTTCACCGTGACCACATCGGTCGACCAGATCGTCGAGGCGCTCCGCAAGTCCATGCTGGACAACGAGCGCCTGCGCCAGGAGAACGACAGGCTGCTCGCCACCTCGCACGAACCCGTGGCCGTCGTCGCAATGGCGTGCCGCTACCCCGGCGGTGTCACCACACCGGAGGGACTGTGGCGGGTGGTGGCGGACGGGGTGGATGCCGTGTCCGGTTTCCCCACGGATCGAAGCTGGGACATCGAGGGTCTGTACGACCCCGAGCCCGGCACGCCCGGCAGGTCTGTCACCCGGGAGGGTGGATTCCTCTACGACGCCGCCGAGTTCGACCCGGACCTGTTCGGGATCGGTCCCAAGGAAGCCCTGACAATGGACCCGCAGCAGCGGCTGCTGCTGGAGGTGTCCTGGGAGGCCCTGGAGCGGGCGGGCATGGACCCGACGACCCTCAGAGGCAGCCGCACCGGGGTCTTCGCCGGCCTCATGTACCACGACTACGCCTCGGCGACGAGCGACGGCAGCCTGGTCTCCGGCCGGGTGTCCTACACCCTCGGTCTGGAGGGCCCGTCGGTGACGGTGGACACCGCCTGCTCGTCATCGCTGGTGGCGCTGCATCTGGCCGCCCAGGCCCTGCGCGCCCAGGAGTGCGAACTGGCGCTCGCGGGCGGGGTGACGGTGATGGCGAACCCGGACATGTTCGTTTACTTCAGCACCCAGCGTGGCATGGCCCCGGACGGGCGCTGCAAGTCGTACGCCGCTTCCGCGGACGGCGTCGGCTGCTCGGAGGGTGCCGGCGTACTGCTGCTGGAACGGCTGTCGGATGCGCGTCGTAACGGGCATCCGGTGCTCGCCGTGATCAAGGGCAGCGCGGTCAATCAGGACGGTGCGTCGAGCGGCTTCACGGCGCCGAATGGTCCGTCGCAGCAGCGGGTGATCCGGGCCGCGCTGTCCAACGCCCGGCTCTCGGCGGCGGACGTCGACGCCGTCGAGGGACACGGAACCGGTACGACGCTGGGCGACCCCATCGAGGCCCAGGCACTGCTCGCAACGTACGGGCGCGAGCGCATCTCCGATGAACGGCCCTTGTGGCTGGGCTCGTTGAAGTCGAACGTGGGCCACACTCAGGCGGCCTCCGGCGTCGGCGGGGTCATCAAGATGGTGATGGCCCTCCGGCACGGGACGCTTCCCCCGACCCTGCACGCGGAGGATCCGACGCCCCAGGTCGACTGGGTGGAGGGGAACGTCCGGCTGTTGACGGAGGCGGTGCCGTGGCCCGCGGAGAGGCGTGCGCGGCGGGCGGGTGTGTCGTCGTTCGGGTTGAGTGGGACGAATGCCCACGTGATCTTGGAAGAGGCGCCGGGGGTCGATCCGGTCGAGTCGGTCGAGTCCGGTCCGGTGGGCGTGCTGCCGGTGGTGGTGAGCGCGAGGTCTGAGGCGGCCTTGCAGGGGCAGGCGGTGCGGTTGTGGGAGTTCGTTGCCGGTGGGGTGTCGGTGCGGTTGGTGGATGCCGCGTACTCGCTGGCCGTGTCCCGGGCCGCGCTGGAGCACCGGGCGGTGGTGCTGGCCTCGGACACCGAGGAGTTGGTGGCAGGGCTGGAGGCGCTGGCTGCGGGGCAGACCGGTCC
>NZ_JBJDQL010000109.1:0-5313 GCF_044903305.1 Streptomyces sp. NPDC019531 | reverse complement strand
CCAACTCGGCCTTCGGCCGTCCCGTCCTCGCCACCCGGCCATCATGCCGAATCAACCCTGACTTACGCAGCGAATTCCAGACTCAGGACACTAGGCTGCCCGCATGGATCTCGACGCCGTACGCACCTTCGTCGCCGTGGCGGACGCGGGGCGGTTCCAGGAGGCCGCCGACCGGTTGGCGGTCACCCAGCAGGCCGTGTCCAAGCGGGTCGCCGCACTGGAGAAGGATCTCGGGGCGCGGCTGTTCACCCGGACCCCGCGCGGTGCCCGGCTCACCATCGACGGACAGGCGTTCCTGCCGCACGCCCGCGATCTGCTGCGGGCCGCGGAACGTGCGGCCGCTTCGGTACGGCCGGGCAGCCGGGCCCTGCGCGTGGACGTGATCGGCCGCCGGCTCGCACCCGCGGAGCTGCTGCGCGCCTTCCACCGCACCCACCCGGACATCGAGCTGGATGTGGTCACCCTCTTCGACGCCGACGCGGCCGTCGCCGCGGTCCGGTCCGGCACGATCGACGCAACCTTCCGCGCCGTACCCCATGGCCCGGGGCAGCCGTCCGACGGCATCACGTCCGTGCGGGTCTACGACGAGCCCGTCCAGCTGCTCACCGGGCCGGACCACGCACTGGCGACCGTCCGCGCGGTCGAGCCCGCCGCGCTGGCAGGGCACCGTATCTGGATGCCCGGCCTCGTCACCGGGACCGAGTGGGGCACCTACTACGACGACCTCGCCGCCGCTTTCGGGCTCACCATCGAGGTCACCGGCCCCGACTTCGGTACCGATCCCCTCCTCGACACCATCGCCGACTCCCCGTCCCTGGCGACCTTCGTCGGCGAGCTGACCCGCCTGGTGTGGCCGTCGGACCAGGATCTGCGGCGCATCCCGGTGCGCGGGCCCACACCGGTCTACCCCCACTCCCTGATCTGGCGCGCCGACAACCCGCACCCGGCGCTCGGCGCCCTCCGGGACCACCTCCACACCACCCGCCCCGACCCGCCGGGCGCCGGCGTGTGGACACCGAGCTGGGCATGAGGTGGGCTTACGCCTTGGTCCCGAGTACGACGTGGGCGTAGAGCTCCTCGGAGACGACGAGGCGGGTCGTCAGACCGCTGCGGGTGAAGGCGTCGACGGCGGCGGGAGCTTGGCGTTCGCTGGTCTCGACGAGGAGACAGCCGCCGGGGGCGAGCCAGTGGCGGGCCCCGGCGGCAACGCGGCGCAGGACGTCCAGGCCGTCGATGCCGCCGTCGAGGGCGACCAGGGGCTCGTGGTCGCGGGCCTCGGAGGGCAGGAGGCCGACCTCGTCGGTGGGGACGTAGGGCACGTTGGCCGCGAGGATGTCGACACGGCCGCGCAGGTCGGCGGGCAGGGCCTCGAAGAGGTCGCCGGCGTGGACCCGGCCGCCGGCCGCGGCGGTGTTGCGGCGGGCGCAGTCCACCGCGGCCGGGTCGATGTCGGCGGCGTGCAGCTCGACCGGGCCCAGGGCGGCGGCGAGCGCGGCGCCGACGGCACCCGAGCCGCAGCACAGGTCCACGACGACGGAGACGGCCGGCACCTGCGCGAGGGCCTGTTCGACGAGGAACTCGGTGCGGCGACGGGGCACGAAGACACCGGGCGTCATGGTGATGCGCAGCCCGCGGAACTCGGCCCAGCCGACGACGAGTTCGAGAGGGTGGCCGGTGATTCGGCGGTCCACCATGTGGGCCAGCTCGTCCGGGGTGCGGGCGGCGGCGAGGATCAGCCGGGCCTCGTCCTCGGCGAAGACACAGCCCGCGGCGCGGAGCGCGGCGACGACGGAGTCGGGAGAAGTGGAACGGGGAGAGCGTGAAGGCATGGAAGCCGAGAGCCTTTCGAGAGCCGAAGGGCGCTCCAGCGGTCACCTACCGGCGGTGATCCGCGCCGGTTCGAGGGGAGAGCACCCGATCTGACACAGCGTTGATGGGTCTCACCTCCTCGGCACCGCATGGCTGGGACCTCCCTCAGCCGGACGGCCACTTTACACCGATGGCACAGCCCGGCAGGGCCGCCGGAGCCGGTGAGTTGTATTCTGCAACCAGTACGGTGAGGGAGGCCAGGTGAACGCAGCCACAGCCGTGGAGACCATCCAGCACGAGATGACGGTCTTCGCCCGGCGGGCCAGGGCGTCGGCAGGGCGACTGCATCCCGAACTGTCCCTGGTGTCGTACACCCTGCTCGGGCATCTGGAGGAGCGCGACGGCTGCCGCGCCACCGACCTGGCCGCCCACTACGCCCTGGACAAGTCCACGGTGAGCCGCCAGGTCGCCGCGCTGGAAGGGGCCGGCCTCATCGAGCGCCGCACGGACCCGGACGACCACCGCGTCCAGGTGCTGCACCTGACCGAGGCCGGACGGAACATCCTCAGCCAGGTCACCATGAGCCGCCGGGCGGCCGTGACCGAGCGGCTCGCGGAGTGGTCCGAGGAGGACCTGGCCCGCTTCTCCGGGTACCTGGTGCGCTACAACTCCTGGCCCCAGCCGGCTGACGGGAGCTAGGACACCCCCTCCGGCAACCGCTCGGGCACCCGTGCGTCGAGGAAGGCGGTGCTGCGGCGCAGCCGGAAGCCCAGGGACTCGTAGAGCCGGATGGCACGGGTGTTGCCCGCGCCGGTGTGCAGGAACGGGGTCTCGCCGCGCTCCCGTATGCCGTGCGCGACGGCGAGGATCAGCCGGGTCGCGAGGCCCTGGCCGCGGACGGCATCGTCGGTGCAGACCGCGCTGATCTCGGTCCAGCCCGGCGGGTGCAGCCGCTCCCCCGCCATGGCGACGAGCGCGCCGCCCCGGCGTATGCCCAGGTAGGTGCCCATCTCCATGGTGCGGGGCAGGAAGGGTCCCGGCCGGGTGCGGGCGACCAGGTCGAGGACAATCATCGGGGCACTGACCTGGGACGGAGCCCGAGGGGCGACGGCGTACGGTTGATGCATGAACGTCACCCGAGGCTTCACCGGACGCCCCCGCGTCCACAACCCCGGACTGCCACCCGGCCAGTACGACGCGGGCGACGACTGGCCCGTCCTCTCCGCGGAGGTCACGCCGGACCTGTCCCCGGCCGACTGGACGTTCCGCGTGGACGGCCTCGTCGAGGAACCGCGCACCTGGGACTGGGACGAGGCGCACGCGCTCCCGGCGTCGGTCTACGAGGGTGACATCCACTGTGTGACGAGCTGGTCGAAGTTCGGGGTGCGGTTCGCGGGCGTGTCGCTGGACGCCTTCCTGGATGTGGTGCGGCCACATGGGTCCGCCACCCATGCTGTCGCCTACTCGCACACGGGGTACACCTCCAACCTGCCGCTCGCGGACCTGACCGGCGGGCGGGCCTGGATCGCGTGGGAGTACGACGGGAAGCCGCTGCCCGCCGAACACGGTGGGCCTGCCCGGCTGTTGGTGCCGCACCTGTACTTCTGGAAGAGCGCCAAATGGGTTGCGGGGCTGACGTTGCTCGATCACGACGAGCAGGGTTTCTGGGAGCGGAACGGCTACCACGCGCGGGGCAACCCCTGGGAGGAGCAGAGGTACTCCGGTGACTGAGACGCTGCCCGCGCCCGCCTTCGCTCCCGTCACGCGGTTCGCCGTGCCCGGGCGTATCTCCGTGAGCGACCGGGCCGCCTCGGTGTGGCAGAGGGCACGCTCACGGAGATCCGCCGCGAGACCCCGCAGGCGTCGACGTTCCGGTTCGCGGTGCCCGCCTGGCAGGGGCATCTGCCCGGTCAGCATCTGATGCTGCGGCTGACCGCCGAGGACGGCTACACGGCCCAGCGCCACTACTCGATCGCGTCCCCGCCCGGGGACTCCGGGCACATCGAGCTGACCCTGGACCATGTCGAGGGCGGTGAGGTCTCCGGCTGGTTCCACACGGTGGCCGAGCCCGGTGACCAGGTCCAGGTACGCGGGCCGCTGAGCGGTTTCTTCGCCTGGCCCGGCGACCGGCCCGCGCTGCTGGTCGGGGCCGGGTCCGGGGTCGTACCGCTGATGTCGATGGTGCGGCACCACCGGGCGCGCGGACTGTCCGTGCCACTACGGCTGCTGGTGTCGGCGCGCAGTCCCGAGGAGCTCATCTACGCGCGGGAGTTCGGCGCCGAGACGACCCCCGTGTTCACGCGGAGCGCGCCGGAGGGTGTGCGGGTGGGACGCATAGCGGCTGCACATGTGGCGCCCTTCCTGGCCGAACAGCCCGATAATGGATGGGAGGCCTATGTGTGCGGGTCCAACGCGTTCGCCGAGCATGCCTCGCGGCTGCTGGTGGAGGCCGGTCAGCCGGTGGAGCACATTCGGATCGAGCGCTTCGGCTGACGGGTGGTGCGCGTGTGCACTCCGTGCGTATGTGCTCTTCCCCACAAGTGAACGCAGCGGGTAGAGGGGTACTACACCTGTGTGACCACTCGCAGACGTGCGTGGTGCGGAGGTCGACATGCGAACCCGGGTGCGCGGCTGGCGCTGGCGGCGCAATCCGCTCAGGCGCCGGTCGGACGTCGTCGAGGCGTGGACGGTGGTGGCCGTCGCTCTTCTGTTGTTCCTGGCCGCCCCGTTGGCCGGCGCGCTCGTGGGTTGGTGGGCCCATGACGACGCCCGTGCGGTGGCGGCCGCGCAGCGTGCGGATCGTCATCGGGTCCGCGCCGAGGTCGTCGGCAAGGTCCCGGACTCGCCGCCGACGGCCCAGGGCGGCCGTGAGCACTCGTACCGGGTGACCGTGCGCTGGACCGAGGCCGGGGGCGCCGTGAAGACGGCCACGGCCCGGGTTCCGGGCGGCACCGACCAGGGCGAGAGGGTCGACGTGTGGTTCGACTCCCGGGGCCGGAGCGTGGCTCCGCCGCCCGACGAGACCGCGGTCTGGCAGCACACCGTGACGATGGGCGCGTGTGGTGTGGGCGCGGCGATCGCCGTGATCCTCCTCGGGCACTCCCTGGTACGCGGTGCGGCCAACCGCCACCGGCTCGTCGAATGGGAGCGGGAGTGGGCCCTCACCGAGCCCCTGTGGACCCGGCGCCGGGCCTGACAGCGCCCGCCAGACCCGGACCGGCCCCGTCTTCCACTCCGCCGACCACACGGAGGCCGCCGCCGCCCGACTCAGCCCCGCCCGATCCGCCTCATCCCGGCACAGCAGACACCGCTCATGGACGGTCCACCTCCCGGACTGGGCCGACTGCGCCGTGTCCCGGGCTCGACGCTTCCCGGCTTCCCGGCTCCGGACTCTGGGCGGCTCTAGGCCTCCGGGCTTCCGGGCTTCCGGGCTTCCGGGCTTCCGGGCTTCCGGGCTTCCGGGCTTCCGGGCTTCCGGGCTTCCGGGCTTCCGGGCTTCCGGGC
>NZ_JBJDQL010000108.1:0-5923 GCF_044903305.1 Streptomyces sp. NPDC019531 | reverse complement strand
TACGCCCGCGCCCTGGTCGACGGACACGCGCAGTTGCTCGACTCGGTCGACGACCACACGACCGAGCGGCTCGCCGCGTCCGCCGACGAGGACGCGCGCCTCGGCGAGCTCCTCAAGGCGCAGTCCTTCCTCGTGGTCCCGCTGCGGCTGCGGGGCGGGGCGATCGGCTTCGTCGCCTGCTCCCGCGGACCGGACCGGGGGCCGTTCCTCACCGCGGAGGTCGCGGCCGTCGAGTCGCTGGCCGCGCGGGCCGCGGTCGCCCTGGACAACGCGCGCCGCTACGAGCACGAGCGCCGCACCGCCCTGGCCATCCGCAACAGCCTGCTGCCCGGCACCATCCAGGAGGTCGAGGGCTGCCGCATCGCCCACGGGTCCCTCGCGGCCGGCCAGGGCACGATCATCGGCGGCGACTGGTTCGACGTACTGCGACGGCCGGGCGACCGGGTCAGTCTCATCGTCGGGGACGCCATGGGGCACGGCCCGGAGTCCGCCGTGGCGATGATCCAGCTGCGCACCGCCGTCCGCACCCTGGCGAGCCTCGACATCCCCGCGGTCGATCTCATACGGCGGCTCGACGCGCTCGCCAGCGACACCCCGGGCGCCTCCTTCGCGACCTGCATCTACGCCGAGTGGGACGCCCGGCGCCACACCTGCACCCTCGTGGGCGCCGGCCACCCTCCCCCGCTGCTGCGCGGCCCGGACGGCCGGACCGCGCCGGTCACGCTGGTCGGCGCGGGCCTGCCGCTCGGCCTCGGCGCGGGCGGCTACGAGCCGACCGTGCTGACCGTCGAGGACCCCGCGCTGCTGGTGCTCTACAGCGACGGCATGGTCGAGTCCCGGGACGCCGACATCGACCAGGAGATCGCCCGCCTCGCCCACACCCTGGACAAGGCCGCCACCGAGCCCGCCGACTGCCTGGACCCCCTCCACGAACTGTGCCGACGCCTGCTGCACACCCCCTCCGACCCGGCCGGGGCGGATGACCGGACGCTGCTGTTGGCCCAACTGACGCCCCTGAAGGATTAGTTCAGGCCGTCAGGTTCGCCCATACGGCGTTCCCGCCGGTGAGTCTCGAACGGTCCACCCCCCAGGTGTCCGCGAGTTGCTCCACGAGGAACAGACCGCGGCCGCCCTCGTCGTCGAGGCCCGCCTGGCACCGGCGGAGCGTGGGGCCCGAGTGGTCGTGGTCGTGGACCTCAAGGCGGAGGACTCCGTCGGTCACCAGGCCGATGCCGCACAGGATGCGGGCGCTGAGGGTGTGACACACGGCGTTGGTGGCCAGTTCGGACAGGAGCAGGACCGCGTCGGCGCACAGGTCGCCCGGGAGGCTCCACGACTTGAGCCGGGTGCCGACGGAGCGACGGGCGACCCGGACGCTGGAGCGGTGCGCGGGGAGTTCGATCCAGTGGGTTCGCTCCTGGTCCACGGCGTCTAACAGCTGCGGGGACGAAGTCGTGTGGGGGGACACGGTGTTGGCCTTCCGTGGGGGCGGTGGCGCGGCCGGGCGAGACGCATCGGGGCTAGAGGAGGTGCCAACGCGCCAGAGGGTAGGGGCGATTGGCGACACCGTGCGCGCGTTCGGCGGCACGGTTCACACAAGTAACTATGCTCGCACCCAAGTTCAACCTGCAACCAGCTCCCTGATAATTTCAGAAAGCCGGAATCCGTCTGGTGGCGTCATCAAGCCGCTGTCAGACTCGTGTCGGTGACAGCCCCTCAGGAGGTCGGGACATGAGCGAAGGCCGTACGGGCACCGGTGGCACCAGTGCTCCCACCGTGCTGCGCATGATCCTGGGCCGACGTCTGCAGGAGCGGCGGCAGGGCGCGGGGAAGTCGCTGGAGGACGCGGCCAGGGCCCTGAGGGTCACGTCGCTGACCATCCGCCGCCTGGAGAAGGCCGAGGTAGCCCTCAAGCCGCTCTATGTGGAGAAGCTGCTGGAGACCTACGGGGCGGACCGGCAGGAGATCGACGAGTTCGTGGTGCTCGCCGAGCGGGCCAACGAGCCCGGCTGGTGGCACACGTACCGCGATGTGCTGCCCAACTGGTTCAGCGCCTACGTCAGTCTGGAGGCCGGGGCCAGGACCCTGCGCACCTACGAGCCGCACTACGTCACGGGGTTGCTGCAGACCCACGCGTACGCGCGCGGTGTGCTGCGCGGCGGCTTCCCCAACGAGGCCGACGAGGACCTCACCCGGCGCGTGGACCTGCGGCTGCGCCGTCAGAGTCTGCTGGAGAGACCCGACGCGCCCACGCTGTGGGTGGTGATGGAAGAGGCCGTACTGCATCGGGTGGTGGGCGGCCCCGAGGTCATGCGGGAGCAGATCGAACGGCTCCTGGAGGTCTCGGAGCTGGAGCACGTCAGCGTCGACGTCGTGCCGTTCACCGCCGGTGCCCATGTGGGCGCGTGCGCCCCGTTCACCTACTTCCGCTTCGAGGAACCGGAACTGCCGGACATCGTCTACACCGAGGTCCTCTCCGGCGCGATGTACCTGGATCAGCGGTCGGACGTGTCGGCGCATCTGGAGGCGCACAGCCGCATGTCCTTGCTGACCTCGGACGCGGACAGCAAGGCGCTCCTGAACCGCATGCGCAAGGAGTACTCATGACCAGCACCGACTGTCACGTCTACAACGGGATGCCGGCCACCGACCTCGGCGAGCAGGGCTGGGAGTCCCCGTGGAGCGGTCCCAACGGCGGCCAGTGCGTGCAGACGAAGCTCCTGGCCGACGGCCGGGTGGCGCTGCGGCAGTCGACCGATCCGGCCGGACCCGCGCTGATCTGCACCCCGCAGGAGATCGCCGCGTTCGTCGCGGGCGTCAAGCGGGGCCTCGCCGACCATCTGACGGCCGGCTGAGCCACCGACCCGAGCCGGACCTGCCAAGGCAGCGACCTGCCCGACACCCCCACGCACACCACCTGAAAGGGACAGGATGACCGACTCGCACGCCGCGCGGGAGATCGACACCAGCCGGCCTCACTCCGCCCGGATGTACGACTACTACCTCGGCGGCAAGGATCATTTCGACGTCGACGCGAAGGCGGCCGAGACCGTCGCGGCCACCTACCCCGGCATCTTCACGTGCGCCCGTGAGATCCGCTCCTTCATGCACCGCGCGACCCGTGTCCTCGCGCAGGAGTACGGAGTCCGCCAGTGGCTGGACATCGGCACCGGCATCCCCACCGAGCCGAACCTGCACCAGGTCGCGCAGTCCGTGGCACCCGAGGCACGCGTGGTCTACGCCGACAACGACCCGCTGGTCCTCAAGTACGCCGAGCGCCTGATGCGCAACACGCCCGAGGGCCGCACCGCGTACGTCCAGGGCGACTTCACGACCCGGAGGCGATCCTGGGCTCCCCCGAGCTGGCGAGGACCCTGGACCTGAACCGGCCGGTGGCCCTGTCCCTCAACGCCATCCTGCACTTCGTGCCGGACGACTGGGACCCGTACGGCATCGTCGGCCGCCTCCTGGACGCCCTGCCCTCCGGCAGCGCGCTGGCGGTGAGCCACTGCACGGGCGACTTCGCCCCGGCGCTCTGGGAGAAGCTCGTCGGCATCTATGCCGCCGCGGGCACCCGGGCCCAGGTCCGCAGCCAGGCGGAGGTCGCCCGCTTCTTCAAGGGCCTCGACCTTCTCGACCCGGGCATCTCCTTGACCCACCGCTGGCGTCCCGACGACCCGCAGAGTTCGGATCCGGAGCTCACGGACGCCGAGGTCAGTGCGTGGGCCGGGGTGGGCATCAAGCCGTGACACGAGGGGGCCGTGCGGGAACCGAGTCATCCCGCACGGCCCGCCCGGCCGGAAACGGCCGCTCGACCAGGCGCCGGCCACCACATGCCGAACCGCTCCACTTCGGTGAACCCCGGTTCCGCCGCGAGGCGCGTCGAACTCGCGTTGGCGGTCTGGGTGGCGAGCCCCACCGGCTAGCGCGTGGCCGATGACCTCGCCGTCCTGGTCGGTGGTCACGATGTTGAGGCCGTCGATCCACGAGACGTCGCTGCGCAGGGCGTCGACGAGGTCGGCCTCCAGCGGGGTGTCGAGGGCCGCGAGGTCGATCTCGCGGACGGCGGTGATGTCGGAGCCGGTCTCGGCTCGGGTGATCCAGTCGGTACGCGGGGTCAAGATGCATGCACCTCCGGTGTCGAGTGAGTGACGCTCGGATTTCCCTCCTCATGGCAGGCCCGTGGCAAGATCCACTGCCATGAGCATCGAACAAGGGGGCCGTCCCGTCGCCCTGGTCACCGGGTCCACGTCGGGGATCGGGGAGGCCGTCGTACGGCGGCTGGCGGCTGACGGGATGCGGGTCGTCGTGCACTCGCGGCGCAGTGCGGAGACCGGGCGGGCGCTGGCGGCGGAGCTCGGTGGGGCGTACGTACAGGCCGATCTGGGCGTGGAGGAAGAGGCCCGTGCACTGGTCGAGACCGCACTGGGTCACTTCGGGCGGCTGGACGTGCTGGTCAACAACGCGGGCATCAGCTGGCCCATCCCGCATGCCGACCTGGCGGCGGCGACCCCGGCGGACTGGCGGCAGCTGCTGGAGGTCAACCTCATCGCGCCCTGGGTGCTGTGCACGGCGGCCCTTCCGGCGCTACGTCAGTCCCCCGGGGGCGGCAGCATCGTGAACGTCACCAGCCATGCCGGCGTACGGCCGAAGGGTTCCTCGGTGCCGTACGCGGCGAGCAAGGCCGCACTGAACCATGTGACCCGGCTGCTCGCGGCCGCGCTCGGCCCCGACGTGCGGGTGAACGCGGTGGCGCCGGGCCTGGTGGACACCCCGATGACGAAGGACTGGGCCCAGGCCCACGCACTCTGGCGGGACCGCGCACCCATGCACCGCCCGGCCCAACCCGCCGACGTGGCCGACCTGGTGGCGTCGGTGATCGGCAACGGTTATCTGACGGGCGAGGTGATCGTGCTCGACGGGGGTCTCAACCTGACCTGAGAAAAAGGTCGTTGACGGGGCTTCGCGACCCGGGGGACGACAACGGCTCGCGCGCCGACAGCCGTCACTGTCCACCCCGCGCGCCCACCTCACCCCGTCACATCCGCCGGCATCCGCCATCCCGGCACAGAGTTCGCGTGCAGCACCTCGCCGCCCATGACGACCCGGCTGACGGCGGGGTCATGGCGGGTCTCAACTGACCTGCCCCGATGCGTCGGCCGGGCCCGAGCGGGGATATGGTTCAAGATCTACGAAACGGTTCGAGAAGGGCAGCGCGGAATGACGAGCGCCGGTGCCACAGCCGTACTCGAGGACCCCGTGGGTGAGTCGCTGCGCGGTCGGCATGCGGGGCTCGCCCGGCGTTGCGGTCGGGCGGCGACTTATCTGCCGGACGTGGCGACCTTCTCCTCGGTGTCCCCGGCCCCGGACGCGACGGACTGGGCCGATCTCGGCCGGCTGCTCGGGCCCGGCGCGTTCGCCGACCTGTTCAGTTCCCCGGCCGTGCCGCCCGCGGACTGGGAGCCGGTCTTCGTCCTGGAAGGGCGACAGATGATCTGGGCCGACGGCAGCCCGTCCGGCCAGGTCCGTGGCGCCGTCGACGTGGTCGAACTGGGTGCGGCCGATGTGCCCGACATGCTCGACCTCGCCGCGCGGACCCGGCCGGGGCCGTTCTGGCCGCGCACCCATGAACTCGGTACCTACCTCGGTGTCCGCGACCACGGCAGGCTGGTCGCCATGGCGGGCGAACGGCTCCGGCCGCCGGGGTGGACCGAGATCAGCGCGGTCTGTACGGCCCCCGAGGCGCGCGGGCTGGGCCATGCCGTCCGTCTGGTGGAGGCGCTCACCGCACGCGTCCTCTCCCGGAGCGAACTCCCCTTCCTGCACGTGGCCGAGACGAACACCGCCGCGATCGCGCTGTACGAACGGCTCGGCTTCGAGAGCCGCAAGCAGGTGACCTTCCGCGGGTTCCGCACGCCGTGAC
>NZ_JBJDQL010000107.1:0-6180 GCF_044903305.1 Streptomyces sp. NPDC019531 | reverse complement strand
GGGCGCCGTGCCCGCGGCTCTGTTCCCCACTCATGGGTGGAATTCCCCCCCGGTCAAGGACGCGGACGCGTCCTCGGGTACGAACGCCGTCGCCGGCACGGACGGTACCGACCTCGTGGAGGCCTCTGCCGCCCCGCCCGCCCGCGAACCCGTGCTCGACGGGGCCGCCGAACCGGAGGCCATCGCCGGTACCAGGGCTGCAGACAACACCGATCGCACCGAGCCCACCGATGACGCCGGGGCAACCGATGTCGACGCCTTGAATCCGCTCGCCGGCTCGAAGCCGCTTACCCTCGCGGACTCGGTCGCCGCCGTGCTCTTCGGCCCGGCGTCCGGCACCGGGGAGCCCCAGGCCGGGCGCCAGAACAGTCCTGACGCCCGTTACCTGGTGGATCTGCAGGGCGGGGCTCCCCGACAGCTGACCGGCCCCGACGGATCCGTCTACGACCTGATCACGCCCTCCGGAGACGGCAACCGCTTCTACGGGGCCTTGGCGGCCGCCGCACCCGGCTACCTGGACCCAGACCGGCTTCGCGACCTGATGGCGGCCCAGGCACTGCCGGAGACGGCCGGGCTGGACCCGCATGCCACGTTCAGCCCGGAGGAGCTGGCCGCGGCAAGCGTGGTCCTCGACCGCGACCAACGCCGCCAGTTCGAGCGCGACGGCGGACGGCTGCCCGCCATGTTCCGGCTGACCCGCCGTCAGGAAGCGACTCTGATCCAGAGCCAGTTGCGCACGGCCCGCCGCTGGAATTCCGGTATGGCATCGCTGGCAGCCGAGTCGGCCGCTCGTGTGCAGCAGATCAACGTGGTTCTCGTCCACGAGAACGGCACGTTCAACCGCTACGGAGACCGCAACGCCTCCCTCCATAGCGCGGCGACCCTCTATGCACGCGGCGACAAGTACCTGGCGGCCCGACCCCGCCCCGTCCGCCGGGAGCAGTGGCGGTCCCGGCGGTCGGCTGCTCCGGCGTCTGCGCTGTGGATGGAGCGCTATGACCCGGCCCGCGACCCCCTGCGGCCGGGCGCGGCCGCCGTGGGTCTGGCCGGGCGTGACATCCGGATCCGCATGTGGATCCGCCGGATTCAGGCCGATGACGGCCGCTGGGTAAGGAACCTCTCCCTCCACCTGCCCGTGCGCTTCGGCGAGGGCTTCTCCTTGGACGACCTCCCAGCATTCCAGGAGCGGATGCGGGAGCTGATGGACACGCACGTCAATCACGGTCTGCGGCTGCCCCGCTCCGGCGACCAGCTTCACATCGATCTCACGCTCACCCACGCCCCCGATCACCCGGAGGCCATCGAGCTAAGCAGGACGCCTGACCCGGCCGACTCCGACCAGCTCCACCTGCGTCTGCACACCACCGCCGACCCGTCATCGCAAGCGCGGCAGCGTGATGAGACCACCGTCCTCCACGAGCTGCTGCACTACACAGGTGCGATCGACGCCTACCATGACCCCGATTTCCTCTTCCGCCGCCTCGCCGAGCGCACTGACCACACCGGGATCATGGCCGACGTCACCGGTGTGACCGACCCAGTCCTGCCGCTGGACCTCCTGAAGATGATTGAGGGCACTGCGGATTCCGGTCCCGCCGTCCACGACCACCCCCTGTCGGCCCCTTCCGGCACCGCTGCCCCGGCCGACGACGCGAGCCTTCTGCCCCCCACGGATCTGGATCCGCTCCATCCGCCGGCCCGGGCGCAGGCCAAGTTCACGGCCTCGCGCGAGGTGGTCCAGGACGTCGAGAGGCGCTGGGATCAGACGGTTGAGGACCAGGGCGACGGCAACAAGCTCATCATCACGGTCGAGGGCGACAGCGTCCCAGTCGGTGACCTTGTCTCCCTCGTTCTGGAGCGGATCGGCGCGACCGACCATGCCGCCGCACTCAGCGTCCAGGGCAACGCAAAGGGCAAGGCCAAGGCGGGGGCCGTGCACAAGCTCCTGTTCTCCTACAACGACGACGGCAGCCGGGGGACTGTCAGCCGCGAGGTGCGGGTCGAATCGGGTCAGCAGGCAGCCGCCTCCTCGTCTCAGGCGACGCAGCCGGTTCCGTCGCCGTCCCTCCCCGCCCCGCGGGCGACGGCCGTGACCAATGAGGCGAAGCTGACGGTGGGCCGGGAGTTCAGCGCGCTGATGCGGGGCCTTGGCCACCGCATCGTGCTTGCAGGCGGCGCCCAGATCAACCTGCTGTTCGACAGCCCGCGCCCGATGGCCGACCTGGACTTCCGCCTCCACACCCCCTACGTAACGGGGTTCGCCGACACCATCAACCAGGCGGTCGCCGAGCGCTTTCCCACACCCCCGGACAGCCTCCCGAACGCCTTGTCCACGGACCCGAAGGACGGCCGCGCACTCACCGGCATGATCAACGGGGTCGAGGTCACCGTCGGCCCGAGCAGCATCGCGTACGACGACGCGACGGACGTCGCCGGGATCACCGTGCCGACCGTGGCCGATGCCCTGGTCGACAAGGCGTTCTCGCTGGCCAGACGGACTGGCCCGAAGCGGCGCAAGGACCTGTTCGACCTGCTGTGGGCCTTGGCGAAGCAGCCCGCCGGCGATGTGCTGCTCGCCGACGAGCTGGAGCCGCGGCGCGGCGACGCCTATCGCCGCGGGACGGCGGCGGGGGCCGCGGACACGCTCACAGCTCAGTTCCGCAACGCGCTGGGCGAGCTGACGAAGGGCAAGCAGTCTCGCCAGGCGCTGGAGAACGAGTGGCGCGACTTCGGTGCGACCGCGCAGGACGTCGAGCGGCTGCGCGAGACGCTCACTGACCTCGCCGACACCTTCCGCGCCGGCCCCGGCCCCTTCCGGGCCCTGGTACTGACGGCAGGCAACTTCACCGGCGACATGTTCGGCCTCGCCACAGCCCTCCTGCTCAACCCCAGACTCCACGCCGGCGTGCTGACAGGCCCCCGTCACCGAGACCAGGTCGGCTCCTTCCTCCGCGCAACCCTGACCGCACCGGTGCATAGCCGGTACGCCAAGCTCCGGGAGAAGCTGGAGGCGAACACCGAGCTGTCCCCCGAGGCGCGCACGGCCGCGCTGGTCGAGATCACCGTCCAGCGGGACAATGAGTCGCGTGCGCAAGAAGAGCGTGTCCACAGCCTTCACGTCGACAACCCGCACAAGACCTACACCGCAGCCGCCCACGGTTCCGAGGCGCTGCCGTATGACGCAATGGCTCCGACTCTGCCGGACGGGCTGCGCAGCGCCCGCTTCCAGAAGCCGGTGTCGTACGCCTCCGCCGAGGTCGTCAACCGGTGGGGCAACCAGGGCCAAGCACGCGCGAAGGTCCGCACGGCGTGGGGACTGGACCAACCCCGCACCCGCCTGGTGCGCGACTTCCTCGCGGCGCGCGGAATCCGCGAGGCAGGGCCACATGCCGTGCTGTGGTCGCGGCGCAGCGGCAAGCAAGGGGGAGCGCACCCGCAGCACGACACCAGCGTGACTGGGCTGCGGCAGATCATCGAGCGCCTGTCGCCCGAAACGTCCGTGATCGTCGCGGGCGACCGAGCGCCCGGCGGCGCGTTGGCGCGGCTGGCCTCCGACTACCCGAACGTCCACGACCTCACGGAGTTCTGGACCGACGACGACTGGACCACGCTCTTCCCCGGCGGCACCCGCCTGGACCAGTTCCAGCTCTTCGACCACCTCTCCCAAGCCGCCGGCGGCGACCTCAAGCACCTGGGGTTCCGCAGCGGCAACCTGGAGGCGTACGCCCTGATCGGCCACCAGGTGCGCTACCTCGAAGAAATGGGCAACCGCCAGGCCGGTCGCCTGGAGCCCTGGCACAAGCCCATCGGCTACAACCGGATCACGCTCAACAGAGTGCCTACCCTGACCGGCCAGTGGGTGGTCGCCATGGCGACCAGGACCGGCCACGAGAGCGCCATCCCCTGGCGGGAGGGCCACGGCGACCAGGTGGGCGGCAAGCCCGTCACGAAGGACGCGGCGCTGGCGGAGCTCAACATCATGCCCAAGCAGCGCGGCTTCGACCCTGCCGCGCTGACGGCCATAGGCGCATATCTCGGATTCACCACCCCGACCACCCCGACCACCCCGACCACCCCGACCACCCCGACGACCCCGACGACCCCGACCACCCCCGTCTTGGCGGACTTCACCACGGCACCCGGCGCCGCAACCGACTCCGACGCACCCTCCGACCGCACCACCGTGCCCGCCTCGGAGCGGTCGGACACACCCGAAGACACGTCTTCTGACGAGGGCTTGTTCGCCAGGCCGATGCGCCCGAGAGAGGAGCCGACGGACCAGCCACAATCAGTCGAGGACAGCACCGTACTGGGGGCTGCCCTGGTATCCCCGAGCCCCTCCGAGGCCGGACCGCGGCCCACGAGCCTTGCGGAGGAGGAGTTCACCCCGCGCTTCGTGCTCCCGGCCGAGGGACGGAACCGACCGGACGCCCGTTTCCTGGCGGATCTTCCGGGTGAGCACGGCATGCAGTTGTATGCTCCCCGCGCCGGGCAGCCGGAAGTCCTGGGCACGGAGGCGGCTGCGGGCCGGTACCGTGTGGAGTCCGCGGTTGAGGGGCGTGCACGCCGAATTCAGGTAGCCAAGCTCGGTCCAACCGGCGACGCCTCCGTGCACACCTGGACCTTCTCCCTGGGCTTCGGCGGACGACCGTCCCTGGCGGGGGAAACGGTCGTACTCTCCGGCGGGCTGTTCGACGGTGAAACCCTCACAGTCCACGGTCGGCTCGGTGACCTCACGGCCCAGCCGGTTCCCGACGCCGAAGGAAACCACTGGCCCGTCAGGGCGGGCGAGGAGTACGTCGTCGCCTCCCCGCAGGGGCGCCAGCGCTACGCCCGGTCGGGTGCGTTCCAGCAGACGGCCGAGGCGTTGGCGCCGGCGACCGAGCCTCCGGCGGCGCCCGCCCGGCTCAGTGCGGACGCGGGCCAGCGCTGGGCGGCCTCGGTCGAGCTGTCCAGAACGCATCTGCGCGCGGCGGCGGCCGACAAGCGGGTGGCCGACCTCATGCGCGACGTCATCGGCGGCTCCTTCACGTCGAAGAAGGGCTACGGCGGCTTCGTGACCCCGTCCGCCCTGGCTGACGGCACGCTCGTGGACAAGGTGCGGCATTTCCAGGTGGTGACTCGGGACCTGCTCTTCGAAGGGCGGAACCAGCACGTCACGGTCTACCGGGGCCTGTCCATGGACCCGGAGAGCCAGCGAGCCGACCGGTTCGTGGAGCGGCTACCCATCTCCACCTCCAACAACTACGACTTCCAGGCCGTCTGGGCGCGGAACGGGACCGCCGGCAACCGCGTGATCTTCGAGATCGACGTTCCCGCGGACCACGGCAAGCTCGCCATGGCCTACCCCGGGCAGTACCAGCCCGCCGAGGGAGACATGCCGGCACTCAACCAGAGCCAGTGGGAGGTCACGCTCTCCCCGACTGTGCTCGTCCGTACCGGAGAGCCTCGCGTGGAGAACGGCATCAGGATCATCCCGGTCCGTGCCGAGGCCATTCCACCCGACCGGTTCGAGGAACTGATCCGGGAGGAGTGGCCCGGCCTCCCGTCGCAGACGGCGTTCGAGGATTTCAGCACGGCATTCCGCAAGGGCTCGCTGCAGCGCTGGCCCGGCCTGGAGGATGCCCAGGTTCGGGAGACGGCCGACGAGTCCGGCTTGAACAGGCGTTTCGTGGTGACCAGGCCGGGGTCTGCGATCCCTCTGATCATCAACCTGGCCCACCAGCCCGAGTCCGACGCCGTCGCGCTGTCCTTCACCGACGGCGAGGGCAGCGTGCTGCGCGAGAGGACGTACAGCGGCACGGGCTTCCGCAACATCGCCACCGATCTGCGTGGCGGCGTGCTGTACGACAACGACGAGTTCCACCCGCTCCCGGCGCCGGCCGCGTGGGCGGAGCTCCCGCCGCGCCCCGAACCCGAACCCGTCGTCGAGCCCGAACCCGTCGTCGAACCCGTCGTGTCCGTGGAATCTCGCAGAAGCTCCGCCGTGTCGTCCTCGGACGCAGGTTCCCCCGAGCCGCAGCGAACCAGCCAAGCAGAAGAGGAGTTCACCCCCCGCTTCGCCGAGTACTACAACAGCCCCATCTGGGAGCAGTACAGCGAGGAGCACGAGAAGGGGATCGGTCAGGTCCTGGCCGCTGACCCGAAGGTCGTTCAGCAGGCTCGTGCCGCGGTCGGCCA
>NZ_JBJDQL010000106.1:0-6387 GCF_044903305.1 Streptomyces sp. NPDC019531 | reverse complement strand
CGTGAACAGCCGATGCGCCAGCACCGCCCGATTGACCATGATCGCCACAGTCGGATCATGCCACCGGCCAGACGCGACGCCTCACCCGCTATCACACACCAACTCGTAAGTCACCTCCAGCTGATCGACGCGAAGCCTGCGCTCCACTACCGCGGCTTCACCACCGAAATCTGCCGCCTGCTGGCCGACGCGACAGACGCCTTCCAGAGGCAGCTCGCCTGGGCCGCCACCGAACGATTCCCCGTGCGCATCGTGGCCGCCCTGTACCAGTGCTACGCCGAGGGGGAGACCACGCTCCGGCCTCTCGCCGCCCTGCTGGGGATGGACGTGGACCAGCTGCACGACCTTCTCGACCCGGCCGAGCCCGACACCCCTGAACATGAACCGGACGCCGACGACGTGGAAGAAGCGGAAGAAGGGGACCTGATCTTCCAGCCATGAGACTCTGCTGGTTCCCGGACAACACCGTCCTGTGCAACTTCGCGGCCGTCGACCGGCTGCCGCTGCTGGAGAAACTGCTCGACGGGCGCGGTTGCTGGACCGAGGCCGTGGCTCATGAAGCCGAGCAATCCGCCTGATACCTCCCCAGGGTACGGGACATTACGGCTCTCGGCATTCTCGGCGAGCCGATCGCCGTCACGGACGTCGAGGAGATCGCCGAGGTCGACCGTGTGCGTCGGGCAGTCTTCGGCGGTGTCGCGTCGGCGCCGACCAAACACCTCGGTGAGGCCGAGACCTGCGTACTGATCGTCAGGCGACCGGAATTCCGCGATTCCGTGTGGATCACCGACGACCGGTCGGCCGGCTCGTATGCCCGGCGGTGGGGCATCACCACCAAAGAGACGTTCGACCTCATGAACGAGGCTGTCGTCGGCCAGTTGGTCAGTGCCGTGGACGGCCACGAACTGCTCCGCCGGATGGTGGCCGCCGGCCGTCATCTGCATCGCGTTTCGCATCACCCCGACGACCTGCTGCGGTAGTCGACTGTGGTGCGGGAAGACCCGCACCACAGTGGTGCGGGTCCTGGTGTTTGCGCCGCGTCCCTCAACTCAGAGCTTGAGGGCCGCAGAGCAGTTTCCGATTCCGGTCCGGCATATGCGGACGGACCAGCCCGATTGGACGATACTCACGTACTGTTCCGTGGACGTGCAGACCATGTCTTCGTACCAGCGCCAACTGGTGTCGTCCCAGTCCTTCACCTGAAAGCGAGCGCAGTGGCCGTCGGTGAGAGTGTCGCGGGCGTAGATCCCCCACGTGCCGTTGGCGAAGTAGTCAACTGCACCCGCCGCGCCGGTTGTGCTCAGGTTGTAGGTATGAGCCTCGGCCGGAACGGCCGTGAGGCCAATGAGGGCAGCGGCGCTCGATACGGCGAGTACTGCCATCCTTTTCGGCCTTGAGACCCGGGTCTTGGCTTTCAAATTCCCTCCCTGTTTCGGTGGACTCTCCATCGCGTTGTCCAGACGATGACCGGTGGGAAAGCCCGGGCCGTATCGGGGCCGGGCCCTACCATGATCAGCTCGACGGCCAGGTCTCGAAGATGCCGCTGCACTTCGCCGGCGTGGACCGGATTCGGATTGCCGTTACCGTGACAGATGCGTCGTTGTCCACGGCCCCGTTCGGGTTGAGGCAGATGGCGTTGTTTGTGCTGCCGATCCGTAGAAGGACTGTGTCGTCGTTGCGCGAGTTGTAGACAACATCCGCCCCTTTGCTGTTGGAGCCGAGTGTCTGGTTGTAATCCGCATCCTGGTAGGCGGCCGTCGGGCTGTTGGCGTTCCATTGGGCTTCCGTCAGGTAGAAGCACACCCTCGGGTAGGCGCATCCGTGCACAGCCGCCTCGGCAGCCGCAGGCGGGGCACTGGCCAAGACAACGCCTACCGCCGCGAACGCCGACCATCCGGCCACGATCTTCCGCACTGTCATACTGACTCCTTTCGGTCGCGGGCCGGGTCCCCCGCTGGTTTCCCTGGGCAGGCCCGCGGGCTGTGTGGCGCCACTGGTCGGGCGCTGTCGGTGTGCCATGTCGGTGAGGGGCGGCGGAGCGGCCGTCGCGTTCGGCATCGGGAGGAACGTCTGCGCCACCGCGTATGGCAACCGCGCGGCTCCTGCGGCTTTCGCCGGTACCTAGCTCCTGCAACTTCCGTTGCATTGCGGGAGATTGACGCTGATGCGGGCGTCTTGGGCTTACGCTGCGGCGATGCGGATGCGTGCTCGGGCGCGTCGGCTGAGCGACCACGGGATCAGTAGGGCGGGCAGTGTCACCCATGCGAGCCATGGCAAGGGTTCCCGTCCCAGCGGGGCGAGCGGGCTTGTGGAGAGGCCCGGCGTCGCGTAGGCGTCCTCCTCGACGATCCGGGCCTCGAATTCGACATTGTTCGCGGAGGAGGAACCCAAGCCGGTGACCGAATAGTACTGTTTGTACTCGCTCCAGGTTGTTTCGCTGAAGTGGAGGTAGAAGCTCTTGTACTCGTCGTTGACGTATTCGTCGGGGCCGGGTCGGTCCACCACTCGGCCACTGGGGCAGACCGCCGTCGCGCCGTCGATCGAGCACTGGCCGGGCAGTCCCAGCATCGCCCGCTCGCCGTAGCGCATCGCGTAGGCGCCGGAGTTGTGAGTGGCCACCGCCACCAGGCCGAGCGCTGCCACCGGTGCCGCCACGGACGCCGCCACCACGGCGAGCCGCCGGCGCGCCCCGAACGGACCTGTCGGTGGCAGCGGTCCTCGGCGGACCAGTGCCACCGACAGCATGTACGAGAGGGGTCCCAGCAGAGCGCAGAGCAGCAGCGTCCCCGGCAGGACCCACCACGACGGGCCCCACATCCCGGCCAGACCCGCCACCAGCAGGGCGAGGAAAACCGGAGCAGTCCAGTCCTGCCGCCGTGACCAGGTCGGCCCGTCGTTCGCCCGCGGGCGCCGCTCTCCCCGCTCGCGCATCCACCGGCGGCCGAGCAGGGCCATCAGCGCGGCGTCGACCACCGCCACCACCGCCACGGCCGCGGGCGCCCACCCGTCCTCAATCGGTGGCTCGGCCAGCGTCGTGATCACTTCACTGATTACGTCGCCCAGCGCCATAGTCCTGTGCCCTTCCGTCGAGCCCTGCGACATGTCCGCCGGGTGACGTTGTTCGTGCGCTGCGGAGCCCTTTGCAACAACCTGTTTGCCGTGATGGTTACGGCCTTTCACCGTGCACTCGCTGTACGGTGCGGCGTCAGCCGCAGGTACGGTAGTCGTAGCCGGCGAGCCGGTAGCCGTCGGTGCTGCCGTCGTACATGTAGAAGCCGTACGTGCCGTCTGCCTTGCGTATGAAGGTGGGTTGGTAATTGCTGCCGAGGTAATACACCCAGAGGTTGCCGGAGTCCTCGTCCCATTTCCGGAGGCCGTCGTCAGCCTTTCCGAAGGTCTCCTTGCCGGCCACCCCGTCGCGATCCGACAATCCCTTTTTGGCTTGCCAGGCCTTGGTCGCGGCCTTGGTTTCCGGACCGAAGGCACCATCGATGTCCGAGACATCAAGAAAACCGTCGGCCCATAGTATTTCCTGCCACAGACAGGTGGCATTGGAGTACGTGTTCGTGCCGGTCGACAGGATCCCCTCGTCGCCCCAGTCGTCTTGAAAGCCGTCGGCGCCGTATATGTAGTCGCGACCGCTGTAGGTCCCGCTTGCCAGGGCCGGTGATGCGCTCAGCGCGAGGGTGGCCACTCCGGCGAACAGTACCGTGAACGCGACCCGCAACCGTCTGCGGCGCTTCGCAATGCCTTCCATGCTCTGTTTGCCCCTTCGCCGACAATGAACTGCGGTGCGCGGTTCCTTCCGAGGAATGCGGCTCGCGCAGTCCGTGGGCCGTGCGGCTCCGCTGGTCGGACGGTGCCGATGCGCCATGACGTTAGGGGCGCCGGCACAGATGTCGCGTCCCGTGGCGGGTGGAACTTCTGGTCGTCCCTGTGCCGTAGCAGCGGGAGTCCTGCAACTTCCGCGGTACCGCGAAAGGTTGACGCAGCCGGGCAGACACCGGCGTTACTCTGCGGCGATGCGCATGCGTACCCCCCGGCCGGTAGTCGTCGACTCACTGATCGCGCTCGCCATGACCGCGGCGGCCGTCCGGCTGGGACAGGGGTCGGTGGCGCAGGGCTGGCCGGAACCCGACGCGACCGCTTATGTGCTGCTCGTCCTGGCGCAGATGCCCGTCGCCCTGCGGCGCAGGGCACCGCTGATGGTCTTCGCGGCCGTACAGGTGATCGGCGTCGTCTATATCGGCCTGGGGTACTGGCCGGTGGCGTCCGCGTTCGGCTCGCTGCTCGCCCTGTACACGGTGGCGTCGGTGTACTCGGTGCGGATCGCCGTCGGTTGCGCGGCGGTGATGACCGCCAAGTGGGTGTACGCCGGTGTGGTCAGCGACCAGCTGTCCATGGGGCTGGTCGTGGGTCAGGCGCTGCTGTACTGCTCGGTGCTGGTGTGGTCCGGCACGTTGGCCCGCCGCTCCCAGGAACTCGCCGAGCAGCTGCGGGCCGAGCAGGCCGAGCGGGCCCGCCAGGAGGTTGCCGCCGAACGCGGGCGCATAGCGCGGGAACTGCACGACGTGGTCGCCCACCACATGTCGGTGATCTCCGTGCAGGCGGGCTTGGCCCGGTTCGTCCTCGACTCCGATGCGGCGACGGCCCGAGGTGCGCTGGGGACCATCGAGGACACCAGCACCGAGGCGCTTGAGGAGTTGCGGCGCATGCTGAAGGTCCTGCGGGAACACGACCTGGGCGGCGCCGAGTCGGCCGCGCCCATGCCCACTCTCGCTCGGCTCGACGATCTGGTGCAGCGCGTCCGGGCCGGCGGCGTCCCCGTCGAGCTGAGCGTCGAAGGCACCGTGCGCCCGCTGCCGCCCGGCGTCGAGTTGTGCGCGTACCGCGTCGTCCAGGAGGCCCTGACCAACGTCCTCAAACACACCCGCCCTGCTGCCGCGCAGGTGCAACTCCGCTACACGCAGGACGAACTGACCGTCAGTGTCACCAACGAGGGAGAGGGGGTGATTCCGGCCAGAGTGCCGGAGGGTGGTGGCCATGGCTTGATCGGCATGCGGGAGCGGGCCAAGCTCTACGGCGGGACGATCAGCGTCGGACCACGCGCCGAGGGGGGTTTCGCGGTCCGCCTGACCCTGCCGACATCGGCGACTGCCGCACGGTGGAGGGACGAACTCAAGGGATGACCAGAGTCCTCGTCGTCGACGATCAGTTCCTCATCCGCGCCGGGCTCGTCGGCCTGCTCGATGCCGCGTCCGGCTTCGAGGCCGTCGGCGAGGCGGGAGACGGCCGGCAGGCGGTGCGACTGGCCGCCAAGACGCGGCCCGACGTCATCCTGATGGACATCCGCATGCCCGACATGAACGGTATCGAGGCCACCGAGCGCATCCTCGCCGAGGCGGTCGCCCCCGCACCCCGGGTGCTGGTCCTGACCACCTTCGACCTCGACGAATATGTGTACGGGGCGTTGCGAGCCGGCGCCTCGGGGTTCCTGCTCAAGGACTCAGGTCCCGAGCGGCTGCTCGCAGCGGTGGCCGCGGTTGCCGGCGGCGACGCCCTGTTCGCGCCCAGCGTGACCCGGCGACTGGTCGAAGCCTTCGCCCACCAGGCCTCCTCCGAGCCGGGCGCCCAACCCCCGCCGGACCTGGACGTGTTGACCACCCGGGAAGTCGAGGTACTCGAACTCGTCGCACGCGGCCTGTCCAACCCGGAGATCGCCGACCGGCTCTCCATCAGCGAGGCAACGGTCAAGACCCACCTCAACCGCACCATGACCAAGCTGGACCTGAACAGCCGGGCCCAGGCCGTGGTGGTGGCTTACGAGACAGGGCTCGTGACGCCGGGACGGTAGGTGTTCCAGCCGAAGTTTCGACGCGCCAACGATGTACTTGGGGAAGAGGATTGGCCGAGATCTTCCTGTCGTCAGCGACCGCATATGCGGGAACAATGCTCCTGCAGGCCCAGGTGCGGGGCAGAGACGGGGGAGCACGGCGCCGTATGACGAAAAAGGACGTTCAGGCTTCGGCTGGAAGCGGTCGCGGAATCTACGACAGCGACGGAGCCCACCGAAGTCCTGTGGCCGCCGACTACGAGCGGCTCTTCCAGTCGGGCATGGTCGTCCTCGACACCAACGTGCTCCTCAACCTCTACCGGTCCAACGAGCGCACCCGCCGCGACACCCTCGCCGTGCTGAACAAGCTGCGCGACCGGTTGTGGGTGCCCCATCAGGTGCTGACCGAGTTCTGGCGCAACCGCGAGTCGAAATCCGTACGCCACCACCACAGCACTAAAGTGCTGGAAGCAGACGGCGATGCCCTCGCTGCGGGCGGCCGTGGCGTCGTGCATACGTCCAGGTCGCAGGGCATCGGTCCATAACGTGCGGCC
>NZ_JBJDQL010000105.1:0-7069 GCF_044903305.1 Streptomyces sp. NPDC019531 | reverse complement strand
GTCCTCCCGTCCCGTACCTCCGTCGACGGCGGGTGACGACGGCCGGACATGAGGGGCCGCGGTGGGAGACCGCGGCCCGTTCGCGCGCTTGTCCTTACTGATCGTTTCAGAATGAGTTGAGCCACGAGGCACGGACGTGGGGGATGGCGCAGGCGGTCGGGGCTTGCCTGCAGATGCTGATGTTGGGGAGGGTGCCTCGGTGACCTCCTTTACGCAGCGATACATCAGTGGTGACCATGACGGAGTCTGGGCGGACCTGCGCCGTCTTGGCTCCGTTCCAGACGCGCTCGACGAGGACTGCCGAGCTGTGGCGTTCGCGACGATGCAGCGGGTGGCACGCAATGTGGACCGTCTCGCGGAGCAACTGACCGACCTCGGACTCGTGCCTGTCATGCCCGTCCGAGAACCGGTCACGGCCGAGGATCTGCGAGACCTCGATCTTCTTCGGGCCGAGATCGGCTCCGTGCCCCCGGCTCTCGATGCCTGCTTCCGTCAGGTCGGCGGCGCGTGGTTCGCTGGGGACTGTCCGGCGCTGAGCGAGTGCTATTCCGCAGGAAGCCAGTACAGCGCCGCCCCGATCCTTCCTGACCCGCTGGTCCTTCCTACGGTGCAGCACCTGCGGGAGAGCTGGGGCGACTACCGGGACGCCGTTGAGGATGACCCCGAGGTTGGCGAGGACGGGTTCTTCTTCGACTTCGCGCCGGACGAGTTGCACAAGGCCAACATCAGCGGTGCCACCCACGAGATCGAGATGGCCCAGTACGTGGCCGACCCAGTGATCCACGGCGTGGCCGGCCGATCCGGCATCACCCTGGTCGAGTACCTGCGGGTGTCGATCGCCTGGGGCGGCATGCCCGGCTGGTCGTTCAAGCCAGACCAAGCCCCAGTCGCCCTGGCGGCTCTACGCGTTCACCCCGACTTCTGACCAGCGAGGTCCGGATCGCACCAGCTCCAGCCCGATCCGGAACCTCACGAACCCCTCGCCCGGAGGCCGCTGTTGCTTCAGCACGTCGTTCGGAGTCGTCGGAGGCAAATGATGCTGCAGGCCAGTTCCAGTAGGCCCTGATGGAGGTCGGCGCGACGTTCGTAGCGGACGCGCAGCCGTTTGAACTGGTGCAGCCATGCGAATGTGCGCTCGACCACCCAGCGGGTCTTGCCCAGCCCGGAGCCGTGGGCGACGCCCCGTCGGGCGATCACCGGCTTGATGCCGCGCGCCCACAACACCCGTCGGTACTTGTCGAAGTCGTAGCCTCTGTCGGCATACAAGCGCCGGGGCTTGCGGCGAGGCCGTCCTCGCGGGCCACGGATCGGCGGAACAGCGTCGAGCAGCGGCGCGAGCTGGGTGACGTCGTGTCGGTTCCCGCCGGTGAGCGTAACGGCCAGCGGGGTTCCATGTCGGTCGACAATCAGATGGTGCTTGGAGCCGGGACGGGCAGGGTCGACTGGCGACGGCCCGACAAGATCCCCCCTTTCAAGGCCCGGACGTGCGAGCCGTCCACGGCGCAGTCGTCCAGGTCCAGCAGCTCAGCCCGGCGCAACTCGGTCAGCAGAGCCGCGTGCGGACGCGGCCACACGCCGGCCCCCGTCCAGTCCCGCAGTCGACGCCAAGCAGTCACCCCGGAGCAGCCCACGGCCTCCGCCGGAACATCGCGCCAGGCGACACCGGTCCGCAGCACGTACATCACCTGTCGGCGTACTCTCCCCTCGGGCCGGGTCGGTACGTTTGAATGTCCCCAGTTGTCAGGCCACGTCGGTCTCTCGCTCGATGGCCTGGAGGCGGTTCTTGAGCCGGTAGCTCGGGCCGTTGATCGCGATCACTTCGCAGTGGTGGAGGAGCCGGTCGAGGATCGCGGTGGCGAGGACCTCGTCGCCGAAGACCTGGCCCCATTCGCTGAAGGTCTTGTTCGAGGTCAGGATGATGGAGCCCTTCTCGTAGCGCTTGGAGATGACCTGGAAGACCAGGTTCGCCTCGGCGCGTTCGAGGGGTTGGTAGCCCACTTCGTCGACCACGAGGACGCTCGGTCGCAGGTAGGTGCCGAGTTTGTTGATCAGCCGCCCGGCCGACTCGGCGGCTTTCAGGTTGCGGACCATGTCGTCGAGGCTGGTGAAGTAGATCGAGTAGCCGGCCCGGCAGGCCGCGACCGCGAGAGCGACGGCGATGTGCGTCTTTCCCACGCCGGGCGGCCCCAGCAGTGCGGCGTTCGCCTTGCCGTCGACGAAGGAGAGGCTGGCGAGGTCTTTGACCTTGCGCGGGTCGAGTTCGGGCTGGAAGGAGAAGTCGTACTCGTCCAGTGTCTTGTGGTGCGGCAGCTTGGACAGTCGCAGGCCCTGGCGGAAGCGGCGGTCGTCGCGGACGGCGAGTTCCTCGGACAGGACCAGGTCGAGGAAGTCGAGGTAGCCCATCTTCGCCTCGTCGGCCCGGCGGGTGTACTCGTTGATGGTCTCTGCCAGGTGGGGCAGGCCGAGCTTGCCGGCCGTGGTGCGGATGCGGTTGCCGGTCAGCTCGCTCAAGACGACTCCTTCGTCGGGAAGTTGGTGGTGAAGGGCCGGGTGCCGGTCAGTTCGTCATAGACCGACAGCGGCCGCCTGCCGACCTCGATCTGGGTGGCAGCGGCCCGGTTCAACAGGGCCTGCAACGGCCCGATGCGGCCGGCCGCGGAGGACTCGCTTTGTGGTGGTGGCGGCTCGTCGCCCGTCGTGGTGCGGCGGTTCTTGCCGGCCGGCAGGCCGTCCCAGTGCTCGGCCTGCTTGACGACCACGCCGCGGCCGACCGCCCGCGGATGGCTGGACAGCAGCGTCTCGCCGCCGGCATCGGGGGCGGTCGCGTGCAGCATGACCTGGGACTTCGTCGCCCTGATCTCCACCAGCTGACGCGGGCGGACCTTGCGGGCGGGCACCGAGTAGAGATTTCCGCCGAACGCGACCAGACAGTCCTTGCCGACCGGCCGCAGATGCCGCTCGGCCACCAGATAGGGCGAGGGCGGCAACGGCTTGAGCGCGGCGTGATCCCGGGCGGCCCGGTCTCCGATGACCTCGTGGTGGGTGGCGTGGGTGCGGGCGCGTCGCTGCGGCACCCACGCCATGAAGGCGGCATCCAGCTCCTCGAGCGAGGAGAACGCCCGCCCGGCCAGCACGTGATCACGCACGATCAACACCTGGCGTTCGACCCGGCCCTTACCGGTGGGCCGATAGGCGGCCAGCACGTCGATGTCGAAGTCGTAGTGGCCGGCGAAGCCGACCGCCTCCGGATGCAGCGGCACCGCCTCGCCCGGAGCGACGTGCCGGCGCACGACGGTCTTGGTCCGGTCGTAGACGATCGACATCGGCACCCCGCCGAAGTGCGCAAACGCCCGCCGATGGCAGTCGAAGAAGGTCTGCAGGTCCTGGCTCGTGGTGAAGCAGCAGAACGGATCGCGCGAGTACGACAGCACCATATGGAACGAGTAGACCTTCGGGATTCCCAGGTGGGCGAGGATCTTGCCTTCATGTCGGGTAGCGGGGACGCATTGCTGCGTCCCCGCCCCCTCAGAACCGGGCGAGCAGGTTTCCCCGCACCTCGGCTCAAGCAAGCCCCATGGGCTTCACGAGAGTGCAACTGCTGGTCTCCTGCGGTTGCGAGGCCGGAGCCTGCGGTGGCAGGAGGCGTGCACGAGGCGTGTTCGGTCCGTGTTCGGCGCGTCGGGCCGTCCGTAATGAGTGAGATCGTCGGCGGCTATCGCTCTCTTGACGACGCTCAGCCACCATCGTTCCCATTCCTGGGGCGACTGAGGGGGCTGATCGGCGGTGAGCAGGTGTTCCCCGCAGAGCGGACAGCGGCCGTCCTGCTTGGCGAGCAGGCGCAAGTTGTAGCTGTCCAGCGGGGGTTTGACCTTCCGTCGCCGCTTGACCCAGTAGTCCGTCAGGTCCGGGTCGTCGGGTGACGCTCCACCTGCGATCAACTGGTGCCGAACGATGTTCGTCCAGGAGAACTTGAGGAGAATCGGGATCTCGCCGCGGTCGTTGAGCACGTTGGCGCGATCTCCGAATACCCACCGGTCGTTCCTGAACTTGTTGAACCTGCCGAAGTAGCGGCGAACGATCCACTTCTTCGACTTGTTGGGGGGCCTGACCGCCTCCGCACTTGGTTTGATCAACAGCTTGCCTCGTCGATAGCGGCGGGCGTTGAACCCGAGGAAGTTGAAGCCCTCTTCGAGGTGGACGATGCGCGTCTTGTCCTCGTTGAAGACCAGCCCCCGAGGCGCCAGCCACTCCGCAAGCTGTGCCTTGACCTGCTCGGCCTGCTGTCTGGAGTGACAGCAGGCGACCATGTCGTCGGCGTATCTCACCAAGATCGGAGAGTCCGCCATCACATCTCCGGCATGGGTACCGGTGGTGAGATAACGGACCCCTGCGGCCTCCTCCAGCCCGTGGAGAGCCACGTTCATCAACAGCGGACTGATCACGCCGCCTTGAGGAGAGCCCTCCTCGGTCGGCGTGAACTGCCCCTTGTCGACCACCCCGGCCTTCAACCACCGCTCGATCAGGTCCCTGGCCGGGAACGAACCGAGCGAATCGAGCAGCCGTGAGTGGCCGATCTTGTCGAACGCGGCTGACAGATCAGCGTCCAGAATCCACAACCGGCGAGCGCGCGGCCCGCTGAGCGTGGAGAACAGGGAACCGATCGCATCAGCGCAGCTTCGCCCGGGACGGAACCCGTAGGAACGGGGCTCGAAGCGGGCCTCCCACTCGGGTTCCAGTGCACTGCGGACCCGGGCCTGATGACACCGGTCCAAGATCACGGGAATGCCGAGCGGCCGCTGCTTTCCATTGGCCTTCGGAATGTACACACGGCGGACCGGCATAGGGTCCCAGGACGAGCGCGTGCGGTGCACCCGCACCGCCACCGCCGCCCTGGCCTCGGGCGACAGGGCAGTTTCCCCGTCGATCCCGGCCGTCCGACGCCCAGCGTTTCGCTGAGTGACCTGCCGCACGCTGACCAGCGTGTTCGACCAGGACCTCAGCATCAGTTTCTGCAAGGACCGGACCTGAGCCCAGTCGCCTTCCCGTGTCGCCTTGAAGATCCTCCGCCGCAGCCTCACTACGTTCTCCTCGTGAGTCCGCCAGACAATGGCGTCCCAGTCGAGAACGTCCTCGGGTCCGTTCACCGCAATGGTGTCCAACATGTCCCTCGGTTCGAGAGGCCTTCGGCCTCGGCGTTCAAAGGCTCACCAGCCCACGTCAGCGCCCTTTCGGGCCCGGTCGCCTGGACCGGCATCCGGCCGGTTCCCCGTGACGACCGCCTGGAAGGGGCAGCCGTGGTGCCACGAGTCCCGTTGCCTTTCGGCAGCCAGCATCCGCTTCTTGGGCATCCTGTCCCGCCGGGGGCTTACGCCCCTCTCACGATCGGCCTACCGAGCCTGAAGACCCGGACCCCGACGGGGTTTCCACGTTCCGCGCATACGAGATGCGACCGGGGAGGACGCCCCCTAAACCCCGGGACCAGCGGTGTTCACACGACCGACGGGGCAGGCTCCGGTCGTCGCTCGCCGCCTCTTCCAGCGGCCAGGCCCTATCACCCGGTATTCATCCCGTCTTTCCGGGCTTGTCGATGACGAGGCATCACAGGGGGTTCACTCGCGTTCGTCCGTCCGGCCTTCTCCTTGCCCGGTTGCTCCCCCTGACGGATCGGGGGCCCTTGGGCTTCTTCCCTGAGCTTCGCACCTTCCACGGGCAGGACCCGCGAACGCACGTCAGAGCGGAGATCGGTCTCGAACACTGACCGAGAACTACGCAACCGGCATAACCGGCCTCCAATCTGCGAGTTCACTCATATACGCGACCTCGTGTCGCACCGCCCCAGTCGACCTGAGCCTGAGCCCCGGGAACCACCTCGAAGCGGCGGTGCATACCCGCCAACTCCCGCGGCGCGATGCCCAGTTCACCCGCGATCCGCGGCCGGGCCTCCTGCAGATACAGCTTGACCCGCTGATAGTTGATCGTCGAGCCGTACTCCTGCAGCAACCGCTCGTGCACCACGGCGCCCTTGATGAGGATCTCTGCCCGCAGCATCGCGTCGATCAACGGGGCAACCTCGTCGACCACCTTCTTCCGGGGCCGACCGTTCGACGTCCGTCTCGGCGGCACCGACGCCGCCGTGCTCGACAGGTACTTGCGGACCGTCTTGCGGTCCAGCCCCGTCTCCCTGGCCACCTCCGTCAGACTGACCGCTCCCGACTCGACCAGAGCACGGAACCGCCGCAGTTCCAGCCAGCGCTGCGGATCCAAAACCACCGCGCCACCGCCCTCCGCCACCCATCACCGGACGAGCAGCACAGTGCCGGGCGCTACGACTCACCGCACCATCAAGCGTCCCTTTTCACTCGTACGCGACCGGGGACGAATCTGTGTACGCCGACATCACCCCTGCGAGGGCCGCCCGGTCGGGAACACGCAGCCGACCGGGGTAGCGGTGACGCCGCGAAGGAGCAGGCGGCAGCAACGGTGACACGCGCTCCCAGAGGTCGTCAGGCACAAGATCAGAACGCAAGCGGACACCCTGCCCAGCAAGATCATGAAGCGCAAGGTCTGCGGGCCGACTAATTCTGAAACGATCAGTTAGCCGACGGTGGATCCACTGGTCGAGGGGATCGGGACCAGCTCGGCAACCACGACCTGGTCGACCGCATCAACGAGCTCACCGAGGAGAACCTGCGGCTGTCCACGGCGGAACGGCAGGCGACCACGGAGAACACCGGGCTCCGGCAGCGAGTCACCGAACTTGAGGACGACCTCACAGCAGCCCGCACCAGCCTCCGCCGCATGATCCGCATGGAGAACCGTGCCTAGGGCCGGACGGTCACGCGAGTGACGGCCACCGAGCGGTAGCCCACTCCAGCCAGCCTGACCACCCGGGGGGCGGACCTCCAACCCCATGGCCCTCGAGTTCCGCGGCATCGGGCTCCTCGAAAAGCGTCCTCCAGCGCACGAGGTCCGTCTCAGAGGCCGTTGTCTTTCCGGGTGTGATCGTTGAGTTTCTGCTGGTCAGGCATGGTTTCGGTGTCGTTGCGGGAGGGTTCGGGCGATCAGTTCG
>NZ_JBJDQL010000104.1:0-7725 GCF_044903305.1 Streptomyces sp. NPDC019531 | reverse complement strand
TACAGCCAGGCATGCGTTGACTGCACCCACTCAGGGGCGCGGGGCTGTATCGACATGCGGCTCCGCCGCGTGGGCGCGACCAGCCACGACGCATCCATAGGCGCCCCTACGCCCGCAGCCCCTCCGTGAGAAGCGTCAGATACCGCCGGATCGACTCCCCGCCCCCGTCGGCCAACTCCGCCGCCCCCGCCACCCCATGGGCCAGCCGAAGCAGCTCGATCGGCTCGACATCCCCCCGCAGCGAACCTTCCTCCCGCGCCGCCGCGACCAGCCGCGTAGCCGCCCCGCGCACATGCGTCCCACACACGGTGAGCGCCGCGTTGCTGCCATCCGCCACCGCGGACCCCAGCAGCGTCTTCAGCCCCCGCACCTGAATCGTCCCGACGCACAGCTCGTACAACCACTCCGCCAGCGCCTCCCCCGGCGGCAACTCCTCGGCGAGCTCGTCGGCCCGGCGCGCGAACCCCTCCACGCGGTCCACGTACGCCGCCTCCAGCAGGGCCTGCCGCGTGGGGAAATGGCGATAGAGCGTCCCGGAGCCGACCCCCGCTCGCTTGGCGATGTCGTCCAGCGACGCACCCTCCCCATGCTCGGCGAAGGCCTCCGCCGCCACCTTGAGCAACCGGTCGTAGTTGCGCCGAGCGTCCGCACGCATGGGCCTGACCTGCGTCATCCAGATACTCCTTGCGAACCGGAGACTCTCTCCGTATCTTATCGAACACTAAACGGAGACAGTCCCCGCTTACTGCGGCGGCAGTCGTCGCGGGTCAGTCCGTGCTGCCCGCGTGCTGCCCGCTTGCTTCTCATGACAGACACGAGCGGGGACCAAGAACGGGAGAACTCCATGTCCACCCCGTCCACGACCACCGCCTCACCCTCCGCCCCACCGGACGGCTCCACCCGGCTCGGCGCCGCCCTCCTCGTCATCGTCGCCGCCTACCTGATGGTCGGCGTCGACGCCACCGTCGTCAACGTAGCGCTCCCGGACATCCAACAGGACCTCGACTTCACCTCGACCGGCCTGTCCTGGGTCCTCAACTCCTACACCCTCGCCTTCGGCGGCCTGCTGCTGCTCGGCGGTCGCGTCGGTGACGTCGTCGGCCGCCGTCGTACGCTCATGGCCGGCGTGCTCCTCTTCGCCGGCTCCTCCCTGCTCGGCGGACTCGCCACCGACGGCGCGTGGTTGCTGGCCGCCCGCTCGCTCCAGGGCGTCGGGGCCGCCCTGATCGCCCCGAGCACCCTCGCCCTGATCACCACCGGCTTCCCCGAAGGCCCGCGCCGCCACTACGCGTTGAGCGTCTACTCCTCGATGGCCGGCATCGGCGCCTCCGTCGGCCTGGTCCTCGGCGGCATGCTCACCGACTGGGCGTCCTGGCGCTGGGCCCTGCTCATCAACGTGCCGATCGGCATCGCGGTGGCCACCGCCCTCCCCCGCTTCGCCGCCGAAACCCCGTGCCACGCCGGCCGGTTCGACCTGGCGGGCGCACTCACCGGTACGGCCGGGACGACCTCCCTGGTGTACGCGTTCATCCGGGTGTCGGAGGCGGGCTGGAGCGACACTCAGACTCTGCTCGGCTTCAGTACGGCTGCCGCGCTGCTCGCCGGTTTCCTGCTCGTCGAGTCACGGGCCGAGCAACCGATCCTCCCCCTGCGGCTGTTCGCCGACCGCGACCGGGCCGGGGCGTATCTGGGGGTCATGCTGCTGCCCGCGGGCATGTTCGGCGCGTTCTACTTCCTCACCCTGATCAGCCAACAGGCGCTGGGCTACAGCCCGCTGCGGGCGGGGCTCGCGTTCCTGCCGATGACCCTGGCCATGTTCAGCACCGTGCGCCTGGTTCCGAGGATGCTGCAACTCCTCGGCGCCAAACCGGTGTTGCTCACCGGTATGACCCTGGTCAGTGGGGCCGGGGTATGGCTGTGGCGGCTCGACGCCTCCGACGGCTACCTCTCCGGACTGCTCGGCCCGCTGCTCCTGCTGGGGGTGGGCGTCGCCCTGAGTCTCATGCCCCTCAACGCGACGATCCTCGCCCGCGTCGAGCCGCGCGAGGCCGGCGCCGCCTCCGGCCTCCTCCAGACCATGCAGTGGCTGGGCGGCACACTCGGCCTGTCGATCCTGGTCACGGTGTACGGCACGGCGACCCGGCACACCACCGGGTCACCGTCCGAAACCCTCGTCGAGGGCGCGTCCCACGCGTTCGGCGCGAGCGCCCTCATCGCCCTGACCGCACTGCTGCTGGCGGCACTGGTGATCACCGGCAGGAAGACCCGGGCCGCCTGACGCCCCGCACAGCCCGCAGTTTCTTACAGCCGGCCTTATCCGCCGGACAGGCCCTAGAACAGGGCGCTGTACCCGTTGAGCGCGGGCTGCCCGCCGAGGTGGGCGTAGAGCACCGTGGAGTCGGTGCCGATCTCCCCGCGCTGGACGAGGTCGATCATCCCGGCCATGGACTTGCCCTCGTACACAGGGTCGGTGACCATCCCCTCGGTGCGGGCGGCGAGGCGCATCGCCTCCAGGGTGGCCTCGTCGGGGATGCCGTAGATTCCGGCGTGGTAGCGCTCATCCAGCTCCACGTCCGCCTCCGTCAACTCCTTCTGTACGCCGATGAGTTGACCGGTGTTGTGGGCGATCCGCGCGATCTGCTCCCGGGTGGCCACGGGCTTGGCGGAGGCGTCGATGCCGAGCACGCGCCGGGGTCGGCCCCCGGCCTCCTCCAGTGCCCGGAACCCGGCGACCATACCGGCCTGGGTGGACCCGGTCACCGAGCAGACCACGACCGTGTCGAAGAAGACGCCCAACTCGCGCTCCTGCTCCGCCACTTCGTCCGCCCACGCGGCGAAGCCGAGGCCACCGAGCGGATGGTCGGAGGCGCCGGCGGGAATGGCGTACGGCTTGCCGCCCCGCTCCTCGACATCCCTGAGCGCCTGCTCCCAGCTCTCCTTGAACCCGATCCCGAACCCGGCCTTCACCAGCCGTACGTCGGCCCCGGCGAGCCGGCTGATCAGGATGTTGCCGACCTTGTCGTAGACGGCGTCCGGCCAGTCCACCCAACTCTCCTGAACAAGCACGCACTTGAGCCCGGCCCGAGCGGCCACGGCGGCGACCTGACGGGTGTGGTTGGACTGGACGCCGCCGATCGAGACGAGGGTGTCACAGCCCTTGGCGAGCGCGTCGGCGACCAGGTACTCCAGCTTGCGGGTCTTGTTGCCGCCGTACGCGATCCCGGAGTTGCAGTCCTCGCGCTTGGCCCACAGGGCGGCGCCGCCGAGGTGCGCGGTGAGGCGCTCCAGGCGGTGGACTGGGGACGGTCCGAAGAGGAGGGGGTAACGGTCGTAGGACGAAAGGGACATGGGGTCCTCCCGGATCGGTTGCTGCGTCTCAGTCGCTGTCGGCGAGTTCGGCCAGTCCCCGCCAGATCTCCGCGGTGACCCGGACCGCCTCGTCCACGTCACCGGCCGCGCAGGCCTCGATCAGCCGGTCGTGCAGGCCCGCCGAACGGCAGTTGCCACCCTCGCCGAAGCGCTTGCGCTCCAGTCGGCGGATGAGAGGGGTGTAGCGGGCGGCGGTGGCGGCGGCCGCGCGGTTGCCGCTGACGCGGACGAGGACGTCGTGCAGTTCGTCGTCGACGCGCAGGGCCTCGTCCACGTCACCGGCGGTGACGGCGGCCGCGAACCGTTCGTTGGCCGCGCGCATCGTCTCGAGGTCGGTGGCGAGCAGCCGGGGTACGGCGACCCGCGCGACCAGCTCGTGCATGGCCCCGACCACGGCGGCGGCGTCCCGCACCTCGGCGGCCACGACCTGCGTCACCCGGGTGTAGCTCTGCGGCTTGCTCTCCAGCAGCCCCTCGTCGACGAGCCGCGCGAAGGCCTCCCGCACCGGCGCCCGCGACAGCCCGAGCCGCTCGGCCAGCTCGGCGTCCCGCACCACCGCCCCGGGCTCGATCTCCCCGGCCACGATGGCGTCCCTGATGGATGCGTAGGCCCGGTCCCGGAGCAGGGTGCGGGCGAGCGGTCGTATGGCCTCCATGGACTGAAATGTTAGATGTCAATGCCGGGCATGGGCAAGAGTGTGACCCGCACCCCCGTGAAGTGCGGGTCACACGCTCGGGGCTCAGGCCGCCCAGGGCCAGTCGGCGTTCTGGGCCGCCTCAAGCAGCGGAATCATCCGGAAGGCCGCGTCCGTGAGGCCTCCGAAGGTGTGGCGGTTGCCGGTCCCGGAGGGGCCGTGGCCCGCCCGGTAGCCGGCGAGGTTCCAGGTGTAGACCGGCACGTCGGCCGGGACCTGCTCGGTCGGGCCGCCGTGGCGGTGGTACGTGCACTGTTCGTCGGTGACGATCAGCACCCGGTCCTGGCCCCGGTAGTGCGCGCGGATCGCCGAGGTGGTGTCGGTGCCGCCCAGGTCGCCGAAGCGGCCGAGGATCTTCAGCACCGACTCGCCCCGGCCGAACGTCAGACGCCGGTTCGTGGTGCCGAACTCGACGAGATCCGCGTCCGCCGCCCGCAGCGCGAGCGCCGTACCGAAGATCGCCGCCGCGTCGGCCCGGTTGAGCTGCGAGCGGTCGGAGAGCCGCGCCCACATCGAGCCCGAACGGTCGACGAGCACGAGGGTCCGGCCGGGCAGCGCGGGCACATTGGCCAGCGAGTGGCCGAGCGCCCGCTCCAGCGGGTGGGACCAGCGCAGCGAGGGCGCGTGCTGGTACGCGGCGAGGTACCGGAAGGGGAACTGGCGCGAGCGCGCCACCTCCGCCGGGTCGCTGATCTTCGCCGCGACCCGGGCGGCGACCTCGTCCGAGACACCGGCCTCGTCGAAGTTCCGCAGGTTCCTCGTCAGTGCCATCGCGCCCATGGACGGGATCACCGCCTCCCAGGCCGCCTTGTCCATCGGCCCCTGCAGCCAGCCCGCCAGCGCCTCCCACGTCATCCCGGCCGCGGCCAGCCGCTCGGCCCCGCCCGCGGACGTGACCACGGCACGGCGCCGCTCGACCGGCAGCGCCATCAGCTCGCGGTGCGCGATGAGCACGCGGCTCGACTCGGGCGGCACGGCCGTGTCCGGGTTGTGCCGCCGGTCGAGGGCGTACCGGAACAGCTCGCCCTGCCACGGCTTGTCCGGGTCCGGGGCCGCGTGCACGAGGTTGAGGATGTCGCCGAAGCGGTAGCCCTTGGCCGCGGTGTCGTACTTCAGCAGCGACTTTCCGCTGTAGAGGCGCCGTACGGCGTCGGCGATCCCGCGCTTGACGGGCTTCGGGACGTTACGGCCGTACTGGGCCGTCCAGTACCCGAGGAACTCGCCGGGCTCGTCGGGCCGCTGGAGCACGGAGGCCACGACCTGCCGGTTCGAGGGGCCCTCGGTGACGCCCGCGTCGAGACGCGCCTTCACGTACTCGGCGGCGCCCACGATCGAGGCGGTACGGAGGTTGCCCTCGCCGCGCAGCCAGCCGAGCAGGCCGGCGGTCCACGTGGAGTCGGTGACGGCGAGCTCGCGTACGAGGCGCGCGAACCGGTCGTCGCGGTCCGCGCCGGACTCGTAGAAGGTCTGCTGGGAGACGAAATTGGCGACCGCGAGCAGAAAAAGCTCGGAGCGCGCGTCGCGCTCACGGCCTCGGCCGCCCTCGTAGGTCCGCAGGATGCGTCCCGTCGAGGTGACCCGAGAAGTGGGGCGGGCTCGTGCGGCCTTCTTGTTGAATCGCGCCATGGTGAATTCCCCCGAATTCGTGGATGTTTCGGAGGAGGCGCGGCGCAAGAGGTGGGTGCCCGAGATCAGGAGTCGGCGACGGACTTATTCTGGTGCTCTACCGAATTGAGCTACACCGACCCGAGGTCGATGACGGGGTTCGAACCCGCAACCGCCGGATCCAATGAAGTAACCGTTGCCTGCGCACCAGGCACCCACCATGAGCTGCGCCTCCCGAGATCAAGTCGGCAGCGGTGTCGGATTCTTTGGAAGAGAAGTAACCGCTGCCTTCGCACCGGGAGGTGCGTTGTCGTGATCTCACTGTAGGAGGCGCAACTCAGGGGGGTCGACCGAATTAATCAGCCGCGCTTCTGGCGCTTCCAGGGCCCGGTGATCGCCAGCATGATCCCCGGCGTCTGGATGTTGGCGTACAGGGTCTTTCCGTCGGGGGAGAAGGTGACGCCGGTGAACTCGCTGTATTCGGGGGCCTCTTCGGTGCCCTGGTTCAGCTCGTTGCGGGCGATCGGGTAGGTGCGGCCGCTCTCCGTGGCGCCGAACAGGTGCTGGATGCCCTCGCCGTCCTCGGCGATGACGAGGCCGCCGTACGGGGAGACGGTGATGTTGTCCGGGCCGTCGAAGGCGCCGTCGACGGCGGGGTCGGGGTTGACGCCGAGGAGGACCTTCAGGGTCAGGGTGCGGCGCTTGGGGTCGTAGAACCAGACCGCTCCGTCGTGCTGGACGGGGCTCTCGGTGCGGGCGTACGAGGAGACGATGTACGTGCCTCCGTCGCCCCACCACATGCCTTCGAGCTTGCGGGCGCGGGTGACCTGACCGGCGGTGAACTGCTTGCGGACGGAGGTCGTCCTCGCGTCACGGTCGGGGACGTCCACCCAGTCCACGCCGTACACCGTGCCGATCTTCGTGGCGCGGGAGAGGTCGTCCACGAACTGGCCGCCGGAGTCGAAGCACTTGAAGGCCTGGAGGACACCCGCGTTCTCGGCGAGGGTGCGCAGCTTGCCGTGACCGTGGCAGAAGCCCTCGGGCGGGGTCCAGCGGTACAGCAGGCCGTTCGGGTTGGACGCGTCCTCGGTGAGGTAGAGGTGGCCGCGCTTGGGGTCGACGACGACGGCCTCGTGGGCGTAACGGCCCAGCGCCTTGATGGGCTTGGGGTTCTTGTTGGCGCGGCGGTCTGAGGGGTCGACCTCGAAGACGTAGCCGTGGTCCTTGGTGAAGCCGTTGGTGCCGGCCTTGTCCTCGGTCTCCTCGCAGGTGAGCCAGGTGCCCCAAGGGGTGTTGCCGCCCGCGCAGTTGGTGGCGGTGCCGGCGATGCCGACCCACTCGGCGACCTTGCCGCCGGGGCGCACCTCGACGACGGTGCAGCCGCCGGCCGCGGCCGGGTCGTAGACGAGTCCCTCGGTGAGCGGCACCGGGTGCGGCCAGTTGGCGCGGGGGCCCGCCAGCTCGTGGTTGTTGACGAGGAGGGTCGTACCGCGCGGGCCGTCGAAGGTGGACGTGCCGTCGTGGTTGGACGGGGTGAACTCGCCCGACTCCAGCTTGGTCTTGCCGCTGTAGGTGATGACCTTGTACGTGAATCCGGCGGGCAGCGCGAGCAGGCCCTCGGGGTCGGCGATCAGCGGCCCGTAACCGACACCGCCGTGGGCGCCGGCACTCTCCACGCCCTCGCTCTCGACGTCGGTGGCGGCGAGCGCGTTGGGCGCGGTGGCGAGGGCGCCGACACTGCCCGCCAGTGCTACACCGGCACCGGTGAGCGCGGTTCTACTGGCGAAGTCCCTGCGGGTGAGCGACATGGTGTCTCCTGAGACGGTCGGTAAGCCGTGGAGGGTGGCGGACCTCGAATCGGCGCAACCGTCTCGCCCATGCCTGAACACCAGTTGAACGGCGAGAGGATTCAGTGGAGCAGCTTCCATGAATCAACAAAGGGCGCGAAAAGCGCCCTTTACGAGTTGGTGCGTGATAGCGGGTGAGGCGTGTTTGGCCTGGTGTGGACTGTGTTCAGGTGATGCTGGTGCGGTCGGAGACGAGGCTGGCGATAGCGC
>NZ_JBJDQL010000103.1:0-8285 GCF_044903305.1 Streptomyces sp. NPDC019531 | reverse complement strand
TACGGCCACACCCGGGGTGTGGAGACCACGACCGGTCCGCTGGGGCAGGGGGTGGCGAACGCGGTGGGCATGGCGATGGCGGCCCGTTACGAGCGCGGTCTGTTCGACCCGCAGGCCGCCGAGGGCACCTCCCCCTTCGACCACTTCATCTACGCCATCGCCGGTGACGGCTGCCTCCAGGAGGGCATCTCGGCGGAGGCGTCCTCGCTGGCCGGCCACCAGAAGCTGGGCAACCTGGTCCTGTTGTGGGACGACAACCACATCTCGATCGAGGGCGACACCGAGACGGCGGTCTCCGAGGACACCGTCAAGCGGTACGAGGCGTACGGCTGGCATGTGCAGCGGATCGCCCCGAAGCCGGACGGGGATCTGGACCCGCACGCGATCTACAACGCCATCGAGGCCGCGAAGCAGGTGACGGACAAGCCGTCGTTCATCGCGATGCGTTCGATCATCGCCTGGCCGGCGCCGAACGCGCAGAACACCGAGGCCGCGCACGGCTCGGCGCTGGGTGACGACGAGGTCGCGGCGACCAAGCGGGTGCTGGGCTTCGACCCGGCGCAGTCCTTCGAGGTCGCGGGCGAGGTCATCGAGCACACGCGGCAGGCGCTGGAGCGGGGCCGTCAGGCGCGCGCGGAGTGGGAAAAGTCCTTCCAGGAGTGGCGCGGCAACCACCCCGAGCGGGCCGCGGAGTTCGACCGGATCGCCGCGGGTGAGCTGCCCAAGGACTGGGAGTCGGCGATCCCGGTGTTCGAGCCCGGCAAGTCGGTGGCCACCCGGGCCGCGTCCGGCAAGGTCCTCCAGGCGCTGGGCGCCGTGGTGCCCGAGCTGTGGGGCGGCTCCGCCGACCTCGCCGGCTCGAACAACACGACGATCGACAAGAACTCCTCGTTCCTGCCGGCGGGCAATCCGCTGGCGGAGGCGGACCCGTACGGGCGCACGATCCACTTCGGTATCCGCGAGCACTCGATGGCCGCGGAGATGAACGGCATCGCGCTGCACGGCAACACCCGTATCTACGGCGGCACGTTTTTGGTGTTCTCCGACTACATGCGCAACGCCGTGCGTCTGTCGGCGCTGATGCACCTGCCGGTGACCTATGTGTGGACGCATGACTCGATCGGTCTGGGCGAGGACGGCCCCACCCACCAGCCGGTCGAGCACCTGGCCTCGCTGCGGGCGATCCCGGGTCTGAACGTGGTCCGCCCGGCCGACGCCAACGAGACCGCGATCGCCTGGCGCGAGATCCTCAAGCGGTACACGAAGGAGTTCGGCAAGGGTGCCCCGCACGGGCTGGCGCTGACCCGTCAGGGGGTACCGGTGTACGAGTCCAACGAGGACGCGGTCAGGGGCGGTTACGTCCTGTTCGAGGCCTCTACCGGGGCCCCGGAGGTGATCCTGATCGCGACCGGTTCCGAGGTGCACGTGGCCGTCGAGGCGCGCGAGCAGCTGGAGGCCGAGGGGGTGCCGACGCGGGTCGTCTCGATGCCGTGTGTGGAGTGGTTCGAGGAGCAGGACCAGGGGTACCGGGACAGCGTCCTGCCGCCGGCCGTGAAGGCCCGAGTCGCGGTCGAGGCGGGCATCGGCCTCACCTGGCACAAGTACGTCGGCGACGCGGGACGTGTCCTCTCCTTGGAGCACTACGGTGCCTCGGCCGAAGCCGGCGTCCTCTTCCGCGAGTTCGGTCTCACCGCCGACGCCGTGGCCGCCGCCGCCCGGGAATCGCTCACGTCCGGGACACCGGGAGGCACACCGTCCGCAACTGACGGCCCGCTTGAGCGCCTCTCCGGCGAAGGCGTCTCGGTCTGGCTGGACGATCTCTCCCGCGGCCGGATCACGTCCGGCAACCTGACCGAGCTCGTGGAGAAGCGACATGTCGTCGGTGTCACCACCAACCCGACGATCTTCCAACAGGCGATCGGCGACGGGGGCGAGTACGCCGAGCAGATCCACGACATGACCCTGCGTGGTGTGACGGTCTCCGAGGCCGTTCGAATGATCACCGCGGCGGATGTCCGGGATGCCGCCGACATCCTGCGCCCGGTCTTCGATGCCACCGACGGCCAGGACGGCTGGGTCTCCCTTGAGGTCGAGCCCCGGTTCGCACACGGCACGGACGCGACCGTCGCCGAGGCCAGGCATCTTTTCTGGCTCGTGGACCGCCCGAACACCCTCATCAAGATCCCGGCCACCAGGGCAGGTCTCCTGGCGATCACCGAGGTCGTCGGCCTCGGTATCAGCGTCAACGTCACGCTGATCTTCTCGCTGGAGCGCTACCGCGAGGTCATGGACGCCTACCTGGCTGGCCTGGAGAAGGCCCGGACTCGCGGCCTGGATCTCTCGAAGATCCACTCCGTGGCCTCGTTCTTCATCTCCCGTGTCGACACCGAGATCGACAAGAGGCTGCGCGCCTTGGGCACCCCGGAGGCCATGGCACTGCGCGGCAAGGCCGGGGTCGCCAACGCCCGCCTCGCCTACCAGGCGTACGAGGAGGTGTTCGGATCGGCCGACGGGTCGACGCCGTCCGCGGAGCGCTGGGCGGTGCTGGAGCGGCTGCACGCCAACAAGCAGCGTCCGCTGTGGGCCTCGACAGGGGTGAAGGACCCGGCCTACCCCGACACCTTCTACGTCACCGAGCTGGTCGCGCCGGGCATCGTCAACACCATGCCCGAGGCCACGTTGGAGGCGACCGCCGAGCACGGTGAGATCAACGGCAACTCCATCGCGGGCACTTACGGCCGGGCCCGGGCCCATCTAGACGCCGTGGAGAAGCTCGGCATCTCGTATGCCGGAGTCGTGCAGTCCCTGGAGGCCGAGGGCATCCAGAAGTTCCAGAAGTCCTGGGACAGCCTGCTGAACGCGGTCCGCGCGGCCCGGCCGCACTCCCACGGCTCCGGAGCCTGACGTTCCCATGGACGGCACGATCCGCCCATCACCCACCGACGTGGGCTGACGTCCGCGTCCGTCGGCTGCGCCCCGGGCCCTGCGCACGCTCTGCCGGGGACCGGGGTGTGAGAGTTCCAGCAACCTCTCGACCGTCTGCGTCAGTCGGTCACCCGCACCACCACCGTCGCCCCCGCCCGTACCGTCGGTGTCGCGTACGTGTATGTCACGCCGTCGACCGTCTTGGTGCGGGTGTGCTGGGGGACGCCGTTGACCTTGATCGTCTTGTGTGCGCCGGGGAAGCGGGCCTCCCAACGGTAGGCACCGGTGCGGGCGTTGTTCGTCAGCGTGGTCTTCGTCGTGCCGTCGTGCCGTACGGTGATCGTGCTCGTGCCGACGGGTACGTCCGCCGCCTGGAGCCACTTCATGCCGGAGGGCAGTTGTGACTGCGTGGTCACCTTGTGGTCCGCCGCGTCCGGTGCGATGCCCATCAGGCCCTCGACGGTCTGGCTGACCAGGGTGAACGACACCTCGGGGTAATCGCCGTTGGGGCCCTGGCTGGAGTTGATGTGCTGGATGTCCCGCTCGCCGTAGATCTTCTTCATCCACCACCAGGCCGTGTCGCTGCGGTTGTTCCTGAAGAACATGTCCGGCAGATACGTCGTCGACTCGATGTTGGGCGAACCCTGCGGACCCAGCTCCTGCGCCTGGATGTAGTCGAGGTACGCGTCGTTGCGCGGACCGGGATCGATGATCTGCTTCATCGGCATGAAGACGCTGTTCTCCTTGCCCCAGCCGGTGACCGGGGCGCCGGAGGTGGTGTACGCGCGGACCATGTCGGCGCCGCTTCCGATGCCGCTCCATTCGTCGTTGAAGTAGGCCTTCAGATCGGCGGCACGCTTCTCGTACGTCCTTGCCGGCGCGGTGTCGCCCTTGCCGCGCGCGAGTACGGCCATCGCCAGATAGGCCTGGTACTGCGCGGCGATACCGTCCCCGGCCTCGGCGAGACCGTCGCCGTCCTGCTCGTTGTAGCTGGCGGCGCCCTCGAAGATTCCCTTGCCCGTGCCCTCGGCGACCTTCACCTCGCCGTTGGGCTTGGTGGAGTTGTGCAGGTCGATGAAGTCCTCGGTGGCGTGCCGGTAGAACTCCCACAGCACCGGGTCGTCCACGTAACGGCGGTCGCCGGTCCACAGGTACGCCTGGGCCGCCTTCTCGACGAGTTCGAAGGTGGCCGGCACCTCGCGCACGAAATTGTCCGGGCTCTTGTAGTCGATGCTCAGGTACGTCTTGGCGTCGAAGTTGAGGGACCACACCGGGAAGTACTTGTGCTCGGCGGTGGCCGACTCCGCGTATGAGCGGAGCATGGTCTCGTTCGCGGTGTCGAGGCCGATCAGGTGGGCGCCGGCGAGTTGGTGGGTCATGTCGCGGGAGTAGTAGGCGCTGCGGTTGGCGTAACCGGCCCAGTAGGTGGGCCCGTAGGTCGCGGTGCCGGTGCCGCCGGTCTGGTACTCGTCCACGTTGACCGGGCCGTTCGTGCCGGGCAGTTGGGCCCAGCTGTTGGCCTTCTTCTTGGCCCAGGCGAACATCTCGGCGACCTCGGCGTTCGACGAGGTGACCTTCGGGTCGGCCGACGCGGCGGGCGAGATCATCAGGTCGTCCGCGTTGACCCAGGAGGTGCCCGAACCGAAGGCGATCTCCAGCTGGTCGCCGGTTCTCAACTCGACATCGCTGATGGTGTATCGGGCATATCCGGCGTGCTGCGGGAGGTCGATGGTGCCGACGGTCTCGCCGTTGCGCCGGATCGTGTACGTGCCTCCGGTGCCGGCGCTCCCTATCCACGCGGAGAAGTCGTAGCTGCCGTTGCGGAGTGCTATGACGGTCAGTTGGGCGCTCTTGCCGGTTCCGGCGTCGAGGTAGAGGAAGCGGGTGCCGCCGTGGTGATTGCCGGTGCCCACGCCGGTGCCCGGTCCGAAGGTCCAGCCGGTGCCGCCGTTCTCGAAACCGGGGTCAGGGAGGGCGAGTTGGGGCCCGGGACCTGGTGCCGCATGGGCCGACAGCGCCGGGGCCATCGGCGCGAGCAGGGCAACGGCGGTGAGCAGCATGAGCCTTGAGGGCTTCATCGGGTCTCCCGGGGGCGGCTGAGCGGTGGCCGCAAGCTAACAGGGGCCGGAGAGACGCTTCAATGGTCATGCGCGAGAAACCTGCAAGGTGCGCAGACTGGCTGCTATTTTTGATGGCAGGCTTGAGTGAAAGTTTTCACCTGAATCTTGCAAGCTTGTGGGGAACGGCGGAGGAAACCGTATGAAAGTCGGCATCACCGAAGTCGCCGCGCGGGCGCAGGTCAGCGAGGCCACCGTCAGCCGTGTCATCAACCGGCGTCAGGGTGTGTCGCGCAGGACCCGTGAGGCGGTCGAGCGGGCGATGGCCGACCTCGGGTACGAGCGGCAGACCCGGGGGCAACTCATCGCGGTGATCACCGAGTTGGTCTCCAATCCGTTCTTCGCCGACGTCTGTGAACGGATCGAGTCCACTCTCGCCCCGCACGGCCTCAAGACGATCCTGTGCCCGTGCTTCCCCGGTGGAGTGCAGGAGTTGGACTTCGTGACCTCGCTGGCCGACCGGGGCGTGGCCGCCGTCGTCTTCCTGTCGGCCAGCAACACGATCGAGGGCGCGGACCCGGCGGCGTACGAACTGCTGCGCTCGCGCAGGATTCCGTTCGTGGGCGTCAACGGCGAGTTCGAGGGCGTGGGCGATGTGCCGGTGTTCTCCACCGACGACCTGCTGGCCGCCGAACTCGCCGTGGACCATCTGCACCGGCTCGGGCACCGCCGTATCGGCATGGCGTCGGGCCCGGTCGGCAACCGCCCGGCCGACCGCCGGGTCAGCGGCTTCGTCTCCTCGCTCGCCAAGCGCGGGATCGACGATCCGGAGCAGTGGGTGGTCCGGCAGTCCTACACCGTCGAGGGCGGGCAGTCCGCCGCGATCTCGCTCCTCGGCCGGGGCGCCACGGCCATCGTCGCCGCCAGCGACTACATGGCCCTGGGCGCTATCCGCGGAGCGCGCCGCCAGGGGTACGACGTCCCGGGTGACGTATCGGTGGTCGGCTACGACGGTTCCATGATCATGGACTTCGTCGACCCCCCGCTCACCACGGTCCGACAGCCGGCCGACCGCCTGGCCGCGGAGGTGGCACGCGGCATCCTCGCCCTGGTCGGCAACCGAGACGTCCCCGTCGGCGAACTCCTCTTCGACCCCGAGCTGGTGATCCGCGCGAGCACGGCGGCGCCGGGTGGCACTACTGGTTCACACCATTGACCCAGACATCGGAGCTATGCAGACTCTGCACGGGGTTCCGGCCGGAGTCTTGGCGGTAAGTCCCCCAATTCATCGGGTATTTCATCGCTCACGCATGCCCCGGAGGGACTATGTCTCGGTTCGTTTTCCTTGGGTTGGCGCTTGCGCTGCTCGGCGGGGCCGCCGGCCCTGTCGCCGCGGCGCCGAGAGCGCCGGTGGTGGTCGACGTGGATGACTACGGAGCCGACCCCACCGGCCGGACGGACTCGACGCCCGCCGTCACCGCGGCGCTGCGGCACGCCAAGAGCGTCGACCGGCCGGTCAGGGTCGTCTTCTCGAAAGGGACCTACCAGCTCTATCCCGAGCGTGCCGAGACGCGTGAGCTGTACGTGTCCAACACCGTGGGCGCCGACCAGCGTTACCGGGACAAGAAGATCGGGCTGCTCGTCGAGGACATGCACGACGTCACCATCGACGGCGGCGGGGCCAAGCTCGTCTACCACGGCCTTCAGACGGCGTTCGCGTCGATCCGCTCGACCAACGTGACCTTCACGAACTTCTCCTTCGACTACGCGGCGCCCGAGGTCATCGACGCTACCGTCGCCGACACCGGTGTGAGCGGCGGTCATGCCTACCGTGTCCTGAAGATCCCGGCCGGCAGTCCGTACCAGGTGAACGGCACGCACATCACATGGCTGGGTGAGACCAGTCCGGCCACCGGGCAGCCGTACTGGTCGGGCGTCGACGGACTCCAGTACACGCAGATCCACGACCCGAAGGCGCAGCGGTCCTGGCGCGCGGACAACCCGCTGTTCAACGACGTCGCCGCGGTCACCGACCTCGGCGGACGCCGGATCCGGATCGACTACACCACCGCGGCACAGCCGGCGGACGCCGGGCTCGTCTACCAGATGCGTCTGATCGAGCGGACCGAGCCGGGCGCCTTCATCTGGGAGTCGAAGAACGTCACGCTGCGTTCGATGAACGCCTACTACCTGCAATCCTTCGGCGTGGTGGGGCAGTTCAGCGAGAACATCTCCATCGACAAGGTGAACTTCGCGCCCGATCCGAAGTCCGGCCGCTCGACGGCCTCGTTCGCGGACTTCGTGCAGATGTCCGGCGTCAAGGGGAAGGTCTCGATCACCCGGAGTGTCTTCGACGGCCCGCACGACGACCCGATCAACATCCACGGCACCTATCTGGAGGTCGTCGGGAATCCCGGGCCGAACACGCTCACCCTCGCCTACGAACACCCGCAGACCGCCGGATTCCCGCAGTTCGCCCCGGGGGACGAGGTCGAGTTCACCACCAAGACCACGATGACCCCGCTGGCGGACGCGCACGCGAAGGTCACCGCGGTCGACGGGCCCAGCGGGATGGACCACACGAAGCCGCTGACCACGATGACCGTCACCTTCGACCGGCCGGTTCCCGCCGGGGTCGAGATCGGCGGCACCGTCGTCGAGAACACCACGGCCACCCCGTCGGTCGTCATCTCCGGCAACGTCTTCCGCAACGTGCCGACCCGTGGCGTGCTGGTCACCACCCGCAAGCCCGTCCTGATCACCGGCAACCGCTTCGACGGGATGACCATGGCCAGCATCTACGTCTCCGCCGACGCCTACCAGTGGTACGAGTCCGGGCCGGTCTCCGACCTGACGATCCGCGGGAACTCGTTCACCCGCCCCAGCGGTCCTGTGATCTTCGTGGAGCCGACCAACCAGGTCGTCGACCCGGCGAACCCGGTGCATCACCACATCAAGGTCGAGGACAACTCGTTCGACATCGGTGACATCACCGTCGTCAACGCCAAGAGTGTCGGCGGGTTCGCCTTCACCGGAAACACCGTCCGGCGGTTGGACGGGGCGGACCAACCGCCGTACACCTCACCGCTGTTTGCCTTCCACGGCAGTTCGGGCATCCGGATCGCGCGCAACCACTACGACAAGGGCCTCAACACCACCGTGGTCGCCGACTGAAGCGCGGCGGGGGGGGGGGGGGGGGGCCCCCCCCCCCCCCCCCCCGGCGGCGGGCGCACCCGGCGGGGGACGCGAGGGGCCCGAGATTGGGGGACCAGGGAGAGGGTTTGGTGGGGGGGGCCGGGGGGT
>NZ_JBJDQL010000102.1:2728-8365 GCF_044903305.1 Streptomyces sp. NPDC019531 | reverse complement strand
CACCTCACCACCGCCTCGCCCACCGGCCTGAGAAAGGCCGGCGCCGGCGCGGTGGGCGCCTACCTCCGTCGCCTGCTGCGTGATCAGCAGACGCCACCCAGGACCAAGCTGGTGATTCAGGCGCGCGACGCGGACCGCGGGCACAGCATCCAGCGGATAAAGGAGATCTCCCTCACGAACCCCGGCACCGGGGCGGAGCAGTTCCCCTCCCAAGGCTGGAACTCCCCGGGACAGGCTGCGGAGCCCGGGGGCGAGCGCCCGCTGCTGACCCACGTCTACCAGGAGTCGCCGGTCCAGAGCGCCACGCACCGCTTCGGCTTGGCCAGACCCTTCCGCATTTTCAAGCAGGAGACGGTCAACGCGGGCACGGCAGAGGAGTACGAACGCTTCACCGCGATCGAGATGCCGCCCAAACCGCCGCGTGTCTTCCACCACGTCCACGGAAGATCGGGCCTGGACCGCGCGATCCTCCGTCCGCGCCGAGAAGACCTGCAGCCGCCCGCCGGGCCCGCTCCGTGGATGTCCGACGCACACGCCCTCCGGCGGATGATGGGAGCCGCTCTGCGCACCACTCCGGTGACCGGGCAGCCCCAGGAGGGCTTGGGCCAGGCCGCCGTGGGACCGGACGTCCGGTACAAAGGGGCCGACCAGAGCCTCCACGAGGTGGCCGGTGTCGGCGAACGCCTGGTCGAGGCCCTGCTCTACGCCCTGCGGCACTCGGCGCCGCGGCCGCTCGCCGAAGCGCGCACCGCGCTGAGGCTGGACCTGGCCGGACCCCTGCTGGCCGAGAGCGCCGACGCGGTGTACGCCTGGGCCGAATCCGTCAGCGTCGACTCCGAACTGCCGGACGCGGCCCCCAGCCTTGAGCCAGACACGCGGCTCACACCGGATCAGTTGGCCGCCGTGGGCGTCGAACCGGATCCGCAGCTGAAGACCCATGCCATCGCGATGGGCGGCGTGGTCCACGCCAGGGACGTACCGCTGACGCGGGTCCAGCAGTTCCGGCTGCTGCTCCGGCAGGGAGACCGCCGAAACCAGCTGCTCGGCGAGGCGGTGGTCGACCTGCTGGGTCGGCGGCTCGGCTTTCGGATCGCCCTCGCGGAGCAAGGCAGGATCGAGGCTGCCCGACAGCTGGGAGCCGCCACCGGACCTGAGATCCTTCTCGTTCGGGAGGACGCACGGTACCTGGCCGCCGTACCACACCCGGCCGCCCCGCAGACGCCGCCGGGCGGCTTCGCCCCGCCCGGCGGGGCCGACCTGCGGGGAGTGCTGGGCCGGCGCGAGGTCTTCGCCGACGGCACGGCCCTTCCCAAGCGGCTGGTCACCGACTACACCCTGGTGTCGCCGTTCGCGGGGACGCAGGACGCGTCGGATGCCGAGAAACTCGCCAAAGCCGCTTCGGCCTACCGCCTGCCCAGCCGCACGGTGGCGGTGCCGGCGGACGGCAGCCGGGAGACGTTCCCGGCGTTCCTGGCAGCGCAGCCGGTGGAGGTGGAGGACCACCCCGCCCTGGAGGTCTCCGCAGACGGAAACCTTGCCATCGCCGCCCACGGCAGGCCCAACCGTGAGTTCTTCGCCACCGAGGCCGTTGTCGCCGAGTCGCAGAAACACATCGACCTGGCCGGCGGCAAGGTCAAGCTGATCATCGACACCTCCACCCGCGTCGAGTTCGCCCACGACGGGGATACACGGTGCCTGCTTAAGGTCACACCCCGGATCGAGGGCGAGAAGTCCTCGCTGACCCGCGACTTCTCCGCCACAGTGCTCGGTGAAGAGCACGGGCACCTCGTCCTGCATGACACCAGGCCCCCGGCGGAAGGAGGCACGGGTGCCACCCAGACCGCACGCGCCAACTTCGCGGGCGCCAGGGAGATCTCCGGCCCCGCCTACCTCGCCCAGAGCCTGGTGGACGCACTCGCCGCAGCTGGCCGGGACGACGACGGACCGGTCCCGGAATTCAGTGTGGAGTGGGGGCGCGATCTGTTCGGCAAGTCTGGGGACGCGATGGAGGGGAACAATGGCGACGGGCCGAGCCCGGAACTGAGTGTGGAGTGGGGGCGCGATCTGCTCGGCAAGTACTGGGACGCCATGGAGCAGGACTGGCCAGCGGTTGGAAAGGAGTACGGGCAGGCCCAGTTCCGGGCCAGGCGCGATCCGGAGGTGGCTCGCCGCTGGCAGGAGCTCAACATGCGGCTCGGCGTCAACGAAGCTGCGATCGCGCAGCGGCCGGGCGACGGCTACGTCATCCAGGCGCTGGCCCACCGCGTCGAGGATCATCTCCGCTTCTACGACGAGGATTACGCACACGGCACCGACGAGGACACCCCACTGATCCAGCCCACCGCCGGCTACCACTTCGCGCCGGTCGTGGCTGGTGACGAGAACCACCACATCGCCCTCCAGGTCTTCTCTTCCCGTCGCGACTTCGACCAGGACATGCGCGACGCGATCGAGGCCAACCTCGCCCACTACGGCGACACCCTCGACGCGGAGGCCGCCCGGCTGCAGACCGTGACCGTCCCCACCGACCTCCGCTTCCGGCTCGCCAGGCAACTCCAGATCATCCGCGACACCCGCGCGGAGATCGCCGCTCTGGAAAAGGCCGCCCCACCATCGGTCCTGAACCCGGCCGAGTTGGTGCACGCGCTGCGGGAGACCGAGACCCGTGCCATGACCGCGGCCATCACTGACATGAGCAAGCTGTCCGTCGACACCTACGGCGACCCGAACGAGTTGTGGTTCTTCACCATGCATGGAAGGAGCCTGGGCGAGAGCTTCTACGATCGGTGGGCCGGCGACGGCTCCGTGTTCAGCAACCCGCTGGTCGCGCTCGTCAAGGGCGGCCACAGCCGTACCAAGATCGGAGTGGCCGTCGTCGCCGGGGCGCCGGAAGGCCTCAACGACACCCACCGCGAGCGCCTGACCAACCTCGCGGACGACACCGCCAGGATGGGCCTGTGGCGGGTCGGCCAGGGGATGGAGCCGCCCACGATCAAGTACACGGCTCTGGTCCACCCGGACGAATCCCTGCAGGTCGCCGCTACGCGCGCCGACACCGCCTTGGACTTCTTCCGGCGCACCCTCGACGAGCGCCTCCGCGCTCGTCAGGAGCAGGACCCGTTGCCGGGCGGCGGCACCCTGCGCACCCACCACTTCGAACTGATCCAGGACTTCCGGCTGCGCACCGACCGCGAGGTCTGGCAGGGCAGCACGGACGGATCGCTCGATTCTGCGGTGGAGTTCGAGACCTCCACGGACGGAGCCTTCGCAGGCGAGCTCTCGCTGACCATCGGGGAATTGGCCGGCCTCGCCGAGGCGGCCGGCGTGCGCAAGCCCAAGAGCGACCGGTTCGACCAGAGGTACACCGGTGGCTCCGTCAACCCGGCAGAGGCCCTCCGTACGCGTCAGCTGATCGAATTCGTCCGAGACGCCACCGGCGAGAGCGGATTGCCCCGGGCGCTCCCCCTGGCCGTGGGACGCCAGCTGGCCGACGTGCTGCGCAAGGAGTACGGCCAGTCCGAGCCACTGTCGTCCGGGGAGCTCGCCCCTCTGGCTCGCAAGGTGTTCGGCCTGGCCTCGCAGGAGCCCGTGACGCAGGCGCACCGGCTGGAGCTGTTCGCCCTGGCCGAGCGGGCCAAGGTCAAGCACATCGCCCTCAGCACAGTCCAACTGCGCCTGTCCCGCCTGGCAAGCACGACCGGATCCGCCCTCACCCGATCGGCGCCGCGGGTGCGCACCGCAGCGCAGTTCGGAGCACAGATGCTGGGCAGGCTCGTCGACCGGGCCTCGGGCGTCAAGGCCAGGCGGTGGTCGGAGCCACAGCTGTCCCAGAACACCACGGAGGCGGTCCTCGCCGCCACTCGCTACCGGGAGGACGCTGAGCACTTCGAGAACCGGATCAGTGCTTACGCCGCCGAGGACGAAGAGGCGGTCGCACAGCTGGCGCTGCTGGTAGGTGCGGTCCGCGACCGGTTGACGTTGACGGAACTGGTAGCCCTGGGCGGTCCGCTCGAACCGGTCGGCATCCGAGAGAACTTCTCCGCGCTGCACCGGGCCCTGGAGACCGGGCTCCTCGCCGAGTTGCTCGGGACGTTCGAGGCGCCGGCACCGCTCACCACCCCCAGGTGGTCGGCCCAGCCATCGGACGGCGGAGGCCGGCGCGTGACGGCATGGGCCTTCGGCTTCAGCACCGGATACATGCCGGAGTCGGCCCCCGCAAGGGAGGCGGGCATCGCCTACCAATTGATGCGGTATGCCGTCGAGATGCGCGACCGGTGGACGCTACCCGTCGACCTGGGCTTGGTGCGTCTGGCGCTGATCGGAGCGCTGCCGTCCACCAACCAGGTACTCCAGGGCTGCCAGGCGCTGTTCGACGAACTGGCGCAGCAGGGTCGGCCGGTGGAGCCCGAACTGCACACCGAGCCTGGGTGGCGCAGGTACTCACGCATCCTCCCCCTACGGGAGGAGGAACTGCGTGGCTTCGGCCGGGACGGCTTGCTCCCGGACGAGCATGCCCTCAACGACCGGGGCGCCGACTGGGTGGAGCGGTACCGCGACGTCGCCGTGGACATCCTCGACTCGGTGTCAGACCTTTCGGCAGAGGATGCGTTCGAACTCGAAAAACAGCTGAGAGGGGTGATGGCCGACGAGGCATCGGCTGGCCCGAAGTCCTCCACCGTGTCGCGACGAGGTGCCTACCGCCGCACCGGGCCGTACAGCGCCGAGCTGGACGGCAGGGTGCTGATGCTGTCTTTGAACGAACGCTCGCAGACGGACAGGGGTTTCGCCGGCCCATTGCTGCTCGCCCTGCGTCACGTGGCACCGGCGGCGCTCGCGAGGTCCGCTGCGGACCATGCCGAAACAGCGGAAGCGTTCTCCACGTGGCTTTTCCTGCGCGTCACCGACACCGACGTCCTCGGACACACGCTGCCGCCGCTGGACGGCGACGCCGTGCTCCCGCTGCACCTGCTGCTCGACGCTGACGTACCGCTCTCACCAGCGCGGCGGACACAGGCTGCCCTGAGCGGCGACAAGTTGACCATCTCAGACGCCGACCTGGACCCGGTCCACCGGTTCCGGCTCTTGCGACTCGCCCCGGAACACGCAGCCGGCGGTGAGGTCCCCGCGGACCTGATAGCCCGCGTCCTGTCCACCGCGGCAGCCCGAGAACTGGGCGTCCGAATAGCGCTGGTGAACTCGGACGGAGAAGTCGCGTTCTACGGCGGCGACAGGCCGATGGGCGATGGCGGCGACACCGACGCCAGCCAGCGGCCGGAAGCCGAAATGCCGCTCGCTGTCGTCATACACGACGGTGGCCACTACATCCCCGCACAACCGCGCGCGCCACGACCCAGCACCGGCGAGACCAGCCTTGCGGAGCAGGCCGACGACAACCATGCGCCATCCGCTCAGGACTCTGTCACAGATGAGGTACGCGTCGCGAGGCAGACGTCGTCCGACGAGGCCCAAGAGAAGTCCTCTGCCCTCCGGTACCTTGAGATGCTGCGTGCGGAGGTGGCCCGGGAACTGCAGCGGTTGGTTCCGGGCTACGGCCCCGTGGATGCCGAGACGGTGCAGGAGGCGTACGACGGGCTGCCCTCCCGCCTGGTGCTGAGGGGGACGGTCCGGCAGCGGGGT
>NZ_JBJDQL010000102.1:0-2629 GCF_044903305.1 Streptomyces sp. NPDC019531 | reverse complement strand
TCCGTGACAACCTCAAGGAGATGTCCGCCACCCACAAGAGCCGCATGCAGCTGGTGTTGTGGACCGACGTCCCGCGCGCTGACTTCAACCGCGCCGCAGCGCCCTCCGATACCTGGGACAGCCCCCGTCTCGCCGACGTGAACGACATGCTGAAGTGGGCGGCTAAGAACAACGTTTTCGTCGTCAACGTCGACGAGGTGTTCAACGCCGAATCACCCATGCTCCTGCATGAGTTCTACAAGGCGGAAAGCGCGAAGCAGGCCGGCCCCGGGTATGCGGCGGCCAGTGACATCCTCCGTCTGGAGATCCTGTACCGCTTCGGCGGCGTATACATGGACGGCGACAACCTGTACAGGGATCCGTCGTCTTTGGCCCAAGTGGTCTCCTCCCGCGAGGGATACGCCATCGACGCCACACGCGATGGCGTTGGAAATTCCGTGCTGGCGATGCCCATGAACCATCCCTTCGCGGCTGTCTATCTCGACGAGATCAAGAATCGCTACAGCAAGAACCAGTACGACCTGTTGTTCTCATGGCGGTCCAAGAAGGAGAACTTCTTCAAGGGTTTGTACGGCACGGTCCGCCGGAACTCCGTGATGCAGAGGACCGGGCCGGACATGCTCGATGACTTGGCGGAGCGGATCGGAATCGATATCAGCGACTTCCCATGCCTGCCTGGAGTGATCGTCCGCAGCGACCACACCTGGCTTGACAAGCCGGCGCGTGCATCTCAAGGCGGCTCGGTGCCGCGTCGGCAGAGGACCCTGCCCACGGCACAGTTGCTGATCCAGTCCCTGGTGCGCGACCTGTACAACCGCGTCGGCGATCTGCACCTGACCGCTGCCGACCAGGCCGTGCACGGGCATCCGCAGCGGGACCTGCTGTGGGAAGCGGCCCTCGCGTTCATCGCGGAACAGCCCGGACTCGCCTCCAAGGTCAAGTCCGTCACTCTCTACCGCAACGACTTCTTCGGCGAGCAACATGTGCAACTGCCCCACGCGGCAGACGCGCTGCTGGACTTCACCACCCCGGCCGGCGAAGGCAACAACACCACCCAGTGGCTGGGCGAGCACCTGACCCCGGTCAGACTACGGACGCCGCTCCCGCCGGACACCCCGCGCCAGGCCCCCGGCGCGATGTAGGTACCCCAGGAGGGGGACACGTAACAGGCCTCGCCACTGCCTTCCGTCCGCAGCCGCGACACATGAGAACACCATGCCCAGACACGCGAAAAACCCATGACTTCCGACCCCTTCGACCTGGCTACATCGCCGTCAGAGACCGCACCGGCAAGGGACACTGACGCCATGCCCACAGACGGATACGCACTCGACGCCCAGGATCCCGAACTTGCCGACCGTCCGGGGTCTGCAAAGCGAGCGGTGTAACTGGGGTTGGTGTGGCTAGAGTCGGCCTGCGGTGAGGCGGCCGTCGAAGGCCAGGTCGAAGGCGTTCATGGCGCCCTTCCAGCGCATGGTCCAGCGTTTGCGGCCGGCGCCGGTCGGGTCAAGGCTCATGACGGCCATATAGACGCACTTGAGCGCGGTCGCTCCGTGGGGAAGTGCCAACCGGCCGACGCGTCGCGGTCCTGCCCGACCGCGAGAGGGCCACTCTGGAGTCCTGGCTGCGCGAACATCCTGGTGCCGAGATCGTGTGCCGCGACGGCTCGGCCACCTACGCCGAGGCCATCCGCCGCGCCCTGCCCGACGCGGCGCAGGTCAGCGACCGATGGCACCTCTGGCGCAACCTCTGCGACAAAGTCCAGCCCGAGGTCCGCGCGCACACCGGATGCTGGGCGACCATCAATCCGACGCGCCCCGGTGGAGTACGCGAGCAGACCACCCGCGAACGCTGGAACAAGATCCACGACCTCCTCGGCCAGGGCGTCGGCCTGCTCGACTGCTCCCGCCGCCTCGGAGTGGCCCTGAATACCGTCAAACGCTACGCCCGCATGCCCAAGCCCCCGGCCCTGCGCATCGCCCCCACCTACCGGCCCACCCTCGTCGACCCCTACCGCGACCATCTGCGCACCCGCCGCGCCGCCGAACCGGCAGTTCCTGTCACCCAACTACTGGGAGAGATAAGAGAGCTGGGCTACATCGGCAGCGCGAACCTCCTGGTCCGCTACCTCAACCAGGGCCGCGCCGAAGGCGACCGCCCCGTCACCACCCCCCGTCACGCCAGCCGCCTCCTGCTCACCGACCCCGAAAACCTGCGCCCGAAGGAAACGACACTGCTGGAGAAGATCGCCGCGGCCTGCCCGGAGATGACCGCACTCGCCGATCTCGTACGCGGCTTCGCCACCCTGCTGAAACCGGCCGAGGGCAACGACGCGAAACTCACCGAGTAGATCACAGCCGCCCGCGCCGTCGACCTACCCCACCTGCGCAGCTTCACCAACGGCCTGGAAATCGACCGGCCCGCCGTGAACGCCGGACTCACCTTGCCCTACCACAACGGCCGCACCGAAGGCGTCAACACCCGCACCAAGAAGATCATGAGACAGATGCACGGACGCGCCGGATTCGACCTCCTACCTGTTGACTGAACTACCCGAAGTGTTTTCCCAGTTCAGTGACCTGATTGCGGATTCTTCGTTGGTCTGTCCGTGGAGACCTCGAGAGACCTG
>NZ_JBJDQL010000101.1:0-8494 GCF_044903305.1 Streptomyces sp. NPDC019531 | reverse complement strand
GTCTACGCCGAAGTAACCCTCCCCGACGGAGAGTCCACCGACCAGGCCCCCCGATTCGGCATCCACCCCGCCCTCCTCGACGCCGCCATGCACGCCGCTCTGGTCGTCGAGGGCGGGAGCGACGGTGAGCCGACGCTGCCGTTCGTCTGGAACGGAGTGACCCTGCACGGCGGCGGTGCCCCGAGGGTCCGGGTGCACCTGTCCCGCAGTGGTGACCGTCGGCTGCGGCTGGCCGTGGCGGACTTCACGGGGCGGCCGGTGCTGAAGGTCGACTCCGTGGTCGGACGGCCCGTCTCTGCAGCGCAGTTGGCGGCGGCGGACACGAAGGGCGGCTCACTGTTCCGGATCGAGTGGGAGACGTTGGCCGTGACGCGCGACCTGGGCGCGGTACCGCCGACGTGGCATGACCTGCCCACCGGCACGACGACGGTCCCCCCGACCGTCCTCTTGACCTGCCCGACACCCTCACCCTCGGCCGACGATGACCCGACCCGCGGCACTCGGGAAGTCATGTACGAGGTGCTGGCGATCGTGCAGGAGTGGCTGTCCGACGACAGGTTCGCCGGATCCCGCCTGGTCGTGGCCACGCGCCGTGCGGTCGCCGTGGAGGACGGGGACGACGTCGACCTGGTCCAGGCCCCCGTGTGGGGCCTCCTCCGAGCCGCCCAGGCCGAGAACCCGGACCGCTTCCAGCTCGTCGACCTCGACGACGACCACCTGTCCGAGGCCGCCCTCGGAGCCGCCATCGCCTCCGGCGAACCCGAACTCGCCCTACGGGCGGGCCAGATCCTCCACCCCCGCTTCGCGCGCCTGACGCAGCCCCCGACCGTGGACGCGTCCGCCGCCACCGCTTCCGTCCTCGACCCGGACGGCACCGTCCTGGTCACCGGCGGCACCAGCGGCCTCGGTGCCGTCGTTGCCCGGCACCTGGTGGCCGAGCACGGCGTACGGCACCTGCTGCTGGTCAGCCGGCGCGGACCCGAGGCCACCGGGGCGAGCGAACTCGAAGAGGAACTCACGGCCGCAGGCGCCGAGGTGACCATCACCGCGTGCGACGTCGCCGCACGCGAGGACCTGGCCGCTCTCCTCGCCGCCGTCCCAGCCGCCCACCCGCTGACGGGAGTCGTGCACGCGGCCGGCGTCTCGGACAACGGCCTGATCGCCGAGTTGACGCCGGAGCGGTTCGACGCCGTCCTCACCCCGAAGGCGGACGCGGCCTGGCATCTGCACGAGCTCACCCGCGACCTGGAGGACTTGAAGGCGTTCGTACTGTTCTCGTCGGCCGGTGGCATGGTGCTGGCCGCGGGCCAGGCCAACTACGCCGCGGCGAACGTGTTCCTGGACGCCCTCGCCGCCCACCGCCGGGCGCACGGCCTGCCCGCCACCGCCATGGCCTGGGGCCTGTGGAGTGTGACCACCGGCCTGACCCGACAGTTGGACGAGGCCGAGCAGCGCATGGCCCGGCTCGGACTGCCCGGTCTGCCGCGGGACGAGGCGCTGGCGCTGTTCGACGCGGCGCTGCCGTACACCGGGGGCTCCGTCGTCGTACCGCTGCGCGTGGACACGGCGGCGCTGCGCGCGCGGGGTGACGCCCCGCCGGCCCTGCTGCGCAGGATTGCGCGGGTGCCGGTCCGTGCGGCGCGGGAGTCCGGTGCGCCGGATGGTGCGAGCCTGGAGCAGCGGCTCGCGGGACTGGGGGTGCAGGAGCGCCACGCGTATCTGCTGGACCTGGTCCGCGCGCAGACCGCGAGCATCCTCGGGCACGCCGGCGCGGCCGCGATCGAGCCCGACCGGGCCTTCAAGGACCTCGGGTTCGACTCGCTGACGGCCGTGGAGTTCCGCAACCGGCTCGGTGAGCGCACCGGCCTGAGGCTGCCGGCGACGCTCGTCTTCGACTACCCCAACGCCGAGGCCCTGGCCGGTTATCTGCTGGAGGAGGTGTTCCCGGACGGATCGGGTGACGCCCTGGACGCCCCGGCGGACGAGGAGCGCGTCCGCGCCCTCCTGCGGGCGATTCCGCTGGCCCGGCTGCGCGAGAGCGGCCTGCTGGACAGCCTCGTACGGCTCGGCGGCGACCTCGCGGCACCGCCCGGCCCCGGCTCCGATCCGGCGGACGGCACGCACGACGGCACCGCGCACGACACCGACGTAGACGAATCGATCGACGTCATGGACACCGAGAGCCTGATCAGCATGGCACTCGGCCACCGAGACCTCGGCGACACGACCGAAGAGACGGGTATCTGACATGGCAAGGCCGGACGAGAAGCTGGTCACCGCACTCCGCGAGTCGCTGAAGGAAACGGAACGGCTGCGCAGCCAGAACCGCAAGCTGTCGGCCGCCCAGCACGAGCCCATCGCGATCGTCGGCATGGCCTGCCGCTACCCCGGGGGTGTCAGCACCCCGGAGGAACTGTGGCGGCTGGTCGCCGACGGCGTCGACGCGGTGTCCGACTTCCCCGACGACCGGGGCTGGGCGCTGGACGAGCTGTACGACCCGGACGGGGGACCCGGCAGGACCTACGCGCGCGAGGGCGGTTTCCTCTACGACGCGGCGGGCTTCGACCCCGGCTTCTTCGGCATCAGCCCCAACGACGCGCAGGCGATGGACCCGCAGCAGCGGTTACTGCTGGAGGTTTCCTGGGAGGCGCTGGAGCGGGCCGGCATCGACCCGACCACGCAGAAAGGCTCGCCCACTGGCGTGTTCGCGGGCCTGATGTACCACGACTACGCGCAGGGCACCGGCGTCGGCAGCGCCACCGGCGGCAGTCTTGTCTCCGGCCGCGTGTCATACACCCTTGGCTTGGAGGGGCCGTCGGTGACGGTCGACACCGCCTGCTCGTCGTCGCTTGTCGCCCTGCATCTGGCGGTGCAGGCGCTGCGCTCAGGCGAGTGCTCGCTCGCGCTGGCCGGCGGCGTGGCCGTGATGTCGACCCCGGACATGTTCATCGAGTTCACCCGGCAGCGGGGACTGGCCTCCGACGGCCGGTGCCACTCCTTCGCCGAGACGGCCGACGGCACCGGCTGGGCCGAGGGCGTGGGCATGCTGCTGGTGGAGCGGCTGTCGGACGCCCGGCGCAACGGCCACCCGGTGGTCGCCGTGATCCGGGGCATCGCCGTCAACCAGGACGGCGCCAGCAACGGCTTCAGCGCGCCCAACGGGCCCTCGCAGCGCCGGGTGATCCGCCAGGCCCTGGAGAACGCCCGGCTCGGCCTCGCCGACGTGGACACCGTTGAGGCGCACGGCACCGGCACCACCCTCGGCGACCCCATCGAGGCTCAGGCGCTGCTGGCCACGTACGGCCGCGGACGGCCCGCGGACCGGCCGCTGTGGCTGGGCTCCATCAAGTCCAACATGGGCCACGCGCAGGCCGCCGCGGGGGTCGCCGGTGTGATCAAGATGGCCATGGCCATGCGGCACGGCATCCTGCCCCAGACCCTGCACGTCGACCGGCCGACCTCCAAGGTGGACTGGTCCGCCGGAGGCGTGGAACTCCTGACGGAGAACCGGCCCTGGCCCGAGACCGGGCGCCCGCGCCGCTCGGCGGTCTCCTCCTTCGGCATCAGCGGAACCAACGCCCACGTCATCCTCGAACAGGCGCCGCCGATCACCGCTGAGCGGGGTGACGACAGCCGGTCCGCCACCACTCCGGCCGCCGCAGCCACAGCTGGTGCGGAGCCGGCGGACACCACCGACACCTCCGACGTCACCGAGGCCCTCGCGAGCGGCACCAACGCGCCCGGCATCGACACGCGCACCGGCACCCCCGCTGCCCGACTCGTAGACCCCCCGCTCCCTTTGCTCGTCTCCGCCAAGACGGACGCCGCCCTGCGCGCCCAGGCCGACCGCCTGCTGGCGTATCTCGACGCCGCCGCCCCCGACACCCCCCTGGCCGACATCGCGCACTCGCTGCTCACCACCCGCACCCGGCTGCCCCACCGGGCCCTGGTGCTCGGCCGGGACCGAGACGCCGCACGCGACGCCCTGCGTGCGCTGGCCGCCGGTGAGGACGCCGTCAACCTCGTCCGGGACCAGGCCGACGTGGCCGGCCGGACCGTGTTCGTCTTCCCCGGCCAGGGGTCGCAGTGGGCCGGTATGGCCGCCTCCCTCATGGAGTCGTCCGGGGTCTTCGCCGAGGAACTCGCCGCGTGCGAGCGGGCGTTCACGCCGCATGTCGACTGGTCGCTGTCCGCCGTGCTGCGCGGTGAGCCGGACGCCCCGTCGCTCGACCGCGTCGACGTCGTCCAGCCCGCGCTGTTCGCGGTCATGGTGAGCCTGGCCGCGCTGTGGCAGTCGCTGGGCGTGCGTCCGGACGCTGTCGTCGGCCACTCCCAGGGCGAGATCGCCGCCGCGTACGTCGCCGGCGCGCTCTCCCTCGAAGACGCGGCCCGGGTCGTCACCCTGCGCAGTAAGGCGCTGGTCTCCCTGGCCGGCACCGGCAGCATGGCCTCCCTCGCCGCCCCCGCCGAGCGGGTCCGCGCCCTGATCGCACCGTACGGCGAGCACCTCAGCATCGCCGCCGCCAACGGCCCCGCCGCCACCGTGGTCTCCGGCGAGGTGCCGGCACTGGACGAACTCGCCGCCCGCTGCGAGGCCGAGGGCGTGCGCATGCGCCGTATCGCCGTGGACTACGCGTCCCACTCGGCGCAGGTATCCTCCCTGGAGGATCCGCTGCACGAACTCCTCGACGGCATCCGGCCCACCATGTCCACGGTCGCGTTCTACTCCACCCTCACCGGCGAACCCCTCGACACCACCGCCATGGACGCCGGCTACTGGTACCGCAACCTGCGCAACACCGTGCGGTTCGAGGACGTCATCCGCCTGCTGTGGCAGAACGGGTTCCGGACCTTCGTCGAGTGCAGCCCGCATCCCGTCCTCACCACGGGCGTCCAGGACACCCTGGAGAGTATCGACGGCGCCGAGAACGGTGGCGGCACCGCCGTGGTCGGCTCCCTGCGCCGCGACGAGGGCGGCCTGGACCGCTTCCTGACCTCGGTCGGTGAGGTGCAGGTCTGCGGCGGAAGCCCTGACTGGCGGCCCCTGTTCGCCGGCCACGCGCCGCGCACGGTGGAACTGCCGACGTATGCCTTCCAGCACGACCACTTCTGGCTCGAGGGCCGGCTCACCGAGGCCGACCCCGCCGCCCTCGGCCTGCTCCCCCTGGAGCATCCACTGCTCAGCGCCGCGCTGCCCGCCCCGGACGCCGACGAGGTGCAGTTCACCGGGCGGCTGTCGTCGGCTACCCATCCTTGGCTGCACGACCACATGGTGGGCGACGCCATCGTCTTCCCCGGCACCGGCTTCATCGAGCTCGTCGTCCGTGCCGGCGACGAGGTCGGCTGCGGCACCGTCGAGGAACTCACCCTGCAGTCGCCCATCGTGCTGCCCGAACGCGGCGGCATTCAGCTCCAGGTCCTGGTCAGCGCCCCCGACGTGGACGGCCGCCGTACCGTGGGCGTGTACTCCCGCCCGGACGAGGCGACCGCCTCCCCGTGGCAGCTCAACGCCGAGGGCCTCATCGGCCCCACCGGCCCGGCCGCCGACTTCGATCTCGCCGCCTGGCCGCCGCCCGGCGCCACCCCGATCGACCTGCGGGACGCCTACGACATCCTGCGCGCCCAGGACTATGGCTACGGCCCCGTCTTCCAGGGCCTCAAGGCGGCCTGGCGGCGAGGCGACGAACTGTTCGCCGAGGTCGCCCTGCCCGACCAGGCCCGCAGCGCCGCCGCGTCCTTCCGGCTGCACCCCGCCCTGCTGGACGCCGCCATGCACGCCGGCCTCTTCGACGACGACGGACGCCGCGACGGCGACACCGTGCTGCCGTTCGTCTGGAACGGGGTGACCCTGCACGCCGTCGGTGCCGCCGACCTCCGCGTCCGCAACGTGCCCAGCGGCGCGGACGGCGTGTCGCTCCAGGTCGCCGACGGTGCGGGCCGCCCGGTGCTCACCGTGGACGCGCTCGTGTCCCGCCAGGTCTCCGTCGACCGGCTCGCCGCCGGCCCCGGCCGCGATCACGCCCTCCACCGCATCGACTGGAAGGCCCTGCCCCACCTCACCAGCATGGCACCGCGGCCCACACCCTGGCAGGACCTCGGCGCCGACGAGCCCGTCCCGCCGGCCGTCCTCCTGACCTGTCCGGCCCCCTTGGACCCGGACTCGGACTCGATCGCGGACTCGGACGACTACGACCCGACGCGTGGCGTCCGGACGGTTGTGTACGAGGTGCTGGCGGTGGTCCAGGAGTGGCTGGCGCGGGAGCGCTACGCGGACGCGCGCCTGGTCGTGGCCACCCGGGGAGCGGTCGCCATGGAGGACGGCGACGAAGTCGACCTGGCCCAGGCCCCGGTGTGGGGCCTGCTGCGCGCCGCGCAGGCCGAGAACCCCGGCCGCTTCCAGCTCGTCGACCTCGACAACGACCCGCGCTCCGACGCCGTACTCGCCGCCGCGGTCGCCTCCGAGGAGCCCGAACTCGCCGTCCGCGCCGGTCAGGTCCGCGTGCCCCGGCTCACCCCGTCCGCCCTGCCCGCCGAATCACCGGCCGAGCCCTCCTTCGATCCCGACGGCACGGTCCTGATCACCGGCGGAACCGGCGGCCTGGGTGCCCTGGTGGCCCGCCACCTGATCGACACCCACGGCGTACGGCATCTGCTGCTCGTCAGCCGGCGCGGCCCCGACGCGCCGGGCGCCGCCGAGCTGGAGCGGGAACTCACCGAAGCGGGCGCCGAGGTCACCGTCGCGGCCTGTGACGTTGCCGACAGGGAGGCCCTGGCCACCCTGCTGGCCGACATCCCCGCCGGCCACCCGCTCACCGGGATCGTCCACACCGCCGGCGTCGCCGCCAACAGCCTGGTCGGCGAACTCACCCCGGAGCACTTCGACAGCGTGCTCGCCGCCAAGGCGGACGCGGCCTGGCATCTGCACGAGCTGACCCGCGACGCCGACCTGAAGGCGTTCGTGCTGTTCTCGTCAGCCGGTGGCATGGTGCTCGCCGCCGGGCAGGCCAACTACGCCGCCGCAAACGTCTTCCTGGACGCCCTCGCCGCCCACCGCCACGCCCACGCGCTGCCCGCCACCGCCACCGCATGGGGCCTGTGGAACGTCAGCACCGGCCTCAGCAGCCGGCTCAGCGACGCCGATCTCGAACGGATGCGGCGCCAGGGCCTGCCCGCCTTCTCCGCCGACGAGGGCCTCGCCCTGTTCGACGCCGCCCTGACCTCCGGCGAGTCCAACCTCGCGGCCCTGCGCGTCGACGGCGCCGCCCTGCGCAAGCGCGCCGACGACATCCCCGCGTTGCTGCGCGGCTTCGTCCCCGCCCCCGCCCGGCGCCTCGCCCAGGCGGGAGCCGGCGCGGATGCCTCCGCGCTGGAGCAGCAGCTCGTCGGGCTCGGCATGAACGAGCGCCGTACCGTCCTCCTCGACCTCGTGTGCACCCAGGTCGCGGCCGTCCTCGGCCACGGTTCCGCGGACGCCGTCGAACCCGGACGGGCCTTCCAGGAACTCGGCTTCGAGTCCCTCACCGCCGTCGAACTGCGTAACCGCCTCAACAAACTCACCGGCCTGCGGCTCCCGGCGACCCTGGTCTTCGACTATCCCAACGCCCGCGCCGTCGCCGACCACATCGCCGACAAATACGACGGCACCACCGCGGTCCCCGCGCTGCCCGCCGTACGGCACACCACCACCGACGACGACCCGATCGCCGTCGTCGGCATGGCGTGCCGCTTCCCGGGCGGGGTGAAAACCCCCGAGGACCTCTGGCGCCTCCTCGTCGACGAGACCGACCCGACCACCGAATTCCCGTCCGACCGAGGCTGGTCCGTGGACAGCCTCTACGACCCGGAACCCGGTAAACCCGGCAAGACCTACGCCAAGCGCGGCAGCTTCCTGCACGACGCCGCCGACTTCGACCCCGACTTCTTCGGGATCAGCCCCGGCGAAGCCATGGTCATGGACCCGCAGCAGCGGCTGCTGCTGGAGACCTCCTGGGAGGCGTTGGAGCGGGCCGGCATCGACCCGACCACGCTCAAGGGTTCGGCCACCGGCGTGTTCACCGGGCTGATGTACCACGACTACGGCCTCGGCGCGCACGCCGCGACCACCAGCGGCGGCAGCCTGGCCACGGGCCGGGTGTCGTACACGCTGGGCCTGGAAGGCCCCTCGGTGACGGTGGACACGGCGTGCTCGTCGTCGCTGGTGGCGTTGCACCTGGCGGTGCAGGCGCTGCGCGCGGGCGAGTGCTCACTCGCCCTCGCCGGCGGCGTGGCCGTGATGTCCACCCCCGACATGTACCTGGAGTTCAGCCGTCAGCGTGGGCTGTCGGCCGATGGTCGGTGCAGGTCGTTCGCGGCGGCGGCGGACGGTACGGGGTGGTCTGAGGGGGTGGGTGTGCTGCTGGTGGAGCGGTTGTCGGATGCGCGGCGGAACGGTCATCGGGTGTTGGCGGTGGTGCGGGGCAGTGCGGTGAATCAGGACGGGGCGAGTAATGGTTTG
>NZ_JBJDQL010000100.1:0-8680 GCF_044903305.1 Streptomyces sp. NPDC019531 | reverse complement strand
CGCCCACATGTACCAGGTCACCGTGGTCCGCACAGGTGGCAGGGACCGCAGCGCGGAGGCGGCCATGCCGTGGTGGGCGGCGAGCTCCTCGTGCAGTTGGGCGTCCGGACTGCCGAACAGGTACAGGGCTGTGACCTGCTCGGCCGAGACCAGATCGAGCGGGGAGCCGCCATGGCGGACCATCCAGTCGTACAGGGCGCGCTGCCTGGCCGTCCAGGACAACGCACGCCTGGGGGCGTCCGCGTTGCGGGGAACAGGCGGCAGACCGTGCCCGGCAGTGATCCATTGCACTCCGGTGGAGAGGGCCTCGACGACACTCGCCGGGATCGCGTCGTCACCGGTCAGCTGCAGCATCAGCCAGCGGGTGTGCTCGGCGTACATGACCCTGTGCGGGAGGATCAGCCGGTCGCGCAGCTCGGCGGGAGCGTGGTCGCGCGGCCTGAAGCGCCGGTCGGCCCACTCGTACAGCTGGGCCCCGTCGCCCGGTCGCAGGGCTTTTTCGACGGCAGCGCCGATCCCGGTCAGGTCCAGCACCTCGACGATCTCGAACAAGGTGGTGTGGTTGTCGGGCAGCAGCCAGGCGAGAACCGGTGGCACGATCTCGCGTGCGTCTTCTTGCGACACTCCAGGCATCCGCTTGTAGCGGGCCAGCACCGCGGCAGCCAGCACCGCCCTGTCATTGACGAGCAGCAAGCCCCGCCCGCTCAACGCCTGGTAACGCTCGCTGCCCTTGTCCACCGGCCCCGCACTGACGGGCGGGGCGTCGCGGAGCACCGCCTCGCCGAAGGCGGTCATCAGCTCCCACAGTCCGGTACCGGAACGGTCGTCGAGCAGCTGTTCCATGGCCGCGTCGGCGTCAACCGCGTCTAGGTCATTCCTCCGGACAAACCGCCGGTTGACGGTGTCCGGGAACTCTTCCGCGAGCAAGTCGCGCAGTTTTCTGACCGCCCGCCGGGCAGCGGCCACCACTGCGGGATTTGCGGCGAGCGCCTGCCCCAGGGCGTCCTCGTAGCTCCTGGTGAGCTGCTCCCACCGCTCGGTGCCGTAGAACCCGCCGAACCGAGCGGAGTATGCGAAGAAGTCGCGAACGGCTTCGCGGGATGCCGCGCCGTCACTGGCGCCGCGGGGCTCGAACAGTACCCACGCGGCGGGCGGGTCTCCAGCGCCTGTGTACAGAGCTGGTTCGAACTGAGACAGGCCGGGAAGCGGCCAGTCGCCGCTCATGACCGTGGGGGCGTACATCGCCATCGTGGCCTGGTCGGAGACTCGCTGGGCCAGCGGCGGAGCGCCGGCGTAGCTCTTGCCGGTGTAGCAGGCGTGCAGCACGATCCGCGTGCCCTGCGGAACGCCCAGGCCTGCGAGCAACCGCGGCAGGTAGCGGCCGAGGTGCGTGCCGGTGACGGTCTTGGCGCCGTAACGGGACGGCACACGGACGCTCCTGCCGGTGCTGTGGGCACCGAAGAAGAACACGCTCCGGCCTCGCCACGGCAGGGAGTGCGGACCGTCGATGTAATCCCCCGTCGCGTCATCGACGACGAAGAAGCGCGCCTTGTCGGAGAGGGCAGAGTACATCGCCGTCCGCGCCGCGAAGTCGCGGGCGTTGTAGGCCCCGGCGCCGATCTGCCGTCCAGTGGTCTGGTGGTTGATCTGGCGGGTGATGATCTCGCGGTCCCACACCCTGGGGGAAAGCTGTACGACCTCTTCGGCCGTGACGTGTGTGTAGAGCTGCCCTGTTGCCGCGTCCAGCAGGTCCCTGCGGGCGGTGATCCGCAGCCGGACGTCGCCCGGATAGCGCGCGGGGCGCTGGTCGGGACGCCTGGCGAAAACGGATACATCGCGTGCGGTGGACTTGGTGATCTCCCAGAGCACGGGGGCCCCGGCGGGTTCGCGCGGCAGCGACTCCAGTGCCGTGTCCCGGTCCAGCGTCATCGGGTGGTAGTGCGGCAGGTAGATGACCTGGCCCGGCTCGAGGGGCACCACCATCCCGCTCCCCGGTGCGGCCTGGCCGCGCGTGGCGAACCAGACGCTGCGGAACTCAGGAGGCAGGAGGTCGAGGGCCTCTGCGGCGGCCCCGCGGTGCTCGCGCAGCTCGTCCGCGAGGCCGACGGCGAGCACGGCGGCTCGGTCCATGAGCCGTTGCCGCGTCTCGGCGAGCCGGGCCGCCTGGTGTGGGGCATCGGCGAGGGTGTCGCGTGCCAGATCCGCGAGTTCGGCGAAGGTCGCGTCCCTGAGCAGCAGCAGGGGCAATCCGAACCGCAGATCGCGGGAGTCGAACGCGTCCTGTGCCAGTGAGCGGGCCGCCGCCGGCAGGTTCAGCGGATCGGTGGCGGCGGTGCCGAGCAGCACGGCGTCCGAACCGCTCACCAGGTACCGCGCGGGCAAGTGACCGCCGCCTTGACGCAGCAGATCGAGCTGGTGATGGCGCAGCAGCCAGTCCTGAAGGGCCCGGCCGCGCTCGGAGAGGGTAGTCTCCCCGGGCACGGGACGGCCGTTCTCGGTCTGCTGGGTTGGGAGCGGTTCGACTCCGGTCATCCGCGCGATGGACGGCAAGGCCGAAACATCCTGGGTGAGGTCCGGGGTGAGCCACCGCATCCGGGCCGCGTAGGCCCGGCGGTGTGGGAGCCGGAGGTTTTGGCGCAGGACGGCGTCCCGCTGGAGGGAGGGGTGGTCCGCGTCCTGGTCGATCCGCCACTCTGGGTCGAGCGCACCGTCGGACCACCCGTACAAACGGGACGCCTCGGCGGCTCGCAGCTCCGGCTCGGTCTCGTCCCGCACTCCTGCTTGGTGGGATGCCTCGATGACTTCGGCCATTGAATGGGTGCCGTCAGGCAGCAGCCAGCCGAGCAGAGCGTTCCTGAACGCCAGCGGGTTCGACGCCGCGGGAGCCAATGTCTGGTAGGCGAGGAGCAGTCGCTCGGCCAGCGCGGCCGGGCGGCTGGTCAGCCGATATCCGCGCTGGTGGCGCATGTCGCGGTACCAGTCGCCGCCGCGGTCGTACTCCGCTGCCGTCCAGGGCCCGGCGGCCCTGGTGCGCAGGGCGGAGAGTCCGGCGCTTGGGGTACGGCCGTCAGTAGGCTCAGACCAGGTGATGGCGGCTCTCACGGCTGTCGCGAACGCGCCCATGAGGTGAGCCAGCGTCACATGGCCATCGTGCTCGTCGAGGAGTCTGGCGAGGTAGCTCTGCGGATCGTCGGTGTCGGCACCCGCGGTGAACGCGGTTACGGCAGCGGCGTAGCCCCGCCCGTGCAGCAACGCCCGGTGGAGCGCGGTGACAGCGTTGCGGGCCTCGCTGATCGCGTCGGTGGCCTCGGCCAGGACCCGGCCGATCGCCTTCTCGTAATCGGCGCTCAGCTCCTCCCAGGACGGATCCTGGTAGATACGGGTCAGCAGTGGGCGGTCGTCCTTACGGGCCGGATAGCCCGGGGCTTGCAGACTGCCGCGGAAGTCGACGGTAAGGCTCGCATGGAGATGAGCCGGCTGCGGGCGCCCAGGGGAGTTCCAGCCGTGGTCTGGGAATTCGGCGGCGGGGACGCTGGTCGGGCCGGAGGGCGCGGTTCCGCTGCTGGTCCCGGTTTCGGCGCCGGTTTGATGCGGCTGCGCGTTCCAGTGCTCCGCGCCGGGATAGCCCGGCTGCGCGGCCGTGCCGGAGGGGCGTACCACCCGCCAGGACGTGGGCCGCCCGTCGGCGTCCTCCAGCAGGTGTACGCGAGCGGGTTGCGAGCCGGTTGTTGTGACCGCGACGCGACCTGTCGGGTCGTATACCGGCAAGCCGGTAGCGGCGGCGATCCTGTGCAGCCGGAGTCCCGAGGAGAAGGGCACACCGCTGCCCGAAGCCGGTCCCTCGCTGCAGGCCAGCACCATGATGCTGGTGAAAGCGGAGGTGGCGGCGCCGGCGATGAGTTCGCTGACGAACGTGCCGTCGTCTGTCTTCGTCCCCCCGCTGCCCAAGGCCAGGTCGAACCCCTGCGGGGTGCCGTGCGAGGCGAAGAAGAAGGTCCGCTCCGGGTCGGTGGGCAAGGGCAGATCGATCGACGTCTGCCTGTCGCTCGCGGGGTCGCGGCTCCACTGCCGGAAGTGGGTGACAGCGGGCAGCTGCCGGTAGGCGGGCTTGCGCCGCTGCCAGTCCGCGGTGTTGAACGACGCCTTGCCCACGACCTTGCCGTCCCAGACGATGTCGTGGAGCTGGACGTCGTCATGCCAGGCGGGCCTGGTGGACCGGCGGGAGGGCGTGTGCTGTGCGGACAGCGGTCCGGTGTCCGGGGCCTGCGGGACAGGTTCGGCTTCCTCGACCCTGATGTGCTCGTAGCGCTGCCGGGTCTCCGTGTCCTGCCGCACCTGCCGGTCCAGGACACGGAAGACCGGCTGCCCGGGGTAGCGGGCCTCCCGGCGCGCGGGATTGCGGGAGAACACCGAGACGTCGCGGGCTGAGGACTTGACCACCTCGACCAGCACCGGATGGCTCTGGGAGGGTGCCTGGGCCATCTCCGCGCGCATGGCCGCGAGCGCTCCGCGCTCGGTGAACCTCGCGATCTGGAACTCAGGCGCCGTGATCTCGTGGATTCCGCCCGACGGCTGGTCCGCCCATGGGCCCGACGCCGTCATGTGCCACCACACAGGGGCATCCACAGGCGGCAGCAGCCCCAGAGCCTCCGCGAGGATGCCGCGATGCGCCGGGATCTGCAAATACAGCCGGTTCAGCAGGTTGTCGGCGCGGTCCAGCAGCGCCTCGCGGAAGTCCGCCGTCTTCTCGGCCCGGTCCCGGGCGCTCGCCGGGTAGGAACGCAAGTTGCGGACCACCCCGCGCGAATATTCATCACCCAGCAGAAGCAGCGGGAACCCGGCCTCGCCGTCCACAGCGGCATTGATGACGGCGTGGACCTCCTGCCGCAGTTCCGCCTTGACCTGCGCGGGTGACCGGTCGGCGGTGAACCGCTGGTCGAGCAGGCGGGCGTCCTGACCACCGAACAGGTACAGCGCGAAGACATGCCCGGGGTTCAGGCGGTCCAGCGGGGAACCCTCATGGCGCCGCTTCCAGTCGGCCAGAGCCTCCTGACGCGCCTCCCACGTGCCCAGGTGCAGAGCCGGATCGGCGCCGGGGGGCGCCGTGTCGCCCCGGGACAGGCGCGCATTGCCCAGGTAGAGCGCGGTCCACAGGCCGGAGGGAACCGATCCGTCCCCGCTGACCTCGCCGGTGAGCCAGTCCTTGTGCAGCGTGAAGTAGTACCGGTGGTGCGGCAGATACAGCTGGCCCTGCAGGGACGCGGGCGCCTCCGTGCGCGGGGCCAGCACGGCGTCCGCCCACTCGTACAGGTGGGTGGCATCACCGAACATCACGGTGCGCTCGACGACGTCGCCCATCCCGGCCTGGTGGGAGGCTTCCAGGACTTCGAAGAGGGTGTTGAAGTTGCCGGGAAGCAACCAGGCGAAAACCGCCCGGCGCAACGCCGGCATGTCCGCGTCCCCCACACCCCCGATGGCGCGGTACCGCACCAGCATCTCCTTGGCGAGGTGTGCCCCGTCCAGGACGCGGAGAATGCCCGCCGCGCGCAGCCGGCGGAAAGACGGATCACTCATGTCCACGGGCCGGGACCGCGGACCGGGGTCATCACCCACGAGAGCGTTTTTGAGCGCCACCATCAACTCGTACAGGCTCACGGCGGACTTCTCGTCCAGCAGCCGCGTCATCGCCGCCCGGTAGTCGACCGCCCCAGAGCCGGCGGACGGGAAGAACCTCCTGTCAGCGCGCCGGCGGCCGTTCCGGGTGACCTCGTCGGCGTGGACACGGGCCACCGCCCCCCGCGCGGCGGCTATCACCGAGGGACTCTCGGCCAGGGCCCGGCCGAGCGCGTCCTCGTACGAACGGCTCAGCTCCTCCCACCGCTCGGTCCCGTAAAAGGCGCTGAACCTGGCCGCCTGCGCCAGCCCCATGGAGTCATGTCTGGCGGAACGGGCGGCGGCATCGAGCGCCGTCCAGCGACGCGGCTCAAACCGCACCCACCCAGGCAAGGGATTGCCCGGCACAGTTATCAGGTAAAGCATCCACTGGCCCGCACCAAGTTCGTGGGTCCCCGAATCGGTTTCCGGGGCGTAGGCACCGTAACCGCTGCGGTCAGCAACGACCTGACCCACCCGATCGGCTCGCGCAACCTGCCCCCCCGTGGAACAGGACTGCAGCACCAGCCGCGTGGTCGCGGGCATGCCAAGACCAGCGAGCACCCGCCCCAGGTAGGAGCCGACCTGCTCCGGGGTGACCCTCTTCGTGCCGTAGCGCGACATCACCTCGATGTTGCGCTCCGTGCCGTGCGAGCCCCACAAGAACACGCTCTCGTCGCGCCAGGGAACAGAACGCGGCCTTATCAGCGCACCGGTCTCCTCCCTGACCATGTAGGTGTTCTTCTCGAAGAACCGGCTCAAAGGGCCCTTCGTCATTACCCGGAACTGGCCTCCGGTGCTGGCCACCCCGATCTGCCGGCCCTGTTTGTCCATGATGGGCCGGGCGATGATTTCGCGGTTCCACAGTTCAGGCGACGGTTCCGGCCTGAGCTCCGTGACCACAATGTGCACGTAGGTACGGCCGGTGGTGCCGTCCAGCCGGATGTGGCGTTCCTCGACGCGGAACTCACTCTTCTGCGGGTAGAGCGCCTGCCTGTCGCCGGGTTCACGGGCGAACATGGAAACATCGCGCGCGGTCGACTCCCGGACCTCCCACAGCACCGGGTAACCGGGAACCGTCGTCGGGGCGAGCACTGCGTCGAGCGCCGAACGCTCGTCCAGTGTCACCATGTGGAGCGGTCCGCGGTCGACGGTGCTCCCGGGCTGCTGCCTCACCGCCGAAGCGCCCTGCATCGGGCCGCTCTCCAAACTGACCCACCAGGTGCGGGCAAACACCGGCGGCAACTGCTCGACCGCCTCCATCGCCACATCGCGGTGTTCGGACAGCTCACGAATGAGCCCCTTAACCAGTCCGGCCGCTCTCTTGGCGAGTCGGTCACGTATAGCGCTCAGCTTGGCTTCGCCGCCGGGGCCCGCAGGGGATATGGCCCTGGCCTGGTCGGCAAGTGCCCGGAAGTCGTCGTCCCGCAGGAAAAGCAACGGCAGGGACAAGCGCAGGTCACCGTGGTCGAACGCCTGCCCGACAAGGGAACGGGCAAGGCGGCGCAACGACTTCGCGCTCTCCGCATCACCCGTGAGCGGTGCGCTGAGCAGAGCGGCATCGGAACCGCCGGCCAGGTAGAGCGCGGGCACCAGCTCCACCTCAACGTTGTTGGTCAACCCCTCGTCTCGGTGGCGCAGCAGCCACGCGCGCCAGGCCCGCCGACGCCGGCCACCTGTCACCTCAGCGGGTGCGCCCGGCGACGCCACATCGAACTGCGGGTAGTCGTCCACGGCCCCGCGCAGGCCGTACAGATCCTTGATCGTCCTGAGCACCGAGCCGTCATGCGTGACTTCCGGGGTGAGCCACGCCGTCCGCTCCGCGTAGAGCCGCCGGTGCGGCTGCCACAAATCCTGCCAAAGGACGGTTCCGCTTGTCGGTGCAGCAGCGGACGGCCGGCTGATCGGGGCAAAGTAACTGGCGGCCCAACCGTAAAGGCGGGACGCGTCGATGACCGCCGGATCAGGCTCCGTCTCATCGCGCACGCCTACCCCATGGGAAGCCTGGAGGATTTCCACGAGCGAGTAGGTGTCGGCGGGCAGCAGCCACCCGAGCAGCGCATCACGGAACAGCAGCGGCTCGCTCAGGTAATCGTAGGCCTGATCAGAAGCGACACTCTGGTGGACCCGCAGCAGCCACGCGGCCAGCCGCGTGTCCCCGTGGATGATCCGGAAGCCACGATCGGGCGTCATGACCTGGTACCAGTCGCTGCTTCTGTCGAGCGGTGCAAGCGTCGGCTTCAGCGGCAAGCGCATGGTGTTCAAGCGCGGGTCGGAATCCCACAGCTGGCTGAGCGTGTAGGGCGAGGTCGGGTGGGCGTAGGCGGCATAGTGGAACGCGCTCATCAGCTCGGCCAGGCTCGCTCCCCTATCGTGGTTGAGCAGCCGGGACATGGACTCGGACGGGTTGCGGACGTTCCGGAAGAACGCACTCGCAGCACTCGGCCCCACCAGACCGCTGAGGTACCGGTGCAGGTGCCAGACCGCTGTCCTGGCCGCCTTGATGACCTCTGGATCCTCGGCCAGCACCCGGCCGAGTGCACGCTCGTGCCGGCTGCTGAGCTCCCGCCAGCGCGGGTCGCCGTACATGCTCGACAGCCGCGGCGGGTAACGCCGAAGGGACTCAGCCAACTCAGCCGCGGTCATCGGCGCCGCGCCCCAGGACACGTTCCAGTCCTCACGGGCCGGATAGCGCGGCGCTTCCAGACTGCCGCGGAAGTCGGCGGCAACAAGCGGGTGTTCGCGTGCGACCGAAGCAGAGTCGACGACGTCCTCAGTGGGTGCGTCGCCGCTGACGGTGCCGATCCGGGCCTCGTCGCCGGGGGAGTGGACGTCCTCGGTGGTGACCGGAACCGCCTGCTGCTTGATGGGTGCGGGGGTCACCGTCGGGTCGTCGGTGGAGCCGTGCGGATCGCTGTCCGGGCTGTCCGGGCTGGGCGGCTGGGCGGGTGCGAGGGAAAAGTTTGTCGGGTCGGAGTCGGCCGTCGACGTGCTCTGCGGCCGGGTGTCGGAGCCGTCGGGGTGGTGG
>NZ_JBJDQL010000099.1:0-9064 GCF_044903305.1 Streptomyces sp. NPDC019531 | reverse complement strand
TACCTGTTGACTGAACTACCCGAAGTGTTTTCCCAGTTCAGTGACCTGATTGCGGATTCTTCGTTGGTCTGTCCGTGGAGACCTCGAGAGACCTGGCGTCCCTGGTCGTGCCCCTCGCCGGCGAGTTGGTAGCCACGGATGATCCGTGGGAGCCGTACCGGCTCCTCGATCCGTCCGGGGCGCCGGTCGGTGGTGTCGCCGCTTATCTGCAGGACCTCCAAGGGGCCGGCAGGCCATCCGTGACAGCGCGGTCGTACGGGATGGACCTGCTGCGCTGGTTCCGGTTCCTGTGGGCCGTCGAGGTCTCGTGGGAGCGGGCTACGCGCCTTGAGGCCCGGGACTTCTCCCGGTGGCTGCTGGTTGCCGGACAGCCGACGCGTCCGCACTGGCGCACGTCGTCCGCCGGGGTGTGGACCACGGGTGGAAAGCCGTACGCGGCGTCGGTCCGCGCACACAGCGAGACGGTCCTGCGGGCCTTCTACGACTTCCACGTCGACGCGGGTACGGGGCCGATCCTCAATCCCTTCCCGCTGCACCGGTCTCGCCGCGGAGGCCGTGCCCATGCGCATCACAACCCGATGGAGCCGCACGCCAATGAACGCGCCGGGCTCTATCGCCCGACGATGCCCGAGCGGGTGCCCCGCAGCGTCCCGGATGACGAGTTCAACGAGATTTTCGCAAGGCTGCCCTCCCACCGCGACCGGGCCCTGGTCGCCTTCTACGTCTCCACCGGTGCCCGCGCCAGCGAGCTCTTGTCGGCCACGCAGGGCGGCGCCGACCCGGGGCGTCAGCTGATCGCGGTGGTCCGCAAGGGCACCCGGGAGGTGCAGGAGCTTCCGGCCTCGACGGACGCATTCGTCTGGCTGCGGCTCTACCAGTTGGAGATGGAGGACGCGATCCCTCGCGGGCGACGGCTGCCTCTGTGGTGGACGCTTCGCGCCCCGTCGCGCCCGCTGACCTACCACGCGACTCACCGGATGTTCGAGCGGGTCAACGCGCTCGCCGGAACCTCGGCGACGCTGCACGCGCTGCGGCATACTGCGGCCTACCGGATGGCCGAGGACCCCAGACTGCCGCTCACTGATGTCCAATTCGTCCTCGGACACGTGCAGTTGACTACCACGCAGATCTACCTCACCCCTCGGAAAGAGGAGGTGATCCGCCGGGTCCTGGCCCACCATGCCGAGCAGACCCGGCAGGCCGCAGCACGGACCGCCCCGGAACCCGCCGCGGGCTACCGCGCCGAGACCCTCAGCGTCCTGTTCGGCGGTCGGCCATGACCACCGCGACGCTGAAGGCGGTGAGCACGGCGGCGGCCCTGAAGCTGCCGCGCGACCGGTTCCCCGCGAGGACCGTCCCCAACGACTGGGCTGCCACCCGGCTGAGGCGGGCCGCGGTTTGGCAGCACACGACCGGCACGCCGTTCGTCCTCGCGAACCCCGTGGTCCAAGCCAAACGGGTCCGCGGCCTGGCCCACCTGCTGGACTGGCTGGAGGACTTCCCCGGTGCCTCCTGGCAGCAGCGGTGGCTGGCCAGCGGCGCCGAGTCACTGGGCGCCCAGTGGCGGCGGGCGCCGCTGCACTGGCTCAACCACCGCGGTCGCCGCTCGAGCTGGCTGCCGTCCGAGCTGTCCAACGGCATGAAGGTCCTGATCTGCGCCGACGTCCTTCGCCCCTCGTTGGAGTGGCTGGTGTCGGTGCCCTCCCTGAAAGGGGACCTTGCACCTGGCCTCGCTCTCGTCCGCGACCGCGACGGGTTCGCCCGACTTCAGGCGCACTGCGATGGCCGCGCCGATCTGTCGGCACCGTCCCGCCGGCTGGTCTTGCAGCGCGTCGCGGTGCTCCTGGCGGCGAAGGGCGGCACGGTCGGCGACATCATGCTGGGCGACGTCCTCGAACTTGCCGAGACTGAGACGGCCGTGCGCACGTCGTGGCCAAAGGACCTTCCCGTCTTCTACAGCGTGCTGCGGGAGCTGGAGATCTTCGGTCCCGAATCCCCCACGGGCTGGCGCGAGTTGCGCACGGGCGGACAGCAGACCCCGGAGGAGCTGATCGACCGCTACCGGATCGAGTGCCGTCCCATCCGGGACCTCCTCGTGGACTACCTGCGAGAACGCCAGCCCGCGCTGGACTACAACAGCCTGCGTGGCCTCGCCTACTTCCTCGGCTGCCGATTCTGGAGGGATCTCGAACTCCATCATCCCGGCATCGACACACTGCACCTGCCGGCCGACGTCGCTACCGCCTGGCGGCAGCGCCTGACGTCCCGGCCGGAGACGGTCACCGGGCCCGACGGCGCAACGTTCATGGCCACGGTTCCCCGGATCAGCTTCCGTGAGTGTCTGGCCAAGGTGCGCTCCTTCTATCTGGACTTGTCCCAGTGGGCGATCGAGGATCCCGGGCGGTGGGCTCATTGGGTCGCCCCGTGTCCCGTCGGCCGCGAGGACACCGGACGGCGCAAGCACAAGCGACAGCTCAAGGCCCGCATGGACGCCCGCACCCGCGAGCGACTGCCGGTCCTGCCCGTGCTCGTCCGCACGGTCGACCATCGCCGCCGGACGGCCGAGGCCCTTCTCCGGGCGGCCTGGCAGACGGAGCCGGGGACCACCTTCACCGCCGGCGGTCAGACGCTGATCCGGCCCCTCCTACGACCGGGCACCTCCGCGGACAAGATCTGGGCCGAGGATCTGACGAGCGGCAAGCGGCGGGATCTCGTCCAGGAAGAGGAGTACGCGTTCTGGGCCTGGGCCGCGGTGGAAGTCCTCCGCCTCACCGGCGTCCGCATCGAGGAACTCCTGGAGATCAGCCACCACAGCCTGGTGCAATACCGGCTGCCGACCACCGGCGAGATCGTGCCACTGCTGCAGATCGCCCCCTCCAAGACCGACGCGGAACGACTCCTCGTGGTCAGCCCCGAACTGGCCGAGGTGTTGTCCACGATCATCAGCAGGATCCGGCAGCCCTCCGGCCCGGTCCCGATGGTCCCCGCCTACGACTGGCACGAGTGCATGTGGATGCCGCCGGCCCCGCTGCTGTTCCAGCGCCGCTTCCGCACCGAGCGTCGCGCCATCAGTCACGGCACTGTCCGCAAGATGCTCAAGTCCGCCCTGGCCGACACTGGCCTGGTCGACCCCGCCGACGGCCGCCCGCTCAACTACACGCCCCACGACTTCCGCAGGCTGTTCATCACCGACGCCGTCATGAACGGCCTGCCTCCACACATCGCCCAAGTGATCGCCGGACACCGGGACATCAACGTCACCCTGGGCTACAAGGACCCTCGGGAATTGCATCAGATGGGCGAGAATCCGCAGGTCGCGAGCTCAGGCCGATGGGCTGGCGAACTCCAACGCTACTACGAACTAACGGCCTGAGCAGGCATGTTGCCAGATGGATCCCGCCTGATGCATGATCTGCCCTCCAGAAGGGACGGTCTGGAGTGGTGCATCAGCAGAAGGTGGCCCTGGCCGGGGCGGCTCACATGGAGCTCGTCTCCGGCGTGGTCCAACTGCGTCCGGAGGACGCAATGTTCGACGCGATGCTGCGGGGCTGGAGGGCTCAGCAGAAGTCGCGAGGGCTGAAGGACGAGACGATCGAGCCGCGGATGCGGCTGGTCCGCCGGTTCCTTGACTATGCGAACGAGTACCCGTGGCAGTGGTCGCCGGCCCACTTGGACGAGTGGTCGGCCTCGTTGACGGGCGAGAAACATCTGGCGCCGTCGACGATCCGCAGCTACCAGGGCGACGTCCGGCTTTTCACCGAGTTTCTTATCGACGCCCGCTACGGCTGGGGACCTGCCTGCGACGAAGCCTTCGGCACCCACCCCGTGGCGATTGCTCATGAGTGGAACACCATCCCTCACCTGCAGGATTACGAGGGAGACCCGGAAGCGAGGCCGTTCACCCGCGAAGAACTACAGCGCTTCCTCGACTACGCCGACGACCAAGTCGCACGCGCCGTGAAGTCCAAACGCAAGGGAGCCCTCGCCGCCTACCGCGACGCCACCCTCTTCAAGGTCATCTACGGGTGGGGGCTTCGCCGGACCGAGACGTCCAAGCTGGACGTCATCGACTTCGGACGCAATCCGAAGGCTCCGCAGTTCGGCCGGTACGGCACACTCAACGTCCGCTACGGCAAGGCGAAGAAGGGCCAACCGCCACGGCGGCGGAACGTGCTGTCGGTGATGGACTGGGCTGTTGAGGCGGTCACCGACTATGTCGAGAACGTGCGGCCGCGCTTCGGATTCCCCGATCATCAGGCCCTATGGGTCACCGAACGCGGCGGACGCCTCCAGCCCGGTTCCATTAACGACCGGTTCGAGGCATATCGGGATGCTCTAAACCTCTCAAAAGATCTAGTTCCGCACTCAATCAGACATTCGTACGTCACGCATCTCACCGAGGACGGGGTCGACCGTCGTTTTATCCAGCAGCAAGTCGGCCACGACTGTGACAGCTCCACGGCCATCTACACGCACGTCAGCGACGACTTCATGAACACTGCCTTGAGCAAGGCTCTGGCCCCGGCGTTCGCCGGCGTCTGACGAGGAAGGACCCGATGATGGCCGCCAAGCTCGACTACCACTGGCATCTGCGCAAGGTGATGGCGGATCGCGGGATGTTCTCCACCACCGACCTCCTCCCGCCGTTGAAGGAACGCGGCATTACGTTGTCCACGAGCCAGGTCTACCGGCTCGTCGTCGAGCGACCAGAGCGACTCAGCCTGAAGATCCTCATGGCCCTGCTGGACATCCTGGACTGCACCATGGATGACCTCATCGAGCCCGTCACCGGGGCCGGTGCCGCGGCGAAGCCGAAGAAGGCCGTCGCGGGCGGGACCGCGGTCTCCGAGGGGGTCGGTGATCTGCGGCCTCGGCGGGCCCGGATCACTGGGGTCGACCGGTGACCGAACTGGCCGAGGAAGTCCTGACGGACCCGGTCGGCCTGGTGGTGCGGCTGGTCAGCAAGGTCGAAACGCACCTGGATACGGCCCGTATCCGTGACATCGTCTGCACACTCGTACGCACACGAGCCGGCCGCCGCAACCTCGCCCAGGCCCTGCACGACAACCCCGCGCTGTTGCGGACTGGCAGGCCACCGGCGCCGTTCCGCGTCGCCAAGCTGCTGATGGCCCTACGCGAGGCTGGCGCCCAGGACACCGCCCTGCCCCACTGCGGGGAGTGCGGGCGCCCTCGCCCCTACGTCGGCAGCCGCTCGGGCGGCCGATGGGGATGCTCACCTTGCTTTGATAAGTCCGCGGTCTGCGCGGGCTGCCACCAGCAGCGACGAGTCGTCAGCCGAGACCGGCACGGCCGGCCCCGATGCGCGAAGTGCCCTGACACCGACGGCGATCCGGTCAAGGAACTCACCCGCCTGATCACCGGCATCGACCCCGCACTCGATGCGGACACGATCCGGACCGCTCTAGAACGATCCACGAAACGGCTGGCCGGACAGCGTCGACTGGCTTGGGCGGTGATCGCCCGCCCTGAACTGCTGACCAGCGTCGGCCACGAGGCCCCCACTCCGGCGGTGCTGCGATTCATCGGCGAACTCGTCGCCAGCGGCGCCACCACCACCGTGGTCAGGCCAGCCTGCGCGCGCTGTCACGGGGTAAAGGCGCTGTCGAAGCTCCTGGACGGGAAGCGGGTCTGCCGGGCCTGCTTCGCTCGACACGCGGCCGTCCCCTGCACCCGTTGCGGTGCGGTCCGTGAACCTGCCACCCGGGACGCTGCCGGTCAGCCGCTGTGTCCTACCTGCCTGATCCGCGACCCGGCCAACCTGGAGGTCTGCGTCGGCTGCGGGCGCCGTCAGCCTGTTGCAGTCCGGCTCGACGACGGCGTCCGCTGCCCGAGTTGCGTGCCGAAGATGGTCAGGGATTGCGGTCTCTGCGGCCGCACCGCCCGTTGCGAGATCTCCCGGGCCACCGGGCAGCCCTGGTGCGAACGCTGCCAGCAGCGCTGGGCGACCTGCTGCAGCTGCGGCACAGTTGCCCAAGTCCGCGGCGGAACCTGGGAGGAACCGTTGTGCGCGAAGTGCACCAACCCCGACCCCGACTTCTGGGGCCGGTGCCCCACCTGCGCGACCACCTGGCAGCTCGGCTCCCGCCCCTGCCAGCGATGCGTCCTCGACCAGCAGCTCCGCCGCCTCCTCGGCGCCAGCGACGAGGAGGCCATCGCCCCCGAGCTCGCGCCGTTCCACGAAGCACTGACGAGCGCCGAGCGGCCGGACACCGCCCTGGCTTGGATTTCCCGATCGCAGGTCCGTGACCTGCTGGAACGCATAGGCCGCGACGAGCGTCCCGTCACCCACGACAGCCTCGACGACTTCCCGTCGGGAAAGGTGCTCGCTCACCTTCGCAGCGTCCTCGTCGCGACAGGCGTCCTGCCGCCGCGCGACGAACGACTCGTCGCCCTGGAGAAATGGATCACCACAACCGTCCAGGCTCGCACAGACCTCGCCGAACGCCGGATCCTGCACGGTTACGCGGTCTGGCACCACCTGCGCCGGCTCCGCCGCCGCCTTGGCGACCAGCACACCAGCCAACTCCAGGACATGAACGTGCGCTGCCACGTCAACGCCGCCGTCAACTTCCTCACCTGGCTCGCCGGCGAAGGTCTCACCCTGGGCGTCTGCACACAAGCCGACCTGGAACGCTGGATGACCGATCCCGCCTTCCGCTACCGCGACGAGACCGGCCACTTCGTCCGCTGGTCCGTACAGCATCGCCATGCCCACGGCCTCACCTGCGGCGCCGTCCGCTGGACCGGCCCACAGGGCACCATCGACAGCGAGAAACGCTGGGCGGACGCACGACGCCTCCTCAACAAGGACACGCTGCCCACCGCCGACCGAGTCGCTGGGCTGCTGCTGACCCTTTACGCGCAGAAGATCTCCACCATCAGTCAACTCACCGTCGAAGACGTCGACTTCACTGGCGAGACCGTCGCGATCACCTTCGGAGCTTCGCCCGTCATCCTTCCGATGCCGCTTGGTGCCTTGGTCCGCGAGCTCGTCGCGACCCGACGCGGCAAAGCCAAGATCGGCACTCCGGACGACGTCCCTTGGCTCTTCCCCGGCGGACAACCAGGGCATCCACTCAGCGACAGCCAGGTCGGTCTGCGGCTGCACAAGATCGGCATTCGGCCCCAACAGGACCGCTCAACAGCCCTGTTCACCCTCGCCGCCGAACTGCCCGCCGCCATCCTCGCCCGGATGCTCGGCATCCACATCCAAGTCGCCGTCCAATGGCAGAAGGCATCCGCTGGGGACTGGGCCGCCTACGCCGCCGATGTCAGCCGCCGTGTCCCGGAGAACCAATGAAGCTACCGATCACCATCCACCAAGCACGGCTCGGATCCATGGAGTTCAAGGTCATCCGACCAGCCCGGCCTCTGGTCCACGCAGTGCTCATCGACCATGATCGGCACCTGGACGCCTACCTCGATCAGGATGCCGCGCAGCGAATCGGCGGGCTATGGACGCTTGCCGCCTCTTCACCGCGCTCACTGGTCCACCTGCCGATGCGTGGGAATCGTGGCCCCTCCCGCGAGCTGCCAGAAGAGGGCACGCGACAGCTTGATCTCGTGCTGCTGCACCACTCGCTCCAGTTCGCGCCCTCACGCTGGAAGGAAGTGCGCGGGCGACTCGGCCCAGGGCGTCCGCAGACGGTGACGCTGCCCGGCCCAGGACACACCGGCGAAGCCGTGATTGATCACGAGGCACGGCACTACCGGGAGAACCGGGACCTGTTTCACCAGCATCTCCACGCCGAGACCCTGTTCATGACCGGCAGCGCGAAGGTGTTCAGGGAAACCGCCCGGCACTTCCTCGACGTCGCCCGGAACGGCCCCGGATACGTCCCCGTCCATCCGAGCTATCCGCACTTCTGCACCGAACTCCACTCCAACGACGGCATTCTCGGCGACGCGCGCGAGATCCACATCGAGTACTGCGACCAGTGGGACTCATGACCCCAAGCGACAGGACCCCGCCGACCATGACGTTCAACGATCACCTTCAGCACCTCGTTGAAAGGGCCCTCGTATCCATCCCGGCCGCCGATGCCAGCGACATCTACGCCTTCTCCTTCCTCATCGACAACGAGGACGACGACCCCCGTCAGCCGACCCTGACGGTCGGCTACAACACTGAAGCTCAGGCTCGACGCAACATCCAGGACGCCTCTGACCAAGCAGAAGCCCGCTGGAACTACGCCTTCTGGATCCAGAACGAGCTGACTGTGGTCGGCGACCTGACCAGCGACCCCGGCGGCGCCATCGCTCGCCAGGGGTGGATCACCGAACTTGGATTTTGGTACGAGGAGCCGACCGACCTCGCCGACTGGGATTCAGTCATCGGGCCACTCGCCGCGCAGATCGCGGCCCGCTTCAGCCAGACCTGCTGCCAGCTCGCCCGAACCCTCCATACGACCGGCGTCATCGAAAGATCTGTCGGCCGAACCGTGCCGGTGATCGTCCACGAGCTGGAGTACTACGAGGCGATCGCCCGGCAGACCGAGACCGCCAACCCGCCCGGCCTCGCCGACGAGTTCACCTCATGGGTCCGCCATGGCTGAGGCATTCGGACAGTTCCAATACCCGACTCCACCATTAGCCGTCTATCCGGACGAGGCCATCCAAGCTCATCTTGCATTCCTCGCCCGACGCCGCAGCGACCGCCCCACCGAGGAATACCGGGCGCCCACCGACGAGGAATGGGAGGAATTCCTCGGACACTTCGAGCGCCGCAAGGTCTCCACCGGCCTCTGCGGCCGGGCCTACTCCACCCCCTGCATCCACGAGCACGCTTGCCTACGTTGTCCGGTGCACTGGCCCGACCCCGCTCAACGCACCCGGATCGAAGAGATCCGCGACAACCTCCTCGCCCGCATCGACGAGGCACAACGCGAGGGCTGGCTCGGCGAGGTCGAAGGACTCCAGATCAGCCTCGCCGGCGCCAACGACAAGCTCAACCAGATCGACCACCGGTCACGCCGCGCTGTCGACCTCGGAATCCCGTCCCCACGGACCCCCTGAACAGACCAAGATCACAAGTTCAGAGAAT
>NZ_JBJDQL010000098.1:0-10211 GCF_044903305.1 Streptomyces sp. NPDC019531 | reverse complement strand
TCTTCTTCCCCATGCTCTCCATGATGGACATCCTCCCGGGGCAGAACCCCTGATCTCGGATGTCCGTCAAAGCGGATCAAGCTCAGTGGTGCGGCCCTGCTCGATTTCGATGACGGTGCGTCTGGCCAGGCCGCTGCGGGCGGCGAGCTCGTCGTAGCTCCACCCGCGCGCGGCCCGCAGACGCGCGAGCTCCAACCGCAGCGCGTCGAGGTCCGGATCGGGCGGCAAGATCGTCACCCGTCCATCCGACGGTGCAGACCCCTGCCCTGTCAGTGCAGACCTCTGCCCTATTTTCCCAGGTGACGGCAGCCGCAAGAGGGCAGAGGTCTGCACTACGGTGGCGGCCGCACCCGCACCCCAAGGGCGGGACCAGCGCGGAAGCAACCGGAGGAAAACGCGTCCATGAGGCTGCGCACAGCATGTCCAGCGACACCACGCGCCTGGACCGTGGAACTGCGCTCGCACGCCGGCGGCCTCGTCCTCATCTGCCGGCACTGCCCCCACGGCACCACACCAATCACCGCGGTCTCCGCTCGCTCGACGGCCCTGGCCCGCCTCGCCCGGCACGCACGCGGAGACCTGCGGCCCCCGCACCTGCGGATCTGCCAGTGCCATGAACGCGGCTGCCACTGGCACCCCCGTCACCGCGGCTGTGCCGGCCCCATCCACCTCCTCCTCGCATGCGAACGCGGCGGACGGCTGTGGCGGCTCACCGACGCCTGCAGCGCCTGCGCCGCAGCAACAGCACGGGCCGCCGTCGTACCCGACACCGCCCTCGCCCGGGCACCGCTGCAGCCAGCGGCCATTCGTCAGTCCAGACATCCCAAGGGGCCAGGGGAGCGGATCCGGATCCGCGAAATGCTCAGCTACCTCGCCGCCGCGCTCCCAGAGAACACCTCAGCCGCCGCACGCCTGCTGGCACTGCAGTGCGCACTGCGGATGAACACCCACATGCGAGTCCGCCTGTCCAAGGGCGTGATGCGCAGCCTCCGCCTCGACACAGCCACGGGCCCATCGCACGAGATGGAGCACGCACGATGGCTGCGCACGACCCCCGGAGGTGCAGCCAACGAGATCGCCGCTGAACTGCTCGATGTCACGCTGCTCGGCCAAGCTCCAGCCCGCCCCGACCGAAGACGTGCCGCGGACTGGGCCCTGCGCGCCGGCTATGCAGCACGGGCTATCGGACCGCTGCCCCGGCTGGCCAGCGTGTACCTCACGGCGAACACGGACCCGGAATTCGGTACTGGCCTGGGCGACCTCGAGCAGATGGCGCGCGCCTGCGGTACCCAGACCGCCGAACTGTCCGGCACGCTTGACCAGTTGGTGGCAGCCGGATTGCTGGGGTCATGGCAGGCCTGTCCGGACTCGGGAGACCTGCAGTGGACCTCGCCGGAGAGACGATGGAAAAGATCGCAACCGAGGTCGCACGACAACTCGCCTGAGGCGTGACCGGCAAGTTCGGCCGGGTCACTCAGGCCGCGGCGGCGAGGGGGCGCCCACCCCAGCGGATGCCTCTCCGGCTGCGGATGCAGGCGCGTTCCTTGCGTTCGACGGCCAGGACGTCGTGGTGGCAGGCGTAGGCGTTGCGCCAGCGCAGGCGCGCAAGCAGACCGAGGCCAGACGTGACTTGGGGAAAACGGGCTGCTGCCGCGCTGGGGTGCGGCCGGGTCCGTCAGCGATTGCAGTGAGCCCGACGGCAGACGTATTGATCATGCGCTGGCGGGGAGGTCCGCTACGGTACGAGCGCAAGGCGGCCGTGTTCATCCCACTGGCCACCTCGGCAGGCAACGAGCAGGCGCACAACGCGCGCCATCTGCAGGAGACTGGGGCAGCGGTCGCGCTGGAGGGCGAGGTATCGGCACAGCGGATGCGGGACGCGTTGGGCCCGCTCCTTGCCGATGCCCACCTGCGGCAGGCGATGGCGGAGCTGGCCCGCGCGCACGGCCGTCCGGATGCGGCCCACCCGCAGGTGCCGGGCAGCGCCGCGCTCGACGACCTCCACACACGTCTGAACGCGATGCAGGCGTCTTCCCATGGGGCGTGGACGTCCTCGCCGTCGAGGTACAGGCGCAGCTTCACCGGGCCGTGCTCGTCGGCGGTGGCCCGTCGCTCGTCGAGCACGGTGTGATCCATGGCCACGTTGGTGTCGGCCCACACCAGCAGCCGGAAGTGGGCCGTTCCGGGTCTGATGGAGGCTTGGTCCTCGTGGCGGTTCAGTTGTGTGGCGGGTCGGAGTGGTGGGCGTGGAGGGTGAGTCCGGTGATCTGGCCTGATTGGATGACTGGGCCGTGCTGTACCCCGCCGTTGATGTTGTTGTGCACGGTGCCCGGCCGTGCGGCTTCGCTTTGTAGATGTTGCAACGACGTGAGCAGTTCGCGTAGTTCGGCGTGGGAGACGGCGCGGCCTTGCAGCAGATGTCGCAGGTGTGCCTCCCACTGCTCGACGGCCTCGCGGGGCCCGTGTGGTTGGCCTGTGGTCTGGGAGGCGAGGAGCCGGGCCCGCGAGGCGTCCAGGCTGGTGATCGTGGCGTCGTTTTGATCGCTGCGTGAGAGGAACCGCCGCAGGAGTTCGCGGGCGTGCGTCCAGGAATCGGTGACCATGAGTGAGACCAGGGTAGATGCTCCCGATGCGGTCAGCGCGGCCAATTCGTTGTCCATGGTTCTCCTTCAAGTAGAGCTTGGACTCCGGGTATTGGGCCGTCTGCGACATCTTGGGTGGTCGGGTTCTTCCGGTTGGTCGTCCGCGGGTGCGGTGAAGGCTGCTGGTGGGTCGTAGCGGCGCAGCAGTTCATCGGCCGTCTCGTGTTTGTCCTGCGTTCTGATGATGTCGGCGATCTGTTTGGTGAGCATTCCCCGTCGGTCGTCTCCGCTGGTAAAGCCCATGCCGGTGAGGAAGGCCTCGAAGTGGTCAGAGGTTGTCGGTTCCCGTTCGGCAGGAGTGGATGTCCCGTTGGCGGTGGGGATGAGGTTTTGAAGCCGCTCGGGGATGTCGGTGTTGTTGGCTGCGGAGGTCAGCTGGGCGAGGAGGCCGAGGTCTGCCACGGTCTTCTCTATGTGGCTGTCGTTCTTGGCCAGCCACCAGACCACCGCGCTGCCGGTGTCCTTGAGTACGTCGTCGCCCAGGTATTCGCGCTTGCTTTGTTCGTATGTGCGCTGGTGTTCCCAGACTGCCTTGTCCTTGCGGATCTCAGCGAGTTTGGCCAGCCGTTCCTGGTCGGGTTCGTGCAAGGTAAGCGTGATGTCTTCTGCCATGACTTGGAGGTGTCCGGTATTGTCCGGGCGCATTCTGCTGAGGGCACCGCTCAGTTCGTGCTGGACGAATGAGGCCCGGCCGGGCTCCCGCTGCTCGGTGAGTGTTCGGGCGCGGTCCAGCACCGCCTCGACGGCGAGGCCTGCCGGGTTGAGGACGGGGTCGTCGCCGTAAGTTTCGAGGGGGTGCCACCGTACAGTGGCGGAGAACACGAAGTCGTAGTCGTCCCATTTGCTGGGCAATGCGACGCGGCTGACATGGTGTTCCCTGCGCTCGATCGGGGCGGCGGGGAGGAAGTTCGTGAAGTCGGCGGGTAGAGAGCCGCGCCGCATCGCGGCGATCTTGAAGGCTGCGGCGGGAGCACCGGCGACGGCAAGGGCCAGGGCGGCCCACGCCCATATGGGCCACTCCTGCACCAGGCCGAGGATAGACAGCAGCAGGGCACACAGCACGGTGAGGAAAACGGTCGTCGTCTTGCGGCCGGTGGTCATCGTGCAGCCCCCCTGGGCGGTGCGGGTGGAGTCGGTGCGGCCGGCGGGCGTAGGCCCTGGGCCGTGGAAATCTTCTGGAGCAGGCGTTCGGTGGTTGCGGCGCCGGATGCCCGCCCGCCAGGGGCAGTGGGCTCTGCGGAGCGGGCGACCGAGTACAGCACTGCGAGGGTGCTGCCGTTTCGGCCTGCGGCATCGACCAGCAGAGTGAGCAGCAGATCGCGATGGTTGTCGGCGGTGCAGGCCGTGTGCAGCCATCGTTGGGCATACGGCTGCCATTGCGGGCGCGGCAGTCGGGCGAGCGCCTCCGCCCAGCCTGCCGCCGCGCAGTCCTGGACGCCCCTTTCGTCGATGAGCGGGCGCGGTGCGCCTGCTGGGTGCGTGAGTGCCACGGGGTCGCAGATTCGCAGGAAGAGGCGGGCGTCGACGGTCGGTGCGGTTGAATGACGGGTGAGTCGGTCGAGCATGCGGCGGCGAAGTCGCGCACTGGTCACGGCAAGGCTGCACAAGGCATCGAGAGCGGGGGTGGCGCCGCGTTCCCGGCGGGCCAGGTGATGCAGGCGGGTCACGGCCTGGTCGGGGTGGGTGGGCGCGATCACGTCGGTGCAGACGCGTAGGAGAACATGTGCGAGGGTCCCCGTCAGCCGCTTGCCCTTACACCAGTCGTAGACGAGCATCCGCAGGCTTCGGCCGTAGCGCGGGTCGCTCAGACCGCAGGCCAGTACGTCTACAGCGGCCTCCAGCCGGACACGGCTCCTGGACGTAGCGCTCCACTCCTCCGCCAGGAATGCCAAATCGTTTCCCCGGCCAGTGCGCAAGTACTGGTCGGCGAGCCGGCTCACCACCCTCTTGCGCAGCTCCGACGTGATATGCGGATCATCCAGCTCCGTACTCTGGACGGTCCAGGAACTAAACAGATGCCGAAGGTCAGGCATGTGGTCCCAGAAATGGGCGCGCACCGCAGCGTCGTAGTCCAGCCTGTCGAACCGCACGCGACCGTCCGGCCCGGCTGCTGCGCCGATCTCCTCCAAGCGTTCGGCCAGATCTTTGCCCTCCAGCAGAGGCGTCTCGTCCCGCGGCGTGTTGAAGGTGCTGAGCAGGAGTGCAGCGCCGCGGTGGATGACGTCAGCATGCGTGTCGTGGAGCATGGCCGTGGCGAACAGCAACGCCCGCTGTGCAGCCGCGCACCGTGTCGCGACGAGTTCGCAGACTTCCTTGCGCCACTGCGTGCGTGCGTCACGGGACTGCTTGCACCAGGTGGCGAACCCTTCACGAACCGGCAACGCCGCACGGGCGCGGCGCACGCGGTCGGCGAAGTGCGCGATCTCCTCCATCGACGGCTCTTCTGCCAGGAATTCATCCAGCGCCGAGGCGGGAAGCCGGTACTCCTCGTACGGTATCCCTTGCAGCCTCAGGTGCCGCCGGAAGACCTCCATGGTCGGTGGGCGCGCGATATCGGCCTGGAAGGGCTGCAGGTGCGACTCCAAGGCGCCGTCATGCGGCATGACGACCACCAGCTGCGCCTGCTGTTCCTGCACGGTCTTGCGCAGCGCAGACAGGTCCCTGCGCGCCTGGGCCCACTGGGAGACGTTGGCCTCGGCAAGGTTCAGCAGCAGCCGGTCACCGACGCCGACCAGGTCGGGATCGGTGAGGGCCCCCTCCTCCTCGCCGGGCAGAAGCTCGCGGAAGATGCCGACGCCCTGGTGAACCTCGTACAGCAGGACGCATGCTGCCGTGGTCCTGCCGCTGCCAGGAGCGCCGCGCAGGATCACGGTACTGCTGGCGTCGAGCACACGGCGCGCCATGCCCATCCCGGCGGGATCGACGAACTGCTGCCGGAGAAGGCGGAGGTGGTCGTCCGCGATGCGGCGCGGACTTCGGCCGGACGACTCCTGGAAGCCAAGGCCCACATTGACGGTATAGTTGTAGAAGTCGCCCGAGCCGGCGTGCACCGGGCCGCCGGGCTGCTCGACGCGCGTGGTGAATGTATCGCTCACCGCTCGTTGTCCTCGGGCTGGTCCGAGTCGCCGAACCGGTGGTGGATGTCACCGTGCTGATCACCCTCGATGTTCGTCATGCCGTCGCCCGAGTAGTGCCGATCACCCGAAACATGGCGCGAGTTCTGGTAGATGTTTCCCTGGCCTGAATGCACGGGACCGGTTGACCCTTTGATTACGGTGTTGCCGACGTCTCCGGTGAAGTCCCGGCTCTGCACGGCCGTTCCGCTGACAGCGTCGACCGAATTGGACACGGAGCCAGGATCAGGCGTGGGTACCTCGGCGTGCTCGAGGGCGTACAGCTCGGGAACCATCTCGGCTACCAGGTCACCCAGGCGCTTCAAGTCCGCTTCTGCGTTCTGTGTGTCCAGCCGTACGGACTGCAGGTCGGCCAGCCTCGCCAGCTCCTGCGGCAGTCTTTCCTTGCGCAGGCGTTCCGTCCCCCTGCCTGCGAGGACGGGCACCACCGGCACTCCGCAGTGGAACGCCTCCACTATCTCCTTGCGGACCCAGTCCTCCGGGTCGCGCAACCTGGACTGGAAGTTGAGCCAGTCGGCCCCGATGACCGCCAGCACCAGTGCGCTGCGGCGCACGCTCGTCAGGAGCGCCTCGGGGTAGGTGGAGCCCGGGGGAATGGACCGCGAGGCGCGAAAGGCCCGGTCCTTGCCGAAACGGTTGGCAAGCTCGTTGTCGATCAGGGCAGCGATGTCATTGCCGTCCCCTGTCCGGTAGTTGATGAACACGTCAGGCATGCCAGGTTCCTCTCAGGAGACAGGGAGTCGGGACAGCACCGCCAAGCGAGGCCCCAGCTGGCGCACCGCGGCGTGGCCGCGATGGCGGGCCAGGACCCGGGAGAGGCGACGGAGGTCGATCGTCACAGTCGCGGACCGGACGGCTACCACCCCATCGAGAAGCGTCGCCGCCAGTGCGCAGGCGTGGTCGATCTCGCCGTGCGACGCATAAGCCAGCGCCCGGCGTATGCCGTAGCGCACCTGCGTGCGCACCGCATCAGGCGAGACAAGCGCGAGTTGGCGGTCCAATTCCTCGGCCGCCTTCCGCATCTGGCCGAGGTCGAACAGACACCACCCGGTGATCATGCCGACCGAATCAGGCAGATGCATGCTGCCGATCACCGGAGCCTCACCCTCGCCTTCCTGGCGGCCCAGCAGTGTCCGGGCGCGGTCCAGAGCGCGCATGCACGCGTCACCATCGCCGGCGAGAGCGTGCCCCTGCGCCTCACGCTGCGCGGCAAGACCCCGGATTCGCGGCGGGAGCGTGCCGCTCTGCGCCCGACGTGCCAGAGCAACGGTCTGCTCGGCATCGTCCTGGTACAGCGTGACCAGGGCCCGCCGGACCAGCGCATACCCGGCCAGTGCGCGGTCGCCACCGGCTGCAGCAAGGTCCACCGCACGCTGCGTCCACCACAGCGCCGCCTGCTCGTCACCCGTCTCTTGTACCAGCCAGCCGACATACTCGGCATACCGAGAGCCCAGCGCCAGCAACTCCTGGCGGGTCCGGGAATCCACGTGCTCGGACAACTCCCGCAGCGTATGGGTCTGCGCTATCAGCCCGGGCAGCAGGAAGCCGGGCTCGACGTTCTGGCCGAGCCGCCGGTAGTGCGTGAACAGGGACCGGGATGCATCCAGCATTCCTACGCCCCCGGTTGGAGATACGCGGCGACCGCCCGTACGCCAGCTCATCAGCGAGGCTGCCCCGGCGCTGACGACCTGCCGTCGGCCCACGGGCGTAAATTCGCTCGAGCCATCTGGTGACAGCCGCATCACCCACTCCTCCTCATTGGCCTCATATGGAGCCGGTTCCTTCGGCACGTCAGTAACGGGCGGGGCGGCCAAAGCGATCAGCGCTCCGCCGGCGTGGAGGGCGGCGTCGCACAACCGAGCCAGATCACGGCTTGGCGCTTTGATGCCTCGTTCGACCTTGCTCAACTGCGCCTTGCTGTAGTGCACGACGGCCGACAGCGCTGTGAGACTCAATCCGGCGCCCAAGCGCCGCTTCCTCAGCTCTTCGCCGAACTCGCTGGACGGCAGAAGCACGGAAAACCTCCAGGACCGTCCATCCAGGTGCACGAGGGGTGCTGCTCGAAAGAGTGCGGCACCCCTGACTGGACGGACAAGGCAAATGGCACTGTTTCCCGTTTCCTCTCCGCAGACGGGAGGCACTACTCGCGACCAGAGGGACCCGCCAGGTCGGCTGCCGCCCGGCTGTCGAGCGAGGGGCTGTGAATGTATGTCGGTGTGAGATCTCAGGACTTCGGTCGGGTGTTCTTGCTGGGGCGGACAGCGAGTTCGTCTTCTCCGCGCAGGATCCGGTAGAGGGTGTCCTCGACGACGACTGTGACGATCTTTCCGGCATGGTCCTGGCCGAGCTTGATGAACTGGCCGTTGATCATGAAGCGACCGCTGGCATGCACCCTGCGCTGGGCCTGGATGGCACCGGCCGACAGGGGCGGAGACGGCAGCGGGGACGTCGCCCTCCCCGCCCCGCCGATCTGTCCCAGGCGGTCGGCTGGAACGGGGCAGGGCCGCGTTCCCATCAGGGCGCTGTCGGCGATGGCGTGCATGAGGTGTCCGTCGAGGCGGACGGTGATCGTGTGGTCGGCGAGGGCGAATCCGGCCTGGTAGCGGGCTCCGGCCAGGCAGAGAAGGGGCGATGGATGGATCGCAGCCGAGATCGCGCCACAACTCGCCTGAGGCGTGACCGGAAAAACCGGCCGGGTGGCTCACGCCACCGGCGAGGAGGCGTCCACCCCAGCCAGTACCTCTCTCGCTGTGGGTGCGGGCGTCCGGTGGCCAGGATGTAGCGGTGGCGGGCGTTGGCATTGCGCCAGAGCTGGCGTGCGAGCGTGAGCCCACCGGACGGCGGGACGTGGCTTGGGGGAACGGCTGCTGCCGCGCTGGGTGCGGTACGGTCCGTCAGCGATCGCAGTGACCCCTATGGCAGGCGTATTGATCATCAGCGCCCGTGTGCTGGGGTCCGCTGCGGTACGAGCGAGTCTCCGCACAGACCAGATGGGATCTCCGTTGGTGAACAATCCTCATGAGGGTGCGCTGACTGCTTTCCGGTTGACTGTGACGGGTGGTGGGACCGGTGGGCACACCTACCCTGCGCTGACTGCCATCCGGGCGCTTCGGGACCGGCTCGCGGGGTCCGGGCGGGTGCTGGAGGTGCTGTGGATCGGTGCGGAGAGCGGGCTGGAGGCCCGGGTTGCTCCCGCCGAAGGGATCCCGTTCACTCCGGTCGCCACGGGCAAGATCCGCCGGTCGTCGAATCCGCTGAAGATGCTGTCGGCCGCCAACGTGCGGGACATGGCTCGGGTGCCGTTGGGCGTGGCGCAGGCACGCAAGGCGATCGCGGAATTCCGTCCGGATGTGGTGCTGGCGACCGGGGGTTATGCGGCTGTTCCCGCCGGGCTCGCGGCGCGGCTGTGCGGGCGGCCGCTGGTGCTGCACGAGCAGACGGTGCGGCTGGGCTTGGCCAATCGCAAGCTGGCCGGGTCGGCGACGCGGATCGCGGTTTCCTCGGAATCGACGTTGGAGCTGCTGTCCGAGGAAGCACGCTCCATCGCCGTGGTGACCGGGAATCCGGTGCGGCCCGAGGTGCTGAGCGGGCACGGGCAGAAGGCGGTCGAGGCACTGGGTCTGCGGGGTTTCGACGGTCGGCGGCCCACCGTGTACGTCACCGGGGGCGCCCAGGGTGCTCAGCAGATCAACACGGTCGTGGCCGAGGTCCTGCCGTGGCTACTGGAGCACGCGAACGTGATCCACCAGTGCGGGCCGGACCACGTCGAGGCCCTGCACCAGCGGGCCGCGGCGCTTCCGGCAGAGAGTGCGGGCCGCTACTACGTGAGCGGGTTCGTCGGACAGGAACTGCCGGATGTCCTGGCCCTCGCGGACGTGGTGATCTCGCGCAGCGGGGCGGGCACGCTCGCCGAGCTGACCGCGCTGGGCAAGGCGGCCGTGTTCATCCCGCTGGCCACCTCGGCAGGCAACGAGCAGGCCTACAACGCGCGCCACTTGCAAGAGGCCGGGGCCGCGGTTGCGCTGGAGGGTGAGGTGACGGCGCAGCGGATGCAGGACGCGTTGGGACCGCTCCTTGCCGATGCCCGCTTGCGGCAGACGATGGGGCAGCGGGCCCGCGCGTACGGCCGGCCGGATGCGGCCGACCGACTCGTGAACGTGATCCTGTCAGCTGCTGAGGGATCTACGGCGGGTGCCGGGAAGCACCGCGCTCGATGACCTCGTGACCGCACGATCGTGCCCCCACCCGAACGCGACCGGGGCGGGGACCTCGCCTGAGGTACGCACACCACCTTCGCCGTCGCCGCCTGCCCTCTTCTAAGCCGTCGGGGCGGCTGCTCTCCTAGTGTCCTGAGTCTGGAATTCGGTTCAGATATCCGGCGAGGCGCTCAAGGATCTCGTCCGCGGTCTTCGTCCATACGAAGGGTTTCGGGTCT
>NZ_JBJDQL010000097.1:0-10750 GCF_044903305.1 Streptomyces sp. NPDC019531 | reverse complement strand
CAGCAGCCTCGGCTACCGCAGCCCTGCCGACTATGAGACCGCCCTCGCGGCCTGACCACCACACTGAGGGTGTCCGTCAAAACGGATCAAGCTCAACGAGGACTCGCGGTGACCGCCCCCACAGTCAACGACGCGGCCTTCCTGGTTGCTAGCGACGCCCTGGAGATTCACCGCACTGCTGGCGGTGGCTATCTCATGGTTTACAAAGACGATGCGAACTCAGTCAGCAAGCGCGGGTTTGAGCAACAATTTGAGACTGAGAAGTACTTTCTCCGCTTCCTGGAGCTCGCCGACGGGACGCGCACCTACAGGCAGATCATCGATCAATTCACGATGGATTTTGGTGACCTGTTCGGCCCCGCGCTCGCTACCCAGGCGGCAGCGGCCGCGCTGGAGGTGGGACTGTGCGAGGTACGCGACCAGTCGGGGAAAGAAGTTGCTGGCGTACATCGGATCACGGGTTCCAGTGAGAGCTACCAGCCGATTCACGCAACATTCGAGATCATCGAGACCTGCAATTTCACCTGCACCCACTGCTACTACTCTTCATCTCCTTCCAAACGAGGCCGGATCAGCCTAGACGAAGCGATCGAGGTTATCGATCTTCTCGCCGAGCGGGGAGTCCGAGTGCTCGAATTGACGGGCGGCGAATGTACTATCCACCCCGATTTTCGAGAGATCCTCGCGCATGTCGCTAAGAGGTTCGTACTCGTTGCCGTCATCACGAATGGCTACCTCTTAGGTACGAGGCCCGACTTGCTCGAATACGTCGCCTCATGCCGCAACGTTGTCGTGCAAGTAAGCATCGATGGTCTCGAGGAACACCACGATCGGTGGCGTCGACATCGCGGCTCCTTCCGCGCTGCCTGTGCGGCCCTGTCTCGCCTTGTGGAGCGAGGGACGCCGGCGCGGATGGCAAGCTCCATTTCAGAGTCGAACCTCCACGAGGTCGTCCCTCTCTTCCAGCTTGCCAAGGAGATGTACGTCGCCGCAGTGGCGTTCTCACCGATCGCTGCTTTGGGGCGAGGTTGCAACGTAACGGACCCCGGTCTTGGGGCAGAGCACGTGGTCAGGAGCATCAACGACCAGCTCAAAACCATTCCTGAACGACCCGCTCCTACGTCGACCCGGAACCCCTCCGTCAATCGGGCATGGAATGGCGCCGAAAAACTGTGGGGCGGGCTCACGCACGTACGCGGTGGACTACAACGGAGAAGTGCGAGCATGCAACTTCTCGCGAGACTCAAAGAAGTTCGGAAACCTGCTCGAAGACCAGTATGACGCTATCTTCGGCCAGAAGGCTAACTTTCAATTCCGGAACGCACCTTCGCCTGGCGGAGCAGAATGTGAAGGATGTAGCTACTACTTCTACTGCAGCGGGTGTTTCGTCAAGGCTTTCATGGTCTCTGAGAGCGAATACCCCGCCTGCCCTTGGCGCAAGAAGTGGTTCGAGGGGATGTCTTTGAGTCGTGATGCTAGCCCCGAGCTTCCTGGACGTAAGCTCCTCCCGCTCCTCATCCAGCCCACACCGCCAACTCCCGGGCACTGCGGCTGCAGCGGTTGAGCAGTCGGGCTCGACTGTCGACGTCCTCCACGGTGCATGGCGGGCGCGGGGCGTTGTCGCCCGGTCGTCGGATCCGGGGCAGGACTTTGTCCGGATGTGCGGCGTGCGCGTATTTAACGGCAATGTTTGGGTTGATACCGGAGAGGTGCACGGGGTCGGCGGTCTCCTGTGCCTCGTACAGGACGCGGTCGGCCCACACCTGCCAGGGCATCAGCCCGACCTGGCCGAAGGCGCCCTGCAGGGCACAGTGAGCGTTTTCAGTGTGGCCACCGATCGGGTGACGGGGGCGGTGTGAGGTCGGGGTGCGCAACGGACAGGGCTCCCGTGCCGTTGAGGGAGGTGTTCGACGTCTCAACTCAGCAGCACAGGAGCCCTGTTGGTTCCGTATCCTGCCGCACTCGACCTGCCCCATGCCCTGGTCGAGTGGGTCACGATGCTCATCGTCACCCGTGAGGGTGACCGGCGGTGCAAACTCCCGCCGCACCGCCGTGCGCTGGTCGCACTCGTGTACCTGCGCCGCCATGACACCCTCGCCCGTATCGCCAGAGCCTTCGGGATATCCGTCGGCACCGCCCACGCCTATGTCACCGCGGTCACCGGTCTGCTCGCCGAGCAGGCGCCCGGCCTGCTGAAGACGCTGCGCGTGCACGACCCGGACTTCGTCCTCCTGGACGGCACGCTCGCCGAGTGCGACCGCGTCGGCGACGGCAGGGACGACTACTCCTCGAAACACAAGCGGCACGGGGTGAACGTGCAGGTCGTCACGGACCCGGCCGGTGAGATTCTGTGGCTGTCGCCGGCACTGCCGGGCCGAACCCCACGATCTGACGGCCGCCCGCACCCACAAGATCCTCCGGATCTGCGCGCGCCAGGGCGTCCCGATCCTCGCCGACATGGCCTACATCGGTGCGGGCGACTGGGTCACCACCGCCCAGCGCCGCCCGCCCAACGGCGAACTCACCCTCACCGAGCGGACCGAGAACCGGGCCCTGTCCGCGGCCCGGGCACCTGTCGAACGAGGCATGGCACGGCTGAAGTCCTGGCAGATCTTCCGCAGATCACGCATCAGCCCCAACCGCATGAGCGTCATCACCAAGGCCGTCCTCACCCTGGAGAAGCAACGCTGAAAACGCTCAGTAATCGCTGCGATTGCCGAATGGACAGAGGGTGCGAATTTTTATCCATAGGTGGGGTGGTTGGTGAGGTGTGTTTGGCGAGACCCTCACCTGGTCGTGTGGCAGCTGTCGGGAACGGGCTCCGGCCCTCGGCAGGGTTTGGTCTGTTTGGTGGGTGGAGCAGAGCTATGTGGCTGAGCGTTCGATCTCGCCGGTGACTGGTGTGGGGCGGTGGGTGGTGGCCGACGCGCGCACCTACGACTTGCATGCCGAGGCGTGTGCGTTTTTGGCCGGGTTGCGTAGTAAGGGCCGCTCGCCGAACACGGAACGGGTCTACGCAGGCCGTCTCGCCCTCTATCTGAACTACTGCACAGAGCGCCGTATCGAGTGGTGGCGTCCGAGTTTCATGGCGCTGTCCGGGCTGCAGCAGTGGCTGGTCACCACGCCGCTGCCGGCCCGCAGCCGCCGTTCCCCGACCACGGCTGCGCCCCGTTACCGTTCGCAGGGCACGGCGAACGCGGTGATGACGGCGGTCACGGACTTCCTGCGCTTCGGCGCACTGCACGGATGGGTCCCTGCCCAGACGGCCGGCCTGTTGTCGGAGCCGAAGTTCCTGCGGTACCTCCCGGCCGGGTACGACGCCGGCGAGAGCGGCCAGTGGCGCCAGGTCCAGATATCGGCTTTTCGCTTCCAGGTCAGCGAACCCGGCTACGAGGACCTGACCCCGGAGCAGATCCGCCGCATGATCGCGGATACGCCCCGAGCGCGGGACCGTTTCCTCATCGCGCTGCTCGCCGCGACCGGCCTGCGGATCGGGGAGGCCCTGGGCCTGCGCCATGAAGATCTGCATTTCCTGGCCTCGTCACGCTCCCTGGGATGCCCCGTGCAGGGCCCGCACCTTCATGCGCGTCGCCGCACCGACAACCCGAACCGGGCCCTGGCCAAGTCCAGACACCCGCGCTGCCTCCCCGTCACCCCCGACATCGTCTCCCTCTACACCGACTACCAGTACGAACGGACCCCGGTGGCCGCCGCGGCCGAGACAGGCATGGTGTTCGTGAACCTCTTCCGACCGCCACTGGGGCGGGCCATGACCTACCCGAACGCCAAGAACGTCTTCGACCGTCTGGCCCGCCGCGCCGGGCATCCGGCGCGGCCGCACATGCTGCGCCACTCAGCTGCCACCCACTGGCTGCGCGAGGGAGTAGACCGGGACGTGGTGCAAAAGCTGCTGGGTCACGCCTCGCCGCTGTCCATGGACCGCTACCGCCACGTCGATGAGTCCGAGACCCGGGCGGCTGTCGACCGGGCCCAGTCATGGCGGGAGAACCAGTGAGCACCGCTACCGCGCCCGTGACCGCACTGGAGGCGCCGACGAGGGCCACGAAGAAGTCGTGGGAGAGGTGGCTGCGTGCCCACATCGATCCCGCGTGGCGGCCGGGGGAGTGGGACAGCGTCAGATGGCTGTTCACCGGAGATCTCGACAACCCGCGTACCTCGTCCTCCCGGTGCCGCACCCGCCGCTGCGACGTGATCGTGCGCGCTCAGGAGACGTTCTGCACGTACTGCTCGGACCAGCGCAGAAAGAGCGGCCTGCCGCGGGAAGAGTTCGCCGCCACCTTCACCCCCGCCCGTTCCAAATCCATGCCGTTGACGGTCGTCGGGCCGTGCACGCTCACCCGGGACGGCGCGCGGTGCGTACGGCCCCAGGTGTCGGGAGGCCTGTGCGCTGCCCACAACAACTCCCGCAAGTACCACAAGGCAAGAGGCATGTTCGAACGCTGGCTCCGTGAGCGCGCTATGCCCTTCACCGACGTGCCCGTCTGCATGGTCGTCGACTGTGCCGGCGCATCCATGAATTCCCGGGGGCTGTGCAACTATCACTGGCGTGCCTGGAGGGCAGACTGCCGCTCCAGCACCGCCCCCGTCCCAGCTGCGCAGTGGGCGACGGGCAGCCGCTGTATCTGCTGGCGCACCAGTTCCATCTCGCCCCGTTGCCCGAGCTGCTGCGCTGGGAAGTGCTGTACGCCGTGCAGCAGATGGACCAGTGGGTACGTGCCCTGGAACCTCACTGGATCCGCGGCGTGATCAGCCACCTCACCACGGCCGACACCCTTTTGGACGCCACCAACGCGGCCCGGCTCACCAAGCCGCACCAGTCTGCCGTCCGCACATTGGAGAACCTGCAGTCCGCCGGCCGCGCGGGATACAGCGAGTTCTCCGGGATCACCCTCATCGACCAGGACGTGATCGATCTGCGCGTCCTCGGATTGCGCCATAGCGCCTCCGGCAAGCGCCGGCATCTGCCCGGCCGCGTGGATCTCCGCACAGTCCGCCAGCCCTGGCTGCGCCAGGCGCTGCGTCATTGGGGGAGCACCGCCCGCCCCACCACGGAAGACTTCAAGCGAACTTTTCAGGCGACGTGCATCGCCTCCACGGCTCTCGCCCAGCGCACCGACGTCGGCGACGATCCCACCGTTCTGACTTTCGCCGATGCCACCTTGGCCGTCGACGCTTTCCGAGCTGCACGCAAACGAGACGGTACCCCCTACTCCTCCTCCTTCCGACGCAGCCTGCTGGGGATGTTCTTCCAGCTCATCGCCTACGGCCGTCGCTGTGGCACCCTCGATGACCTGGCCGGAACCTTCACCCGCGTGCCCGTCGAGCACGTCATCTCCGTGGAAGAACCCAATGAGGACTTCATCGGCAAGGCCATCCCCGAGTCCGTCATCCGGCAATTGGACGCCCACCTCGACACCCTGGGCACCGGAAACACCTACGGCTGCCGCGACATCGCCCCAGACGCCCGGCACCTGCTGTACCGCACGATGTACATCGTCCTGCGCGACACCGGGCGCCGCCCGCTCGAGATCGTCTCCCTGTCCCGTGACTGCCTGGAAACCCGCAACGGCCAACCCACCTTGATCTGGGACAACCACAAGAGGAAACGCCACCGCCGACGTCTGCCGATCACAACCTCCACCGCCGACGCCATCCGAACCTGGCAGGACTGCCGCGACCAGCTGCACCTCCCCGCCAAAGGCGACCGATACCTCTTTCCCTCCCTCACCCCCCTGAGCGACGCCCCCTACATCTCCAGCGCCTACCTCAGCGACGCCCTCAGGCTCTGGGCAGACGCCCTGCCCCAGCTCCACGCCGAAGGCACCGACTCCAAAGGACAACGCCTGCTCTTCGACCGGTCCCTGATCTACCCCTACGCCTTCCGCCACTCCTACGCCCAGCGCCACGCAGACGCCGGCACTCCCGTCGACGTGCTGCGTGAACTGATGGACCACAAATCCATCGCCATGACGCAGCGCTACTACACCGTCTCCCTCAAACGGAAAAGCGAAGCCGTGGCCAAACTCAGCGCACATGTCCTCGACCAACATGGCCACCCCAGCCCCAGCTCGAGCACGGCCTACGAGATGCGCTCCGTCGCCGTCCCCTACGGCGGCTGCACCGAGCCGTCGAACGTCAAAGCCGGAGGCCAGGCGTGCCCCATCCGCTTCCAGTGCGCCGGCTGCGGCTTCTACCGCCCCGACCCCTCCTACCTGCCCGCCATCGAACAGCACATCAACGAACTACGAGCAGACCGCGAAACCGCACTCGCCATGGGCGCAGCCGAGTTCGTCACCACCGCCCTCACCGCACAGATCACCGCCTACCAGCGAGTCATCGACCGCATGCACAAACACCTGGGCTCCCTCCCCGCTCCCGAACGCGCACAGATCGAAGAAGCCAGCACTGTGCTGCGAAAAGCACGAGCAGGCGACAACCACACACTCCTGCCCCTCACCACCGTCCGGCCGAAAGACCCTCAATGAACCCCCGCGGTAACCCCGCCTCCCTCGCCGAAGCCAGACGCCGTCACAGCCTCGACAAACGAGCCCGCGTCCTCACCGCCCTCGCCACACTCGAGAAACAGGGAAAGCCGCTCACCTTCGCCGCAGTCGCCCGCGCCGCCCGCGTCTCCACCTGGCTCACCTATGCCCCCGGCGTACGCGAGCACATCGAGGCAGCCCAACTACGCCAAGCCCACAGCGCCCCACCATCTGCCACGGCAACCCCGCCCTCCCCGCTAAGCCTGCGCACCGAACTCGAAACCGCCCGGCAAGAAATCAAAGAACTCCGCAGCGAACGCGACCGGCTCCAGACAGCCCTGCGTCACCAACTCGGCCAGCACCTCGATGCCATCCACGCCCCGGACTTAGCGACCAGAGCAGACGAACTGACCGCCCTGAATCACGACCTCACCCGCCAGCTACAGGAGGCCTCCGCAGAGAACGCCACATCCCGCGCCCGCATCAACACCCTCGAAGAAGACCTGACCGCAGCCCGCACCAGCCTCCGCAGGATGATCCGTGACGAAAACCTTCGGTGAGCGATCACAACATCGCTGGCACAGGAACAGAATCATGTCCAGCGCATGCCGATCGCGGAGAGCTGCTCCATCCGCTCCGGCGTCAGCGTCGCGGCCCTGCTCCGCTGATTCCCGACCCATGCCCCGAGGCGGAGCTCCCGTTCCTCCTGGTCCTCGCCGCTGTCACCGTCGCCGCCGATGACGATCCGTTCGACGTGCTGCCTCGGGACTCGAAGGTGCCCCTCGCGTTCGTAGAATTGCTTGGCGGCCGCGTAGTTCATCGCCCACTTGTCGGCCTGTGTACGGCGCGGGCGTGGCTTCTCCTCCTCGGCCGCGGGTTGGATTCCGAGGATGTGTTCGCACATCCATTGCTGGACGGTGGTGAGCTTGTCCCAGCCGAAGCGCACCGCCTTGACCCACCGCCCCAGATCCTCGCCCTGGCGTACGACGCCACCCGGCTCGGTCGGCAGCGCGCCGCCCTGCTCCAGGTGTTGCCGGGTGAGGTGGAAGGCTCTCTGCCATTCCACGGGCCAGGTGGGGCACCAGGCGGGGTCAATGTCCTCGAGCTGCTCGCGCCGGTCCTGCGACAGGGCGCCGGCCGACGATCCGACCGGGAGCCCCTGGGTACGCCGTTGCTCGATCTCGGCAGCCTTCCGCGCGGCGGCCCTGGCGTTCTTCAGGAAGATCCCCACCTTCGCCCCCTGGTACGTGGCGTCCAGCGGCGCCAGGAGGTGGCCCGCCTCGGCCGCCCACCCGCGCGCGGCGGCGAGTCCTTCCTCCCACGCGACGTCGAAGTGCGACCAGACCATGCCCAGCTTCTCCAGCTGCTTGATGCGGTCTTCGTCCATGTCGCCGCGGGTGTAGAAGCGTCGGGCGTCGGCGATCCATTGCCCAAGTGGGAAGGCGGCGAGGGAGGCCGGCCACCCTTCGGCTCTAGCCTCCTCGCTCCCGCTGCCGGGGACGCGGAAGGTGAACGGCACCTTCAGGTCCCCGTGGAGTCGGTGATAGATGGTGGCGGCTTCGATGCCGCGTCGCCAGTGTTGGTGTTCGGGGTTGAGGACGCGCAGGCTGATGAACGCTGCCAGCTGGGCGGGGTCGCGCGGCGTGCTGAACTTCAGCAACTGCCGGGCTGGCACCGACAGCCAGTCGCTTCGGTCGCTCTCGGCTCCCTCGTCTTCCTCTCCGCTGCGGCTTTGAACGCCTCGGACGCGGCTTGGTGCTTGTTGCTCGACGAGCTGCTCCACGACCCGTGTGTCGTGCGCTCTGAGCGCTTCAAGCAGCTTCGCGAGGCCGCCGTACGCCCGGCTGGTGAGCATGTTGTCGGCCGTCTCGCCGGGCCCGAGCAGCACCGGCACGACCAGCGACGCCGTTTTGCCCTCGCCCGGCTGCATCCGCAGCGCCCGGCCAACGGCTTGGACGAGGTCGGGCATGGAGCCGCGTACGTCCGCGAAGTACACGGAGTCACAGTGGGATGTATCGATGCCTTCGCCGAGCACGCGAACGGACCCGAGGAACGTCTTCTCCACGATCGTGCCGTCAGCAGCGATTCCCCTGGAGAACTTGTCCAAGACGCGGCGCCGGTGGAGCGGCTTGTGCTCGCCGCACAGCCAGTTGGCCCAGACCGTCTTCGGGTACAGCTCCGGGTCCGCGTCGTACAGCTGCGCGGCGACGTCGGGAAGGCCGGCCGCGAACGCTTCCGCCTCCTTCACCATGTGGTGGAAGACGAGCGTGCGCCGGAAGCCTTCCTCGGCTGACGTCTTCACCAAGGCGGTCTGCAGGGCGGCGAGCCGCGCCCCGCGTACCTGCTCGGAGCGCGCATCCTCGCCTAGAAGCTGTGCGGCCTGGAGCTGGGTGTCGGTGATGTCCAGGCACACCACCTGGTAGGGGGCACAGATTCCCCTGTCGATGGCCTCCGAGAGCGTCAAAGTGAACGCCCTGCTGCCGAACGGCCCGTCCGGATCGTCCTCCATCGAGGCCACCAGTTTACCCGGCGCGCCCTGCGCGGAGTCCTCGTCCAGCTGCCACAGCCGCGGCGTGGCGGTCATGTACAGCCGGCGCAGGGCGGGGATGCGGGTGTTGTCGTGGACGACCGCCCACGGCCTGCCGATCCTGCCCGAAACCCTGTGTGCCTCGTCCACGACGATCAAGCTCCACCCCGGAAGGCCCCCCTGATGCGCCCGCTCCAGCGTGCCCAGACCGAGGCTGGCGTACGTGGCGAACACGGTGACCTTGTCCAGGTGATGGGTCCACTCCACGAGCTCGTCCACGTCCGTGGTGTTCGGGAAGCCCGCATCCTCCCCTCGCAGGGACGACACCCCGATCATCGGGCCGCTACGACCGCCTGCGCGCCACGCGGTCTCGGTCTGGGCGAGCAGGTCCAGCGAGGGCACGAGCACGAGCACACGGCCCGCGCGGAGCTCCTCCGCGCTCCGGGTGGCCACGAGGGTCTTCCCGGTTCCGGTCGCCATGATCACCTGAGCACGAAGTCCGCGCTCGGGCACAGTCGATCTTGCAGGACATTCGAGCGCACGGAGTACTGCGTCCACGGCTTCTCGCTGGTGGGGACGGAGCTCCTTCGCTGCCATTCTGATCTGCCTTCTCCTAGGGCCGGGCAAGACTTCTTTACGAGGCAGGGAACAAAAAAAATCCCAAGCGATACACCGGGGTCCGCCCCGGTGAGGCCATCCGCAACCGGGGTGACGCATTCGATCAGAGCCAGCGTAAGAAACGTGATCCGAACTGGTCCTGATGCCTCACCACGGCCACTGTCTCAGTCCAGAGTCTATCCCAGACCTATTTTGAAGCACGCCACTCGTCGATATGCCCGGCCAGTTTTAGGGCACCCGGTTCAGACGATCGGAAACCCGGCATCCCCCATAGAGAAGGGCACATCGATGGAACACCAGCAGTCTGAGCGCAGCGACCGGAGCGAGGGAATGTGCAAGGCGTGCGGGAGCAGGCCGGCCGTCCCGGCCGAAGGCGGGACGATGCTGTGCGAGCACTGCGCCACCGTGCTTGAACTGCCGGACCCCTCAGGGCTGGTCGAGGATGAGGGCGCTGCGGTCCGGCGCACTTTCGAAAACCGTGACGCGCACTGCGAACACCGACCGGGCACTGCGGGATGACGATGCTTCCTTGCAGCGGGTAGGCGGTAGACGTGGACGGCAAACAAGCCCAACAATAAGAGCCCAGTGAGGCCCGTGCCGGAAGGGCCATGAGGACCTGGCGGTGGGTCAGATGGCTGGCCTTGTTCCTCACCATCAGCTGGGTGAGGGCACTCGTCAAGGGTGAGCAGGGGTGGGATCTGTGGTGGCCCCTGGTGAGCACTGCTATCTGGGCAGCGGTGACCGTGCGGGGCTTTATGACCTACCACCAGATCAGGGCCACACCCTGCCGACCGCCACCCGCCGCTCCTAGCCAGCCCGGCCCGCGGTAGCGGGCCGAAGGGACTGCAGGCGCAGCCGGAAGGACCGTCAGGCGGGGGAGCGCAGCGGACCCGCCGTACCGGGATCGGAGCGAAGCGGAGGCCCCGGCAGGGGGACGAAGTCCCCCGCTCCGGGAGCGCAGCGGACGGAGCATCAACCCGATTGCGCAGCAATCAGGTTGAGCGGGACGCGGAGCGTCCCGCCAGCGCTTCCGCGGAGCGGAAGCGCAACACCCGCGCGCAGCGCGGGTGTTCGCTTGCACATCGCGTAGCGATGTGGTACC
>NZ_JBJDQL010000096.1:0-10841 GCF_044903305.1 Streptomyces sp. NPDC019531 | reverse complement strand
GGTCGGCGGACCGGCGCGGTGAACGGGTGGGTGAGGGTGCCTAGTTGGTCCAGTAGGGGTCGAAGACCAGGGTGTCGGCGCCGGGGACGGTGGTGGCCGCCGACCAGGAGCCGTCGACGACGCGTCCGCCGTCGGGCCGGGCGGCCAGGGACAGCTTGGTGAAGATGCGGTAGCGGTCGCCTCGGTAGACGGAGCGGGTGAACTCGACGACCCGGCCGTCCGCGTCCCTGGCCGCCCGTTCGAAGAGCAGGGCGGGGGTGTGCACGGAGACGCCGAGGACCTCGGCCTCCCACTCGTCGACGACCGTCGGTTCGATGCTCTGCGCGGCGTCGGTCAGCAGGATCTCGTAGCGCCGGCCGAGCAGTCGGTAGAAGGAGTCGGTCTCCAGGTCGCGGGCGGTCAGCCCGGGGACCAGTACGTGCGGGACATGGAGGGTCTCCACACACATCGGGTCGCCGTCGACCGTACGCAGCCGGGTGATCCGCAGGATCTGCTCGCTGGGCGCGATGCCCAGCCGGCGGCCGATCCGGGGTCCCGCGGCGACGGTCTTGAAGTCCAGGATGCGGCTCGCCCACGTGCCGTCGACACCGCCGACGCCCAGCCCCTGGGCCTGCCCGGGGGCGGCGCCGCTGAGGTGCTGGGCGACCTTGGCGCGGGCGACGAAGACACCGCGCCCGTGCTCCCGCAGCAGCAGACCGTCGCGGACGAAGTCGTCGACCACCGCGCGCAAGGTGGGGCGGGAGACCCCGAGTTCCTCGCACAGCTGCCGCTCGCCCGGGAGGGGGCGTCCGGGGCCGGTCTCCTCGACCAGGTCGAGGAGGTGGGTGCGGATGCGTTCCCGCTTCTCCCAACGGCTCTCACCGCTGACCATTCCTACCAACTTTCTTTACCAGTGGTTCAACTTCAGCCGGTGCAATGTAACGCTTTGATGGCCTATCTCCAGGGACTTCGTGCGGTGGACTTGCTTGACACTGACCAAATGGTGCCCCAGCATGTGCCCACTGGTCAATAAGTGGTAAGCGAATTCGCCGGAGGTTCCATGTCCCAGTCCCGTGGCGGGCCCGTCACCCGTACCGCCCGTACCGCCCACCGCACCGTGGCCGGGTCGCTGATCGCGCTCACGGCGCTGCTGGCCGCAGCATGCACCACCGGCGGCGCCACGTCGAAGGCGGACACCGGCGCCGACGACACCACCCCGGTCACCATCACCTTCTGGCACGGTCTCAGCTCCCCGCACGAGATCGCCTCGGTCGACGCAGTTCTGGCCAAGTTCCACAAGAAATACCCGTACATCACCGTCAAGGCCGTCGCCGCGCAGACCGACGACAAGGTCAACCAGGCCATCCGCGGCGGCACCGCCCCGGACGTGGCGTCCTCGTTCAACGCCGCGAACGTCGGCGGCTGGTGTTCCAGCGGGGCCTTCCAGGACCTCGCCCCGGACATCAAGGCCGACCACGTCGACATGAGCCAGATCCCGAAGGCCGTCCAGTCGTACACCGCGTTCGACGGCAAGCGCTGCACGATGCCGTGGCTCGCCGACACCTTCGGCCTGTACTACAACAAGAAGCTCTTCGCGAAGGCCGGGATAACCTCCCCGCCCAAGACGATGTCCGAACTGGCGGCGGACGCCAAGAAGTTGACCACCTTCAACGCCGACGGCTCGATCAAGACCGCAGGGTTCATGCCCTACCTGGGCGCCTACGAGATGCTCACCGAGCACCTGGTCCCCAGCTGGGGCGGTAAGTGGCTCACCGCCGACGGCCAGTCCAACGTCGGCGCCGACCCCGCCTTCGCACAGGCGCTGACCTGGCAGAAGAGCCTCGTCGACTGGTTCGGCGCGAAGAAGCTCGTCACGTTCAAGGCGGGCATGGGCGACGAGTTCTCCGCCCAGAACGCCTTCGAGACCGGCAAGTTGGCCATGATGATCGACGGCGAGTGGCGCAACGCCTTCATCAAGAACGACAAGGCGAAGATCGAGTACGGCACCGCCGCGATACCGGCCGCCGACGGCAAGTCCGAGCTGTACGACGCCGGTTACGTCGGCGGCAACGTGATCGGCATGCCGCGCGGCGCCAAACACCCGGGCGCCGCCTGGAAGCTGATCAAGTTCCTCACCACCGACACCGACGCGCTGACCACGCTGGCCGACGCGATCGGCAACGTCCCCACCACCAAGGCGGCGCTCGACTCGCCCGCGCTCGGCCTCTCCAAGGACCCCCACTTCGCGCCGTTCCTCGAGGTCTACAAGAACCCGCTCACCACGACCACGCCGGCCAGCGGTGACGGCGGCGCCTACCTCACCAACTTCGGTCACTTCGTGGAGAAGTGGCAGAGCGGCGGCGTACCCGACCTGAAGGCCGGACTGGCCGCCGTCGACAAGCAGAACAACGCCGCGCTCAAGCTGGGGCAGTGACGGCATGGCCACCCAACAGCTCACCGAACTCCCGCTCACCACAGCCCCGTTGAAGGCCCGCCTGCGCCGCAACCGGCTGCGCGTCCTGCTCTTCCTGGCCCCCGGCCTGGTCGGCTTCGCCGTCTTCCTGATCTACCCGCTGGTGATGACGGTCTGGCTGTCCTTCACCAACTCGAACATGATCTCCCAGGCCCAGTTCGTCGGGCTGCGCAACTACCGCTATCTGCTGGACGGCGACCCGCTGATCTGGCACGCGGTCCGCAACACCGCCTGGCTGGTGGTCATCATGGTCCCGGCGCAGGTGCTCTTCGCCCTCGGCGTGGCCATGGTCACCGCCCGGCTCAAGGCCGGGGCGAGCCTGTTCCGCACCCTGTTCTATCTGCCCGCGCTGGCCCCGCCGGTCGCCGCGACCGTCGCCTTCGTCTGCATGTTCAACCCCAACTCCGGCCCGGTGAACCGGATCCTGGGCCTGCTCGGCATCCACGGACCGCTCTGGTTCAACTCGCCGGACTGGTCCAAACCGGCCCTGACCCTGCTCGCCCTGTGGGGCAGCGGCACGATGATGGTCATCTTCCTCGCGGCCCTGCTGGAAGTCCCCGCCGAGCTGTACGAGGCCGCCGAACTGGACGGCGCCGGCCCCTGGCACCGCTTCCGCTTCGTCACGCTGCCGACGATCTCCCCGGTCGTGCTGTTCGCGACCGTCACCGGCGTCATCGCCGGACTCCAGTACTTCACCCAGGCGATGGTCGCCTCGCAGGTCGCCAACGGCAACGTCCAAGCCGCGCCCGGCTATCCCGACGGCTCCACCCTCACCTTCCCCCAGCAGCTCTACATCGCCGGCTTCAACCAGTTCCACGCGGGCTACGCCTGCGCGCTGGCCGTGGTGCTCTTCGTGGTCGCGATGGCCTTCACCGTCGTCCTCCTCCGCCGCGCCTCCGGCTTCGACATCGAGGAGTCACCACGATGACCCACCGCCTCACCCGTCCGGAAGTCGCCACGCCCGCACGGTACTTGGCCACCGAGGAGCAGCCGCGATGACCACGACCTACGCCCCCGCACCCGCCCGGCAGACCCGCGCCGCCTCCCCCCACCGTGCCGCGCGCGGCCGGGCCGGCCGCCGCACAACCCTGATCTGGATCGCCGAACACGCCATCGCCGTCGGTCTGGCCTGCGCCTTCATCGGCCCGATCGTGTTCATTTTCCTGACCTCGCTGATGACCGACGGCCAGTCCCTCACCACCAGCCTGTGGCCCCACCACTGGCAGTGGTCCAACTACCGCACGGTCTTCAGCACCGCGCCGATCGGCACCTGGCTCGCCAACACCGTGCTCTACGCCGTCGCCGCGACCGCCGCCACCCTGCTGTCCAGCGTCCCCATCGCCTACGCGCTGGCCCGACTCCGCTTCAAGGGCCGCAACGTGGCCTTCCTCTGCGTCATCACCATGATGATGCTGCCGCCCCAAGTCCTTGTCATCCCCATGTACTTGATGTGGGCCAGATTCCATCTCACCGGCACCATCTGGCCGTTGGTTCTCCCGTCCCTCTTCGGCGACGCCTTCTCGGTGTTCCTGCTCTGCCAGTTCCTGCTCACCGTCCCCGAGGACTACCTCAACGCGGCCCGCATCGACGGCTGCGGCGAACTCCGCGTCCTCACCCGGGTGGTGCTGCCGATGATGCGCCCCGCGCTCGTCGCCGTCGGCCTCTTCTCCTTCTTCAACGCCTGGAACGACTACTACGGCCCTCTCATCTACACCGGCGAGACGCCCGCCCACTGGACCCTCGCCCTGGGCCTGGCGACCTTCAAGACCTCCCACGCGGTGCAGTGGAACCTCACCATGGCGGCCACTCTCATCGCGATGGCGCCGGTGATCATCGTCTTCTTCTTCGCGCAAAAGGCCTTCATCGAAGGTGTCACCCTGACAGGAGTCAAAGGTTGAAGATCACCGTTGTCGGTGGCGGATCCACGTACACCCCCGAACTCATCGACGGATTCGCCCGGTTGGGCCTGCCCGTCACCGAGATCGCCTTGGTCGACCCCGACCCGGACCGGCTCGACGTCATCGCCCCGTTCGCCCGCCGCATCCTGGCCCGCCAGGGCAGCTCCGCGAAGATCACCACCACCGCCGACCCGGACGCCGGCATCGACGGCACCGACGCGGTCCTCTTCCAGCTCCGCATCGGCGGCCAGGCCGCCCGGCACGTCGACGAGACCTTCCCGCACGCGTGCGGCTGCATCGGTCAAGAGACCACCGGCGCAGGCGGGTTGGCCAAGGCCCTGCGCACCGTGCCCGTCGTCCTCGACCTCGCAGAACGGGTCGCCAAGCGCGCCCCGAACGCCTGGATCGTCGACTTCACCAACCCCGTCGGCATCGTCACCCGCGCCCTCCTGGACGCCGGACACAGGGCAGTCGGCCTCTGCAACGTCGCCATCGGCTTCCAGCGCACCTTCGCCGACTGGCTCGGCGTCGACCACGAGCGCGTCACCCTGGACCACGTCGGCCTCAACCACCTCACCTGGGAACGGGCGGTGTGGCTCGACGGCGTCGACGTCCTGCCGCGCATCTTCGACGAACACGGCCAGGCCCTCGCCGACCGGCTGCGCATGCCACTGGACGTGGTCCGCCGCCTGGGCGTGGTCCCGTCGTACTACCTGCGCTACTACTACGCCCACGACGAGGTCCTCCGCGAACAGCTCGCCGAACCCTCCCGCGCCCAGCAAGTCGCCGAGATGGAAAGCGACTTGCTCACGATGTACGCCGATCCGGCCCTGACGGAGAAGCCCGCGCTCCTCGACAGGCGCGGCGGCGCCTACTACTCCGAAGCCGCCGTGCAGCTGGTGCACGCCCTCACCGCCGACACCGGCGACGTCCGCGTCGCCAACGTCCGCAACAACGGCACGCTGCCCTTCCTCCCCGACGACGCTGTCATCGAGGTCCCGTCCCGTATCGACGCGCAGGGAGCAACTCCCTTGCCCGTCAAGGCCGTAGAGCCGCTCTTTGCCGGACTCGTCGCCCATGTGACGGCCTACGAGGAACTCGCCCTGGAAGCCGCCCTGTACGGCGGTGTCGACCGGGTCGCGACAGCCTTGCTGGCGCATCCGCTCATCGGGCAGGTCAAGGTGGCCGAGGAGTTGGCGGCGAAGCTCGTCGCCGCCAACCGCGAACACCTTTGGTGGGCCTGATGAAGACGGGCCTGCTGCTCGCCGTCGACGGCGGCAACTCGAAGACCGACGTGGCAGTGCTGCGGACCGACGGCACCATCCTGGGCCGCGCGCGGGGCGGCGGGTTCCGCCCGCAGGCGGTCGGCGTCGACGCGGCGATGGACGTGCTCGCCACGTTGCGCGCGGAGGCGATGGCGTCGGCTGGGGTGGAGACCGGCGTCGTGGTGGACGGGATCACGGCGTTCCTCGCCGGGGCCGATCTGCCGTACGAGATCAAGGCGTTGCGCGAAGCGGTCGGTGCCCGGGGGTGGGCGGTCACGCAGCGCGTCGACAACGACTCCTACGCCGTCCTGCGCGCCGGGGCCAGCCGCCCATGGGGTGTCGGCGTGGTCTGCGGCACCGGCATCAACTGCGTCGGCGTCGCCCCCGACGGCCGCACCACCGGCTTCGCCGCGCTGGGCCGGATCTTGGGGGACTGGGGCGGCGGCATCGACGTAGGGACGTCGGCGCTCTGGCACGCGGCGCGGGCGGAGGACGGCCGCGGCCCGCGAACAGCCTTGCGTGCGGCAATGATTGACCACTTCGGCCTCGCCACGGTCGCCGACGTCACCGCCGCCATCCACAACGGCGACCTCCCCGCGCTCCGCCTCAGCGAACTCTGCCCGGCCGTCTTCGCGGCCCGCGACGAGGGCGACGAGATCGCGGCCGAACTGGTGGAACGGCTCGCGTCGGAGATCGCGAGGATGGCGCTGACCGTCCTGTGCCGCCTTCAACTCGCCACCGCCCCGGACCCCGAAGTCGTCCTGGGCGGAAGCGTGTTGGCCGCCGGCCACAAGGCCCTCCTCGACGGCGTCGAACACCGCCTGCGGAATGCCGTGCCGAACGTCCGCCCGCTGGTGTGCGCCGAACCGCCCCTGCTCGGCGCGGCGTTGGCGGCCCTCGACCTGCATCCAGGCCGGGACGCCGACGCCGAGGCACGGTTGCGCGCGGGGTTCCGGGGGAGCGGCACCCCGTGATCCGTCACGACCGGGAGCGCCGCCCCGAGCCGCATCGTGTACCCCGCGTGGTGCAGCTCCTCGCCCCGGAACTCCCCGAACGCCCAGAAGCCGAGGTCGTCCAGGTAGTCGATGCGGTCGCCGTCGATCCAGTAGCGGCCCTCGTAGGCGTGCGGACGGCCGCCGCGGGTCTCGTCGTAGCGGCCGTCCGCGGTCAACTCCTGGTGCAGGAAGTCGTTTTCGCCGATCCAGACGCCGACGCGCGGGCCGCCGGTCAGATCCTGGGCGGCCGGGATGCCCGTCTCGGGGGCGGTGGCGCGGCCGGGGGCGTCCATGCCCGACCAGAGCACCGGCCGGCCGCGATCAGGGCGCGGACCTCCTCCGGCCGGGCCAGCAGCGTGGCCTGCGCGGCCGCCACGTCCGGGGCGAGTGCGTCCGGTACGACGAGCACGTCGCCCGTGTTCCTCGACGTCAACGTCCCTACGTAATCTGGGTGTTGACCGCGTCCGCCGACGCGGGGCGATCCCCTCGAGGTGGGCGGCCATGCGGTGGCGAGGACCTCATCGCCGAAATCCTGGCCCACTCACTGAAAATCGCGTTCGAGGTCAGGATGATGGAGCCCTATTTCGTCACGCTTGGAGACGACCTGAAAGACCAAGTTCGCCTCGATGCGTTCGAGAGGCTGGCAGCCGACCCCACCGACCACGACAACGCTCGGCCGCAGGCCGGTGCCGAGCCTGTTGACCAGCCGTCCGCCGGCCTCGGCGGCTCTGCGGTTACGGACCACGCCGTCGAGGCTGGCGAAGTAGACCGAGCAGCCCGCCCAACAGACCGCGACCGCCAGGGCGACCACGACGTGCGCCCTTCCCACCCCAGGCAGCCCCAACAGGACAGCGTTGACGACCAGCCACTCAACCCGGCCTTCCCCAGTCAGGCAATACGCGCCAAGACGTCGATGCCGAAGTCATAGTGACCGGCGAAGCCGACCGCCTCCGGGTGCAGGGGAACCGCCTCGCCGGGGGCAACGTGACGGCGGACGACCGTCTTGGTGCGGTCGTAAACGATCGTCATCGGCACCCCTCAAATGTGGGTCTCCCGGTCAACTCCCTGGAAACCAGTTGGTCCTCACGGTGGGGTCGGACAGGATGACGGGCGTGATCCTGAAGTACCCCTGCGTGTGCTGCGGCCGTCTGACCATGGACGAGCCGCCGGGCTCGTATCAGATCTGAGCTGCACCCCGTTTCGTGGAGTCCCTGACGCCAGGCTTATGATCCTGGTCCGAAGGAGAACCACGAGCTGTGCCAGCACCACGTAAGTACCCGGACGAACTCCGCGAGCGGGCCGTCCGCGAGGTCCGTACTACCGGCCGCCCGGTCGCGCATGTCGCCCGGGACCTCGGCATCCACAAAGAAGCCCTGCGGCAGTGGGTGCGCCAGGCCGAGGCCGACACCGGCGAGCGCGACGACAGGCTGACGACCGCCGAACGTGACGAGCTGAGGCAACTCCGCAAAGAAAACGCGGAGTTGAAGCGGGCGAACGAGATCCTGAAAGCCGCCAGCGTGTTTTTTGCCCAGGAGATCGACCGTCCCCGGACGAGGCCGAGCAAGTGATCGACCACCTGCGCGAACGCGGCCTCGGGGTCGATCCCGTCTGCCGGGTGCTGGACCTGTCGCCGTCAACGTACTTCGCCCGCAAGAAGCGGCCGAAGTCCGCCCGCCGGCTCCGCGACGAGCAGCTCATGCCGCTGATCGAGGAGATCCACGCCGAGTCCGGGTCCATCTATGGGGCCCGGCGGATCACCCGCGCCCTGCGACGCAAGGGCATCGAGGCAGCCCGGTGCACGGTCGAGCGGCTGATGCGCGAGCTGGGCATCGAGGGCGTCATCCGCGGGCAGCGGCGTCGCACCACAGTGCCCGAGCCATCGGCGCCCCGCCCGCCGGACCTGGTCGACCGCGATTTCACCGCCTCGCGCCCGGACCAGTTGTGGGTGGCGGACATGACGTATGTCCGCACCTGGTCGGGCTGGGCGTATGTGGCGTTCGTCCTGGACGTGTACTCGCGGATGATCGTCGGCTGGCAGGTGGCGAACCACATGCGGACCGAACTTCCGCTGGACGCTCTGGAGATGGCCCTGTGGAGACGGAGGATCAAGAAGGACTCCGGGCTCATTCACCACAGCGACCGCGGGTCGCAATACGTATCAATTCGGTATACCGACCGGCTCGCCGACATCGGCGCCTCAGCGTCGGTCGGGTCCGTCGCGGACAGCTACGACAACGCGATGGCCGAGGCCCTGAACGGCACCTTCAAGGCCGAGCTGATCGAGATGCAGGGCCCCTGGAAGGACGCCGACCAGGTCGAGCGGGCGATCTTCCGGTGGGTCACGTGGTACAACGAAGAACGTCTGCACTCCGCGCTCGACTACGTACCGCCTGTCGAGTACGAGGAAGCTTTCTGGCGGAGCCAGGAGCAAACCCCACAGTCCGCCTGAAACAAGATCGCTGGACTCTACGAAACTCGGGGCAGCTCAATCTGTCCAGTCTGCTTCTGGGAGGACGACGCCATCCAGCTCCGCTGGCCAAACTACTCAGGCGGAGCAAACCGGCCTTCACTGACCAAGGCCCAGGAGAACTACCGGGCTTTCGGAGCTTGCGAGGAACGGTCCGTGGAGCACGCCCGCCCGCCCGAGGACGACGAACCGATGGACCCGAACTGGCGCCCCATCGATCCCGAGCGCGACCGCTTCGAGCCCCGAGGCATTCAGCTGGCCCCGTGGCCCAACGATCGCACTGTCCTCTACTGGTGGCGCTATCGGAACACGGATTTCTGGCGTCCCGCCGACGGATGATGCCCTCGACCGGGGTGCCCTCCGCGACGGCGCGGCCCTCGCGCAGGACGAACAGTCGGTCGCAGTACATCGCGGCGAGGTTCAGGTCGTGCAGGGCGATCACGGTGGTGACCGGCAGGCCATGACGAGGGTCAGCAGGTCCAGCTGGTGCTGGATGTCGAGGTGGTTGGTGGGTTTGCTGAGGAGGAGTTCGCGGGGTTCCCGGGCGAGCGCGCGGGCTCTCTGGGCGCGTTGGCGTTCGCCGCCGGAGAGGGTGTGCCACCACTGGCCGGTCTTGTCGGTCAGTCCGGTGCCTCGGTGACGGCAGCCGCGTCCACCGCCGTCGGCGAAGTCCACGGGCGGCGGTGCCGGACGCGTCCCAGGGCGACGACGCTAGGACCGTCAGCTCGGTCGAAGGGTGGGCGGGCTGCTCGACAGTGGCGACACAGCGGGCGCCGAAGACTTCCAGCACGCCACGCAACACATGCCTGAACCCGCCCCCCGATGCCGATCAGAAGCCGTTGCCATACCGATCATGGAGTCTGTCGACCTAACGGGAGTTTCGATCGGGTGATCGCGGGCCCTGCCCGACATAAGAGCAGGGCCTGGCGGTATACGGGGAAAATCCAGGGGAGCGGACGGCCGCGCGCTGTTACGGTCGGGCGCCATGAGCTGGCTTCCCGATGAATTCGTCCACCCCGTCCTGGTACCGCTGCCGGGCGGTGACCATCACCTGCGGCCGATCCGGGAGGCGGACACCCCGCTCGACTATCCGGCTGTGATGGGTTCGCGCGAGCGGCTGTGGACCATCTTCGGCCCGGTCTGGGGCTGGCCCGCGGCCACCATGACCTACGAGGCCGACCAGGCCGACCTGTTGCGGCACGAGAAGGAGATCGCCGCACACCAGTCCTTCAACTACGCGCTGTTCGACGCGGCGGAGACAGCTCTGCTCGGCTGTGTCTACATCGACCCACCGGAGAGGGCCGGCGCGGACGGCGAGATCTCCTGGTGGGTGGTGGACGAGCTGGTGGGCAGCAAGGTCGAGCAGGCCCTCGACGCGCTGGTGCCGCAGTGGATCGCCGCCGACTGGCCGTTCGAGCAGCCGCGCTTCCTCGGCCGCGAGATCTCCTGGTCGGACTGGCTCGCCCTGCCGGAGCATCCCGACACGTAAGTGGTTGTTGCCCGTACCGATCTCGAAGACTGCCGATCGAACGGGTGTCTCGATCGGGTGACTGCGGCGGTTTCCGCGCGTGAAAGCAGGGCCTCCAGGTAGCTCGGGGGTGCGCTCCCATTCCGAGTGGATCCCGGAGGCCCTGGTGTCGTTGTTGTACGTGCCCGAGCATGTTGACTTCAACTAGTGTCCTGAGTCTGGAATTCGGTTCAGATATCCGGCGAGGCGCTCAAGGATCTCGTCCGCGGTCTTCGTCCATACGAAGGGTTTCGGGT
>NZ_JBJDQL010000095.1:0-11579 GCF_044903305.1 Streptomyces sp. NPDC019531 | reverse complement strand
GTCCGTGCTCGCGATCGCCGCGGTGCCGGGGGTCGTGCTCGGCCGGCTCGGCGAGCAGTCGACCGCGTCACCGGCGGCGTGGGCCGCCGGGGGTGCCGCCATCCGGACGTTGCACGACGCGCCCGCGCCACCCTGGCCCGGCCAGAGCGGCCGGGGCCTCGACGAGTTGGCGGCGGAACTCGACGCCGAGTGCGAGTCGCTCGTGACCAACGGCGTCCTGCCCGCCGACCTGGTCACCCGCAACCGCCAGGTCGCCGAGGCCGCGCTCCGGCCGTGGACTCCGGCGTTCACCCACGGGGACCTGCAGATCGCGCACGTCTTCGTCGACGGCGACGAGGTCACCGGCATCATCGACTGGTCCGAGGCGGGCCAGGGCGATGCCCTGTACGACCTCGCCACCTTCACGCTCGGACACGAGGAGCACCTCGACGACGTCATCGCCGGCTACGGCGCGGATGTCGACCTCGACGTGATCCGTGCGTGGTGGTCGTTGCGAAGCCTGCTGGTGGTTCGCTGGCTGGCCGAGCACGGCTTCGACCCGTTCGCGCCGGGCTGTGAGGTCGACGTACTGAGATCCCGGATGTGAGGACGCATCGCCTGTGCGGTGCGCTGTCGTCGCCGGCAGATGACAGGGCGCAGTCGAGGATGACTAACGCGTGGTGGATGTCGTCGCGATCGGAGCCATGACCGCGGCGAGCAGGGTGCCGTGCGCATGGCGGCCTTCTCACGGGACCTCGCCGAGCGCTGTCGGCAGCACGCCGGCGCCGTACTGCCGTACTGCCGAGTGTCACCACCCGCAACACCGCGCGCGACCCGGACGTCATCCGTGCCGCGCTCGGTGAGCGGCGCATCTCCTACCTGGGCTACTCGTACGGCAGTTGCCTGGGCGAGGTGTACACCACGATGTTCCCCGGCCGCACCGACCGGGTCGTCCTGAACGGTGTCATCGACCCGGACCGGTACGGTCCCCGGCTGCTGCGAGGCAGCGAGAGGGCCAACCGCCACGCCCTGAAGACCGCGTCCAGGCTGCCGCCGCCTACGGGGACTTCTCCCACTACGGGAGCGCCCAGACCGCGATCCTGTGCGGAGACGCCGCCGCCCCGAGGAATCCGGAGGTCCACTGGCGCGACGTCCAGCGGGCCCGTGTGCGCGACGGGCTGTTCGGCCCCATCACGCACAACCTCAACCCCTGCGCCTTCTGGGACCGGCCTCACGAACGCCCGACCACCGGCCGGGACGACTTGCCTGCTCTGCTCGTCAACGCCACAGGAGACCCACGTACCACCTACGACAACACCACGGCAGTGCGCCGGACATGGCCCTCCTCCCACGCTCACGAAACCTTCCTCAGCTTCCTCAACGCCCTTGCGCATTCCAGTCCCTGACTACCCGTCAGGGTCGCTCACATATCCTTCACAAGCCCCCGCGCAACCTTTGCGAGTTGTGACAGGGATCACGAATGGGGCGTGGAAGCTGCCACGGTATGTGTGATTTCTGCACTCGACCTGGGGGTCACTTCATGTTGTCATCATGGCGAAGCGGATGACGACCACCGGGACGGGGGACTCTCGCCGCGGGAGGCAAGGGGACTGCTTCCCGAGGGAGTTGGGGGGAATACCCGGCAGAGCGATGTCCATATCGCATTCCTGTGCGCCCGAATTCGAGCCCGGTGATCACTCCGGCCGTCAGTGACCAAATCAGTGACGAAATTGGGGGATGCAATGAAGGAATGCAGCAGAACGTCCGTGAGACCGCGGCGCAAGCGTCTTGCGCGGCGCGCTCTGGGCGCGGGCGCGGTCGGCGTCCTGGCGTGGATCACGGCGACCACCGGCTTCTCCGGCGGGGCGTCGCAGCAAGCGGGCCCCACCGCACTGGTCGCCGAGGATGCCCCCGGCTACACGGTGGAGGATTTCAGCTACCCGCAGGCCGACAAGATCCTCGCGGAGAAGAACATCGTCCTCAAGCGCGGGGACGGGCACATCACCCTGGCTGACTGTGTGGGTGGTACCGGCCTGCTGGAGATCATGGCCCGGGACAGGGCGGACAAGATCTGCTTCAAGGTGGTGGGCAACTCCGGCTGGCTGACCCTGGAGATCCCCGCGGTCTTCGCGATCAGGGGCAACGACTACTCGACCACGGTCGACATGACCGTAGGCAGCGAGCAGAAGTCGTTCGACATCGCCGAGAACTCCTGGACCGCAGTGGGGGAGGCCGCGGACCCGGAGGGCCGCGAGCACATGCTCGTCGAGATCAGGTCCTCCAAGTAACCGCGGGTCCACACCGACACGTTCACCGCTGCGCGGTCCGGTGCCCACAGGACCCGCGGCCCTCGCGCTAGGAATCCACCTTCATGCACTTCTCCAGACGCTCCCGTCTCACCGCGTCGGCCGCCGCCCTGCTCGCGGCCCCCGTCATGCTGAGCGCCGCCACCGCCACGGCACTCAACGGAGCCGAGGCCCCGGCACAGCTGAACTACGTCGCGAAGATCAACGTCGGGGAGGAGAGCGCCTGCACCGGCACGCTCGTCGCCCCGCAGTGGGTGCTGACAGCGGCCACCTGCTTCGCCGCGGACGGCAAGCCGCCCGCGGGCAAGCCCGCCGTCGCCACCACCGTCACCGTCGGCCGCACCGACCTGACCCAGACAAGCGGCAGCGTCCTGCCGGCCATCCAGCTCGTCCCGCACGCCGACCGGGACCTGGTGCTCGTCAAACTCGCCGCCAGGATCACCGACCCGGGCATCACACCCGTCCGGTTGGCGACCACGCCCGCGTCCCCGGGTGAGGAGCTGGTGAAGGCCGGGTTCGGACGCACCAAGACCGAATGGGTGCCCGACAAACTCCACACCGGCACGTTCACCGTCGGCTCCACCACCGGCACGACAGTCGACCTCGACGGCTCCGACACCGCGACTGTCTGCAAGGGTGACGCCGGTGGTCCCGCCCTGCGCACCGTGGACGGCGCCACGGAACTCGTCGCCATCAACTCCCGTTCCTGGCAAGGTGGATGTCTCGGCACCGATCCCGCCGAAACCCGCACCGGTGCCGTCGACACCCGTGTCGACGACATCGGCGACTGGGTCGCCCACGCCATCTCCCGCAACCCGGACGACCTCACCGGTGACGGCAAGGCGGACCTCGCGGCCATCAAGGACGACGGCATTCTGTGGATCTACCCCGGCACCGGAAACGCGAGCGGCAGCACGTTCGGCACTCGCTTCCAAGCGGGCACCAGCTGGCAGAGCCAGAACTCCGTCACTGCAGGAGACCTCAACAACGACGGAATCGGCGATCTCCTGTCCCGTCAGGCGTCCGATGGGACGCTGTGGGTCTACCCGGGCACCGGAAAGCCCGGTATGGAGGCCTTCGCCACTCGTTATCAGGTGGGCAGGAGCTGGCAGACCCAGGACGTGTTCCGGACCGGGGACTTCAACAGTGACGGGCTCGCCGATGTGTTGTCGCGTCAGGCGTCCGATGGCACGCTGTGGGTCTACCCGGGCACCGGAAAGCCCGGCATCGAAACCCTCGGCACCCGCTACCAGGTCGGCACCGGCTGGAAGAGCCAGGACTTCATCACCACGGGCGACCTCAACAACGACGGCCGCACCGATGTGTTGTCGCGTCAGGCGTCGGACGGCACGCTGTGGGTGTATCCCGGCACGGGAAAGTCCGGTATGGAGGCCTTCGCCACTCGTTATCAGGTGGGCAGGAGCTGGCAGACCCAGGACGTGTTCCGGACCGGGGACTTCAACAGTGACGGCCGCACCGATGTGTTGTCGCGTCAGGCGTCGGACGGCACGCTGTGGGTCTACCCGGGCACCGGAAAGCCCGGCATCGAAACCCTCGGCACCCGCTACCAGGCCGGCACCGGCTGGGGCCCCTATCGCATCATCTGAGCGTCAGGAATGATCTCCGGTTCTTCCCCGCACCCCTCCCGAGAGTGCGGGGAAAACCCCTGAATCATCGGGAGCACCGGGTGTGGTCAGGACCATCTCCCCGCGTCCGTTGCGGACAGCGGATATGGGTTCGCGTCGGCGTGTGCTCGTTCCACTCCGTACCGATGCAGGCGGTGGCCTTGGTCTCGATCAGCTCTGCACCCTCCCTCGGCAAAGGGCACGATCCACGGCACCCACCGCCTGAGTCGGGGGGCCTGGTCCGCGACTGGGCCGTAAGGGTGCCCGGAGCCTCACCGGTAGGCGTCCGTGAGCGAGGGGCAGGCGGTCTGCCGCAGCTCGATACGGTTGCCCTCCGGATCGGTGACCCAGCCGAACCGGCCGACACCGTCCATGTCCTGGGTCTCCCCGGCGACGTCAGCCCCCTTGGCGCGCGACCGGGCGAGCATCGCCTCCAGGTCGCGCACCCGGAAGTTGAGCATGGTGCGCTGCGCGCGGGACCGAAGCATTCGGTCTCCGACTCGAACGTCCCCAGCACCGTCGGCCCGGCCTCCTGCCGCCACAGGCCGTTCTCCGCGGCGTCCAGGACCAGGCAGTCGCGGTACCAGGCGCCCAGGTCCCCCGGGTCGGTGGCCCGCCAGGAAGTGACCGTCGATTCCAAGCACATGTTCATCCCGCCGGCAGGACGCTCGGGCGGCCGGTCGGACGCCACCGGCTGTTCGGCCCGCGGGCTCGGGGCGGCCGTACCTCTGAATGTTCCGCCACCGGGTTCGCGCTGGAGCCCGCAACCTCGATGCTGGGGGCGTCTTCGACGGTGCCGTCCTGGCCCTGCCGTCGGCCGTGCAGAAGGGGCGGGCCGCTTTCGCTGCCCATCGGGCGCCCGCTGGTTCCGTCCACCCTCTGGTCCCGTCGGAACCGCCGGCCTCAGGAGGTCCGGTCGAGTCTGGAGGGCGCCCCCGCCGCCTGGCTCCCCTCGTCGCCCAGGGTCAGTGTGTTCGCGCCGGTCTTCGTCAGCGTGTAGACGTTCCCCCGTACGCACAGCACACCGGACGACGGATCCGTGGCCGTGCTGGTGGCCGCCTCGAAGACCATGGTCGTGCCGTGTGCCTCGGACAGCCGCAGGGTCTCGGTGCAGCCGATGTCCCGGCCGGTGTCGTCCGTGATGCGGCTGACCTGTCTGCCCACGATGTCACCCTCGGCCGCGGCATGCAGGGTTACCGTCACGGACACCCCGGTCGTACGGGAGTTGACCACACCGTCCCCAGCGTCGCTGCCGGGCCCGGTGCCCTTCCACGTGCCCACCCAGGACGCGGGCAGGGTGCCTGTCGCAGTGGAGAGGGACGGGGACGGGGACGGGGACGGATGCTGCGTATCCTCGGTGCCGCCTGTTCCACTCGCGCCGTTCTTGTCGTCGCCGGAGCCGTTCGGCAGCACGAGCGCGACCACGGCGGCCAGAGCCGCCACCGCGCCGACGACCAGGACGGCCGTTCTTGCACGGCCCGCCTGCGCAGGGGCGGCGCCGGACGGCGGGCTCGCCATCGGCGGAGCGGGATGGGTCGCGTACGGCGACGGAGGGACGGGCGGTCCGAAAGCGCCCGGTGCGCGGGTGGACGGGCTCCCGGCCACGGGGAATCCGGGTGCCGGCCCGAATCCGGCGTCCTGCGTGGGGAGTTCGCGCACCGGGACCGCCGGGTTCGAGCGCTTCAGCAACGCCCCCAGTTCGGCCTCCCGGGCGGCGATGTCCTCGGCGAGGCCTGCCGGCAGCGCCCCGGCCCACGTGCCCGACCCGGCGCCGATCCGCTCCAACAGCTCGTCCGCCGTGGGCCGAAGCTCCGGTGACTTGTGCAGACAGTCCGCCAACAGCGGTACGAGCGACGGGGGTACGGCGTCGAGCACCGGCTCCTCGTGCACGATCCGGTAGAGCAACTGGGCCGCCGACGGTGCCTCACCGGGCCGTAGGAAGGGACCTTGCCCGGTGGCGGCGTGGACCAGCACCGCGCCCAGCGAGAAGATGTCGCCGGGCCCGGTCGAGATGCCGCCGGACGCCTGCTCCGGTGCCATGAAGCCGGGGGAGCCGATCACCCCGCCGGTCCTGGTGTGCCGGGTGTCGTCGACGGCCCGGGCGATGCCGAAGTCGATGAGCAGCGGGTGGCGCCGGGCCAGCAGTACGTTGGACGGCTTCACGTCACGGTGGGCCAGACCCGCCCGGTGCACGGCCCGCAGTCCCTCGGCGAGTTCGGCCGCAAGCCCCCGGACAGCCGGTTCGGGCAGCGGCCCGTGGAGTTGCACCCACTCGGCGAGGGACGGCGCGGCCACGTACTCCGTGGCCAGCCACTGCGGCCTGTGCCCCGCGGGGCTGTAGTCGACGACCGCCGCCGTCCACGACGAGCGCACCTGGTCACTGCTGGCGATCTCGCGGGCGAAGCGCTCCTCGAAACCGGCGTCGGCGCCCAGTTCGGCGCGCACGGTCTTCAGCGCCAACGGCCGCCCCGACGCCGTACGCGAGAGATACACCTGTCCCATGCCGCCGGCCCCGAGCCGGGCCAGCAGGGGGTAGCCGCCGATGGCAGGCGGATCCTGGGGATCCAGGCTCTTCATGGGGTTCTCCGGGCGGTACTCGGGGAGGCGGTGCGGCGGGCACCGCGCGCGGGGCGCACCGGCCATCGCCGTGGATCGGCGCGAGCTTATCCTGCACCCCGATGTGGTCATCTTCGTTTACGAAGTGAGGGTCGGGTGGCGACGATCGGGAGTCGGCGGGACGCGGTCACCGTCGATGCCTTCGAGTCGTGACTCGCGCTCATGCGGTTCTTCCCGGCCTTCATGGCCGCTGGATTCCCGGGAACCGGTCTGTCGGTCTCCGGGGTGCTGCCCGTGCGGCCCCTCCTGTCCGTGTCCGCCCTCGCGGCCCACGCCACCGCGCTGCCGCGTCCCCTGCTCAGGCGCCGGTTTCTCATGTGCTTCGACGCGCAGGGCGTGGCCCTCGTACGTTCCCGGCGAGTCGTGGCAGATCCGGATCAGCCGCGCCGCCACCGCCGGACCGAGGTGGCAGCGCGGCCACGTGAGACGAGCCCTGAACGGAGCGGCCCGCCGGCTGCGGGAACAGCCGTCACCGTCGAAGGGCTTGACCGTGGTGAGGGGCATCGTTAACTTTCGTCAGGTCCGCCACTTGAACACTGTTCACGATACCGAACATCATTGGTGTCCTGCCGAACCGCTGAGCGGTGACCGGGGCGACACGCAGCGGCACCTCCCGTCGAAACAGCGAGCGCGTAGTCGTCCCTGCGCATGGGAGCGCTCCCATGGGCCTGGGCGGAAGACCGGCAGCCAGGAGGAGGAGACATGACACAACGTCAGAACGAGTCCGAGAGCGGAGACCGCAGATCGCCGAGCCGCAGGACGGTCCTGGCGACGATGGGAGCCCTGCCCGTGCTCACCGCGCCGGCGTCGGTGGCCAGAGCCTCTGAGGCCGCGCCCGTGACGGCTGCCGCCACGGCCGTCATCGACCCGTCGGCCATCAGGCAGACGATCCGCGGCTTCGGCGGCATGAGCCACGCGGCCTGGATCGGAGACCTCACAGCGGCCCAGCGGGACGCGGCGTTCGGAACCGCGGACGGACAGTTGGGATTCTCTGTGCTGAGGATCCCCGTGCCCGAGGACCAGGCGAACTGGAACCGTGACCTCGCGACAGCCAAACGCGCGGCCGAACTCGGCGCGGCCGTCATCGCATCACCGTGGAATCCGCCCGCCTCCATGGTCGAGACCTTCGTCCACGGCAGCCAGACGAACGCGCGACGTCTCAGGTACGACATGTACGGCGCCTACGCCCAGCACCTCAACGACTTCACCACGTACATGCGCAACAACGGGGTGAACCTGTACGGCATATCGGTGCAGAACGAGCCCGACTACGCGCAGGACTGGACCTGGTGGACCCCCGCCGAAATGGTCCGGTTCCTGCGGGAGAACGCCGGCTCGATCGGCACCAGGGTGATCGCGCCGGAGTCCTTCCAGTATCTGAAGAACATGTCGGACCCGATCCTCAACGACCCGGTGGCGCTCGCCAATGTGGACATCATCGGGGCTCACCTCTACGGCACGCCGTTCGCGAACTTCCCGTACCCCCTCTTCAAACAGAAGGGCGCGGGCAAGGAGCTGTGGATGACGGAGGTGTACTACCCCAACAGCTCGGATTCGGCGGATCTGTGGCCGCAGGCGCTCGATGTGGGGGAGCACATCCATCGGGCCATGGTGGACGCCGAGTTCCAGGCGTACATCTGGTGGTACATCAGGCGCAGCTACGGCCCGATGCGCGAGGACGGCAAGATCAGTAAGCGTGGTGCGGCCATGGCGCACTTCGCCAGGTTCGTCCGGCCGGGATACGTGCGGATCGGGGCGACGGCGAATCCGGCGACGAACGTCTACGTCTCTGCGTACCGGGGCGGTGGCTCCACGGTCGTGGTCGTCGTCAACAAGGCGGCCGCCGCCGTGAGTCAGCAGTTCACCCTGGCGAACGGTGCCGGGTCCAGCGTCGCGTCGTGGCTGACCGACGCGACCAGGACCGTCGCGTCCCAGGGCACGACCGGCGTGTCGAACGGCTCCTTCACGGTCACGTTGCCCGCCCGCAGCGCGACGACGTTCGTGATCCGCTGACCGTACGGCACGGCGGAAGCGCGCGGGGCGGTCCTTTGGGCGGTCCTCGGGTCCCTGCTCTCGATGCCCCTGTCGCGCCGCGCCGCGCCGCTCGCGAGTGCGGCTTCCGCGTTGCCGCACGTCACCACCCAGCCCAACTGAGCGGTGCCCGCGGTCAGTCGACACCGCGGCCACCGCGTGGTGAGGGTGACTGTGAGGCCATGAGGGGACGCGCTTCGCGATTGTCGCCTCCTGGATGTGCGGAGCTCCACCATGGGGGGCTGCACGTGATGGTGCGCAGTCGTCGGGAGGTGGCGGCTTCGTCGCCCAAGGTCGCGGTCACCGCGGCGTGGCCGCCCTCGTCCGGCAGGTCCTGTTCGGCGAAGTCCCAGGCGTTGAGGGCACGGACACCGCGGCCGCGAAGCTCTCCCGGAGCACAGCCATGTCGGGACCAGGCCGGCAGCGCGGCGGTGCCGGTCGCCTCCCGGGCTGGCGCGCGGGTGGCGTGCTGTGTGCGGGCGGCGGAGTGTGGGTGAGGTGGAGGGGGACAGGTCGTCCACCCTGGAGAGCAGGGACGTGTGGAGTTCGGCGATCCGTTCCGGGGACCGCGGTTGGAGGACCGGCCTGCCGCCGCAGCCCCCTGCCTGGGGCAGGGCCGGTATGGCCTGTGTGACGCCCTCCAAGGTGGCTTTTTGCTTGAACTTCGCTCTGTGCTGGCGTCGTTGGAGGGCGACCGACTCGCGGCGGGTGATCTCGTCCTGGCGGAGGACCTGGAGGAAGGTGGGGGGAACGGCTGCCGCGGTCGTCACGTCCGCGTCGTCGACGGGCGCCACGGCCAGCGACCTCGACGTGCCCGGGGAAACGCTTGAAGAGCGGCCCGAGGATACCGGCACGGTGGATGTGGCGCGGGCCGCGGTGGCGCGGGTGCCCTGTGGTGGCCGTGCCCGGGTGCTCAGGGTGCGTCCGGGTAGTTCCTTGTCCTGGACGCGGGAACCGCGCGCGGGCCAGGCGGTGAAGTCGACGGGCGAGGTGTTGTCCCACGGCCCGGTCGGGGGCGGGTGAGGTCGGTGGCTCGTGGTACGGGATCGGTGACGCCGGAGGGGAGGACGGGCCGCGACGGCTCGTCCGGCGACGTCCTCGCCGGCACCGCCCCCGCGGCCAGAAGCGTCCAGAGCCGCGACGGTTCCCGAGCGCGTCCTTCGGCGACGCCGCAGCAGGTCGGTGGGGCTGGTCTGGAGAGTGCAGGCGTTGAACTCGTGAAGTGCCGACGGCCCGGGTCGTGCCTGCGCCGCGACAGCGCGGGCGTCCCGAAGGGCGGCGGCGGTGTCGTCCACTCCGGCCTCGACGTGCACGTCGGCGGTGGCGTCGTCGGGCATGCCGTGCAGCCGAGCATGAAGGCGGCCCGGGCGGGCGCGGACAGTCCCGGCAGTGCCTGCGCGAGGCACAGTTCACGCTGCCCGGACGGGGGAACGGCCGCAGTCCCAGCACGAGCGGCAGGCGAGGGACCGGGGCATGCAGGCGGGGCCAGCCGGGCCGACCACACGGTCGGTCGGCGACCGTGGGCCAGGGCATCCCGCACGACGGTGATGAGGTACGACCGTTCCAGAGCGGCCCGCTCCGGGTTCTCCTGGCGTGGCGGAGGAACGGCCGGTGTGACGCGTGCCGGGCGAGCGGTGCGCAGGGCCCGTTGGACCACGGACGGGGTGCGCGAGGAGGACGCGGCGGGGGAGACCCGCTGCCGCTCTGGCTGTGGTCCTCGGCCACCGGCCTGAGCGGCGAGAACGTCGACGTGCGCTGGCAGGCGTTCCTGCGGCGCTTCGACCTGGAACACACCTTTCGGCTGATGAAGCAGACCCGGGGGTGGACCCGCCCGAAGCACCCCCGAGGCCGGGGATCGCTGGACGTCGCTCGTGATCGCCGCCCATACTCAGCTCCGGCTCACCCGCGAAGCGGTGGCGGATCTCCGCCGCCCCTGGGAGAGGCCGGCCGAGCCCGCCCGGCTCACCCCGGCCCGTGTCCGCCGGGGGTTTCGGAACCTCCGCCCGCACCTGCACTGTCCGGCCCGTGCACCGAAACCCTCAACTCCCGGGCCAGGAAGGCCACTTGGCTCCCCAAATCACCGCCCCGCAACCCGCTATGACGTCGGGAAAACGACCAGGCGACCCGAGAGCATCATCGAGCGCGACAGCCTCAGAGGTTAAAAGACAAGCTGAGACTTCAGCCTGTGGTCGCTGGAGCCTCAATGGTCACCACGGGGGAGCAGGCACGCTGATAGGCAGCGTCCTCGGAGCACACCCGTAGGTGTACGGGATTGGTCCCGGTTAACTGCGTGGTGTACCAGTTGCCGGTGATGAGTGGCGCCAGCGCGTCGTAAAAGCACGGCGCGTCGGGGGCGGATCCCCAGCAGATGCGGTAGCCCACAGTTTCCGTGTCCGTGGCGGCCTTGGGGTCCCAGCTGATGTTGAGCTTAAGGGCGACCGGATCGATGAAGCCCGTGACTCCGGTGGGGGCGGGTGGCGGAGTGTAGTCCTTGGAGACGACGGCCAGCGGTGCGGAGGCGGTCCGGTTGCCGGAGGTGTCCACGGCGACGACCACGTAGTAGTACGTCGCTCCGGTGGCCGGCGTAGTCGTTGAAAGTCAGCGCGTTCAAGGGCACCGCGGTACTGCGCAGGTGCGCAGAGTCGAGCGCCACGGGCGTCGTGTCCGACCGGTACACCAGGTACCCCGCGAGGTCCGCCGCGGCCACGGCAGGCCAGGTGAGGGTGACCGTCCGTTGTGCGACCGCGGCCCGCACGCTCGGGGCGGGCGGCGGTGTGGTGTCCAGTGTGGCGGCAGCCGCCTGGCCCCCGCCGGCCGCGACACTGCCGCCGGTCACCAGAAGTAGTCCGAATAACGAGTTGGTGCGTGATAGCGGGTGAGGCGTGTTTGGCCTGGTGTTGAGCTTGATCCGTTGTCGGCGGTGGCCGAGCCGACCACCCGCCGTGAGGCGATGTCGATGACCGTGGCCAGATAGAGCCAGCCCTCGTCGGTCGGGACGTAGGTGATGTCGCCGCACCAGCGG
>NZ_JBJDQL010000094.1:0-12275 GCF_044903305.1 Streptomyces sp. NPDC019531 | reverse complement strand
CGAACTGATCGCCCGAACCCTCCCGCAACGACACCGAAACCATGCCTGACCAGCAGAAACTCAACGATCACACCCGGAAAGACAACGGCCTCTGATCCCTCAGCACCGGGCCTGACCTGGTGTTTCAACTGTCGGGGTGGCGGGATTTGAACCCACGACCTCTTCGTCCCGAAGCAACTTGGGTGGGGGGTGCCTTGGGCTGGGGTGCCTCTCACCTGCGCTGACGGTCCGCAGACGTTCGCGCTCGTCCGCCGCTGTTCGTCGGCGTAGTCACGCAGTTAGACACTCACCGCCCGATCGCACGATGCGGCAAAGCCACGGTCTGGTCTGGGCTGGTCCGGTAGAGAATGGCACGGTGGACGTAGCTGCGGAACTGCGGGCTCTGACGGGCTCTTTGGCGCGAGAAGAGGGGGTCTTCGGCCGTGTGGTTGAGGAGGCCGGTGGATCCGTTCCGGAACTGGTCCGCCGACTGGCTGCCGAGGCCGAAGAGGCTTGGAAGCACTATGCCGTGGAGGGGGCAGTCGGCCCGGATACACCAGTAGAGATCGACGACGCGTTGGTGCAGATCGACGCTGAGCGCGCGGTGGAGCTTCTGACCTACCTGGCGGCCGATGACCTCGTGTTCCCGGGCTCAGAACGCCGGGACCGCACCCATGCCCGTAGAGCGGCGGAACGTGTTGTCCGTCTGCTGGGCTACGAGGTCGCTTGGTACACGAACATCACTGACCTCTCGCCCCGAGCACGGGCATGGAACCCGGTCACCCGGCACACCTTCGATGGTGTCGTTGCGGGGGATGGCGATCAGTTCACGGTGGTGTTGTTGCAAGTGGGCGAGGACTAAGGCTCCCCATCAAGATCGGTACGGCCTGCCCTCTGGTGCCCAGTGCCCCGGCAGGATTCGAACCAGCGACACCCGATTTGAGGAGTTCGATCACGGCTCGGCTCAGGCGTGGAGCTGAGTGGTCGCCGCGGCCGAGCCGAACCCTGCCCGTGCGCACGTGTGCGGAGCCGCTGGCTAGCGCTTCTTGCGTATCTTGCGCTTCTTCTCCTTGGCTTCCTTCTCCTTGCGCTGGGCCACGCCGTACGACGACCAGGGCCCTTGGTGGACCGGACATCGTGCGGTTCCCGTCACCACGCTCCTCTGGCACCGACCGCCTGTCTTCGTCGGCGCGCCGCACTTCGCCATGCCGTCTCCCCTTCGGCTGGATGGTGAACCCGTGGTTCTGGGCACCGTGTCGCAGGTTCTGACGCGTGTGAAGGCGCATGCTGGCCCGAGAGGGAGCGCATTGGGCGCGCGGTAGTGGCTATCAGTTTGGGAAGTTGCGATCATTTGGTGGCGATCTGGACGCTGACCTGGACGAACGGCGCGGACAGGCACCGTCATTTGCGCTCGACGGCTTTCCCTGTGAGTCACGCCTTATCTGGTGCGCCTGGGGTACGCGCCAGGGCACTTGGTGGCCGCCGGAGCAACGACGCGAACGAACATCCCACTCAGTACGGCTCGAAGCTGGGGACCGCAGCCCTGATGTCGCCGGCCTCGTCCATGACTTGCAGCCGGTTCATGAACACGATGACGAAGTCGGAGAACTGTCCATCGAAGACTTCGCAGCCTTCCTCATGGGCCATGGTCACGATCTTCCAACTGCCGGGGTCGTGGCCGCACGGAAGGAAGAAGTGCTCGTCACCGCCGTAGTCATAGCCCCACGAGATGAGACCGCCGGGCTGTGGGTGGAACGGGAAGAGAAAGTCGGCGGGACGTTGAGACCGTGCTTCGGTCCAGGTGCCGTGGATCCGGTGCATGCGCTCCAGGAGCGGAGTGCGTCCTTGTGGGTGGAAGACGACGAGTTCGGAGGCGATGACTCCGGGGCCGTAGGAGTCCAGGAACAGTTTGAAGTCACTGGGCAGAGAGGACCCGACGTAGTGTTCGACTCCGCTCCAGTCGGTGGAGGCGTACGCATGCGCAGACGGCGTGCCCAGCAACTGTGTCAGCTCATCCAGCCCTGGCACGTGTCTGCCTCCACCCTGATCCGCCCGCGACTGGGCAACACTAGCCGGTACATGGCCTGGAAGGGGCGGCCAAGGTGTGCAGTAGTCCCGGCGCACCCTCGCCCTGCCGGCGCGCTGCGTCGAAGCCCTCTGGCAACAATTCGAAGATCAGGGTTGGGACCGGCTCGCCGCCGATGAGGCATGGGAGGAGCACGGGCTCGTTTTCTCCTCGACAGTCGGCAAGCCGCTCGATGCCGCCAATGTCCGCCGCGCCTTCCGCCAGGCGCTCAAGGATGTCGACGGGGTCGACGCTGCCGAGTGGACGCCGCGGGAGCTCCGGCACAGCTTCGTGTCGCTGCTCTCCGACCGGGGCGTCCCGCTGGAGGAGATCTCCCGGCTCGTCGGGCACTCCGGTACGGCGGTCACCGAGGAGGTCTACCGGAAGCAGATCCGGCCCGTGATCCAGACCGGAGCGACCGCTATGGACAGCGTTTTCGGCACTCCCTCCAATCCGTAGCCGAGCAGATCGGAGAGCAGGCCCAAGATCTGGGCATCTTGCTCTCCGATCTGCTAGTGACGTGGTTGTTCAAGGCGACATCATCTGAAGATGGATTCGGGGATAGCTGCACTCTTGGGTGCCGTAGTCGGTGCCGTTGGCACAACGACTGCTGGCTTCGTTGCGGGGTGGGTAGGCCGATCAACCACCCGCCTGCAGCTTCAAGCGGAACATGTGCGACTGCTGAGGGAGCCAAGGCGCTCTGCCTACGTCGGCTACGCAGAGCGTTATCACAAAATCTATTGGTGCCTAGCTGACGCCGAGATTGGCTTGCGTCGGGCGCTGAACGATGACAACGCAGACGAACGACATGACGATCTTGAGTCAGCTGACCGACTCTGCAGCGAGGCAGGCACTCTGTTGGACGACGGAATGGAAGAGCTGTTGGTGGCCGTCCAAGTTGAAGGACCAGCGGCAGTTCGAGACGCCGCCGTTGAAGCCAATGCGGAACTTCACAGCCACAGGGTTGCTGCCAAGTCGCTCCTGAGAAGCCTGAGAAGTGAAGAAGCGACTCAAGAACAGTTGGAGCAGTTGCAGGAGGTCGAGGGTGCGAGCTGGGGTGCCTACATCGCCTTGGTGGATGCTGCTTCACGAGCACTTGATGCTGACGGCGTCTCCACTCTGGGTAGGCAGCGCACGGGTCTACTGCGATCCAGGAAGCAAGGCGAGGCGTGAGGGCCTCTCGCAGGTCGTAGTCACGCACTTAGTCACGCACAACGAGTCAGGCCCGGCGCTGATCCCTCAGCACCGGGCCTGACCTGGTGTTTCAACTGTCGGGGTGGCGGGATTTGAACCCACGACCTCTTCGTCCCGAACGAAGCGCGCTGCCAAGCTGCGCTACACCCCGATCGTCGCTGCTCGTCGCGGCGACGTCGTTTACTTTAGCCCACCGGTGGCTGGAGACGAAATCCGGTTTTGGCGCTGTGGCGGATGGGGTTCGGGCGGGCGTGGTCGAGGGCGATCAGGAGGATCGCGAGGGCGGAGAAGGAGAGGCCGAGGAGGAAGGTGTTGCCGAGGACGCTCTTGTAGCCGTGGAGGTCCACGTCCAGGAAGGGGTAGAGGTAGCGGCCGCCCGTGCCCGGAGGGATCAGTGCGCCTCGGGTGAAGGAGAACAGCAAGTACGCCAGGGGGTACAGGAGCCAGGTCGCTGCCTGGCGTAGGTGCATGCGGCCTGGGGGTGTCAGCAGCAGCCAGTCCAGCAGGGTCGCCAGGGGGATCACCGTGTGGAGGACGTGCGTGGTCACCGCGTGCCAGCCCGTGGGGGACGCTGCCGCGCCAGTCAGGGTGAACGGGCTCCACGTGTTCGTCAGGAGCAGGTGGTACACCAGGGCCGTGATCGTGGCGTAGAGGAGGGTCGCGCCTGTCAGGGCCGAGGGGAGGGGGTGGCGGGCGGTCCACGCCCTGCGGGCCGACAGCAGGAGCACCGCGGTCAGAAAGATCGCGTTCTGGACCGCGAAGTAGCTCAGTGCGCGGACCGGGCTGGTCAGGAGTATCTCGACGGTCACGGCCGCCACGGCTGTCAGGGCCACCAGTACGCGGTAGGCGGCGGCCACGGGATGGCGCACGGGCGCCATCACCGCTGTGGCGGGGGCGGCGGAGGGCAGGAAGCCGGGCATGCCTGGGACCGCGGGAAGGTCCGGGATGTCCCTGGGTATCGGGGCGGTCATGCCCTCACGCTAGGCAGGGATGGCGAAAGGGGCGATACGGGCGGGCCGTGCGGGTTAACCCACCCCGTGAGACCCCGTGAGACCCCCCGCCACCCCGCGCGGCCAACGGACGGCCCCGCCCTACCCCCGCCCCACCAGCGTCAGCAACGTCACCTCCGGCGGACACGCGAACCTCACCGGCGTAAAGCGGTTCGCGCCGCAGCCCGCCGATACGTGCAGATAGGACGTCCTGCCCTCCGCCGTGTGCCGGGACAGACCCTTCACGCGGTCCGTGTCCAGGTCGCAGTTGGTGACGAAGGCGCCGTAGAAAGGGAGGCAGATCTGGCCGCCGTGGGTGTGGCCGGCCAGGATCAGGGGGTAGGCGTCGGCCGCGAACGCGTCCAGGACGCGCAGGTACGGGGCGTGGACCACGCCCATCGAGAAGTCCGCCGCGCCCGACGGACCGCCCGCCACCTCCGCGTACCGGTCCCGCTTGATGTGCGGGTCGTCCAGGCCCGTCAGCTCCACCGACACGCCCTCGACCTTGAGCATGCCCCGCGTGTTGGTGAGGTTCTGCCAGCCCGCCCCGTCGAAGCCGTCCCGCAGGTCCTCCCACGGGTTGTGGACGACGCTCACGGCGGGCGCGTTGCCGTTCAGGCCGTGGCGGCCCTGGGCCTTCTCGTACAAGTAGCGGGCGGGGTTACGGAACTTGGGACCGTAGTAGTCGTTGGAGCCGAAGACGTACGCGCCCGGGAACTCCATCAGCGGGCCCAGCGCGTCCAGCACCTCCGGCACGCCCTCCGGGTCCGACAGGTTGTCGCCCGTGTTGATCACGAAGTCCGGGCGCAGGCCCGCCAGCGAGCGCAGCCAGCGCTGCTTCTTGCGCTGGCCGCCGACCATGTGGATGTCGGAGACCTGGAGCACCCGCAGCGGGCGCATGCCGGCCGGGAGGACGGGGACCGTCACCCGTCGCAGCCGGAAGGAGCGGGCTTCGAAACCCGCGGAGTAGACCAGACCGGCGGCGCCAACCGCCGCGATTCCCAAGGGGACTCCGTATCGCGCGCGCATGCCTCCATCGTGTCAGATCGCGGCGGCATCCTTGACCGGCCGCCGCCCGCACGGTAAATGGGCGGGCGCCCGTCGCCCCACACCTGCGACAATCGGACCCATGACCACGCTCAAGTCGAAGCTGCAGGAAGACCTCAACGCCGCGATCAAGGGGCGTGACGAGCTGCGCTCCTCGACGCTCCGGATGACGCTCGCCGCGATCACCAATGAGGAGGTCGCCGGCAAGGAGAAGCGCGAGCTCTCCGACGCCGAGGTCCTCAAGGTGATCACCAAGGAGGCGAAGAAGCGCCGCGAGGCCGCGGACGCCTTCGCCCAGGGTGGCCGTGCCGAGTCCGCCGAGCGGGAGAAGGCGGAGGGCGTGGTGCTCGCCGAGTACCTGCCCAAGCAGCTCAGCGACGAGGAGCTGAACGACATCGTCGTCCAGGCCGTCGAGGAGGCGAAGGCGGCCGGCGCCGAGGGGCCGCGGGCCATGGGCGCCGTCATGAAGATCGTGAGCCCCAAGGTCGCCGGCCTCGCCGAGGGCGGCCGGGTCGCCGCGGTCGTGAAGAAGCTCCTGGCCGGCTGACCGACACCGGCCGACCGGACACGAAACGGCCCCTTCACCGCCGTACGGAATGCGTTCCTACGGCGGTGAAGGGGCCGTCTCATGTGCCGGAGGCGTCAGCCGCGCCCGCCGCCGTTGGCGTTCCCGTTGCTCGTGCCCTGGAAGAAGTTCTCCGGAATCGAGAAGGTCGGTGTCGGGAAGGTGGTGTCGTCGTCTCCGCCGTCGTTCCCACCGTTGTCGTTGCCGCCGTTGTTCCCGTTGTCGTTGCCGTCGCCCTTGTCGTCGTTCTTCGGCGGGTCAGGGATGTTGACGAGGTTGAAGTTCGGCGCGTCCTTGCCCTCCAGGGCGCCGCTCATCATGTCGCGCCAGATCGGTCCGGGCGTGTCACCGCCGAACACCTGGTCGTGCCAGACGCCACCGATGCTGATCTGCGACATCTTGCGCTTGTGCGCCGGGTCGCCGACCCAGACCGCGCCGGCCATGTTCGGCGTGTAGCCCACGAACCAGGCCGCGTAGCGCTCGTCCGTCGTACCGGTCTTACCGGCGCTGGCACGGCCGCTGAGGCCCGCCTGGGTGCCCGTACCGTCCTCGACCACGCCCTTGAGGAGCGTGCTGATGGTGTCCGCGGTGGTCTCCGACATCGCCCGCGAGCAGGTCGACTTCGGGATCTGGAGCGACTTCGACTGCTCGCCGACCCGCTGGGTGATCGACTCGATGGCGACCGGGGTGCAGTACATACCGCGCGAGGCGAAGGTCGCGTACGCGTTCGCCATCGTCAGCGGGGACATCTCCTGCGTGCCCAGGGCGATCGACGGGGCCTGCTGGATCTTGCTGCCGTCGGCGCGCTCGACGCCCATCTTCGTGGCCATCTCCGTCACCGGGCAGATGCCGATGTCGCTGATCAGCTGCACGTAGTAGGTGTTGACCGACTTCGCGGTCGCCTCCTTCATCGAGTACGGGCCCACCTCGGACTCGTTCTCGTTGGCGACCTTGACGCCCTTCTCGTTCCAGACCCCGCCGTTGCACTCCTGGACGGGGGCCGGGTAGTCCATCTCGTACGGCGAGGGGTAGATCTGCGTCGCCGGTGTACCGCCCTCGATGGCGGCCGCGGCCACGATCGGCTTGAACGTCGAGCCGGGCTGGTAGCCCGCGCCGCCGCCCATGGACTGGTTGACCGAGAGGTTGAGCGTCGTCTCGTTCTTCTTGTTGTTGATGCCGTACGGCCGTGACTGGCCCATCGCCAGGATCTTGCCGGTGCCGGGCTGGACGATGGTCGCGGCCGTGGCCACGTCGTCTTTCTGGTAGACGTGCTCCTTGATGGAGTTCTGCGCCGACTTCTGGGCCTGCGGGTCCAGCGTGGTCCGGATCGTCAGACCGCCCTGGTTCCAGACCTTGGCCCGGGCCTCCTGGGTCTTGCCGAAGACCGGGTCGGTCAGGAAGACCTCACGGACGTAGTCGCAGAAGAAGCCGGCGCCCTTGACCGCCGTGATGCAGCCGTTCTTGGGCTTGCTGACCTTGAGGCCGAGCGGCTGCTCCTTGGCCTTGTCGGCCTCCGCCTGGGAGACGTCACCGACCTCTGCCATGCGCTGGAGCACGGTGTTGCGCCGCTTGGTCGCCTCGGTCTCGTCATTGACGGGGTCGTAGCGGCTGGGGGACTGGACGATGCCGGCGAGAAGCGCCGACTGTTCCAGGTCGAGGTCCTTGGCGTGCTTGGAGAAGTAGCGCTGGGAGGCCGCCTCGACGCCGTAGGCCTGCTGGCCGAAGAAGGTGATGTTCAGGTAGTTCTCGAGGATCTTCTTCTTGCCGAGTTCCTCCTCGACCTGGATCGCGTACTTCAGCTCTGCGATCTTGCGGCCGAGGGTCTGCTGGGTGGCCTGCGCGACTTTCGTCGGGTCGTCACCGGCCTCCTCGACGAAGACGTTCTTCACGTACTGCTGCGTGAGCGTGGACGCGCCCTGGGCGACCCCGCCGCTCTGGGCGTTCTTGTTGAGCGCGCGCAGGACGCCCTTCAGGTCGACCGCGCCGTGCTGGTAGAAGCGCGAGTCCTCGATCGCGACGATCGCCTTCTGCATGTACGGCGAGATGTTCTTGAGGTCGACCACGGTGCGGTCGCGCGAGTACACCGTGGCGATGGTGCCGCCCTTGCTGTCGAGGATCGTGGTGCGCTGGCTCAGCGGCGGTGTCTTCATATTGGCCGGGAGCTCGTCGAAACTCTCCACCGACCCCTTGGCCGCGAGCCCCAGCGCACCGGCCGCGGGCAGCGCGATGCCGGCCATCACCGCTCCCGCGAGAACACTGACACCGAGGAACTTGGCGGCCTGCTGCGTGGGCGACAGACCGCCGCCCGAGCGCTTCTTCGACATAGGGGGCAGCCTAATCCGTACTCATGAGCGTTCAGAGGGAGCCTGTGTCACGGCATGGCGACGGAAACGGGCACGACGGCGCCGGAGCGGGGCATGACGACATCGGAGCGGGCATGACGACAGGAGCGCCCTACCTTCTCATTCGCCGGACACGCGCACAGGCCTTGGCCTAAGCTGCTCTCAACTGTCACAGCAGTAGGGCCACGTATCAATACGTCCGGCGACCCCGAATCGTTCCGGTCGTTCCCTAACTTTTTTGGTTGGGTCGTGTCCGAATCCGCCTCGTGTGTCATCAGGTGCCCGTTGTGACGCAAGACAAGTGTCCTGGTTTGCCGGGATAGTCATGTATGTCGCGGGCTCACTCCCCCGGGTGATCTGCCGCTTACGCATAGTCCGTTCGGGCCATTCAAGATTGGGCCCGAAGGGGGTGTTGCGCTGTGCCTGCCTTCCGTAACGTCCTCAACTGGCGGCGGTGAATATGCCGCTGCCGCCGTGGGGGAGCCTCGATTCGGGAGAGGACGGCGCCGGTATGGGCTGGGTAACCGACTGGAGTGCGCAGGCGGCCTGCCGCACTACCGATCCGGATGAACTGTTCGTTCAAGGAGCAGCGCAGAACAGGGCGAAGGCAGTGTGCACCGGATGTCCGGTACGCACGGAGTGCCTCGCCGACGCGCTGGACAACCGCGTCGAGTTCGGCGTGTGGGGAGGCATGACAGAGCGCGAGCGTCGAGCCCTGCTGCGCCGGCGGCCGACGGTCACGTCGTGGCGCAGGCTGCTGGAGACGGCGCGCGTCGAGTACGAGCGGGGGGTCGGCATCCTGCCCCTCGAAGACGACGAGATCTACGAGAACTACGCGGCGGTGAGCTGAGGGGGCATTTCCTCGGTTGAGTTGGGCACTCCCTCGGTTGTGCTGGGGGACGCTCCTCGGCTCAGTCCACGGCAGCCTCGGGCAGCTCCGGCCGGCCGGCTGCGAGTCGGTTCCCGATGTCGCGCAGCCCCGCGAGGTCGTGCACATCGCCGGGCAGCGCGGCCACTTCGGCCACGGCCACCTCGGGGTGGAGCGCGGTGAAGCGGTCACGCGTGCGCTGCTCGCGGGAGAGCAACTGCATACGGTCGGCGTGCAGCCTCAGCAGGCCTGCGGTGAGTCGGTCGACGGTGCGCTCCCGGTGGACGGGGGAGTCCGACTCGGGAGATTCTGAACTGCCGTACGTGTCGGGAGAGTTACGAAGTCCAGCTTTCCCGTCCTCCTGATCGACAATGCGGGGCTCTTCAAGATTTTCCACGGCCTCAAGATTTTCCGCGGCGGCCAGCGCCCGCTCGGCCGAGAGCCGGTCGGCGCCGCTGCCGTGGACCCGGTTGAGCACCAGACCGGCCAGCGGCATGTTCTCCGCGGCCAGCCGCTCCACGAAGTACGCGGCCTCGCGCAGCGCGTCCCGCTCAGGGGCCGCCACCACCAGGAACGCCGTCCCGGGCGCCTGGAGCAGCTTGTACGTGGCGTCCGCGCGCGTGCGGAACCCGCCGAAGGTGGTGTCCATCGCGGCCACGAACGTCTGTACGTCCTTGAGGAGTTGACCCCCCAGCAGCTTGCCCAGGGTGCCGGTCATCATCGACATCCCGACGTTCAGGAACTTCATCCCGGCGCGGCCGCCGAGCTTGGCGGGGGCGGTCAGCAGCCGGATCAGCCGTCCGTCCAGGAAGGACCCGAGGCGCTTCGGGGCGTCCAGGAAGTCGAGCGCCGAGCGGGACGGCGGTGTGTCGACGACGATCAGGTCCCACTCGTCCCGGGCCCGCAGTTGCCCGAGCTTCTCCATCGCCATGTACTCCTGCGTGCCCGCGAAGCCCGCCGAGAGCGACTGGTAGAAGGGGTTGCCCAGGATCGCGGCAGCCCGCTCGGCGTCCGCGTGCGCCTCGACGATCTCGTCGAAGGTGCGCTTCATGTCGAGCATCATCGCGTGGAGTTCGCCCTCCCCGTCGACGTCCTTCACACGGCGCGGGGTGTTGTCGAGGGAGTCGATGCCCATGGACTGGGCCAGGCGACGCGCCGGGTCGATGGTGAGCACGACCACCTTGCGGCCCCGCTCGGCGGCACGCAGGCCCAGGGCCGCCGCCGTGGTGGTCTTGCCGACCCCGCCCGAGCCGCAGCACACCACGATGCGGGTCTTCGGGTCGTCGATCAGTGGGTCGAGGTCGAGCGTGAGGGCGGGGGAGAGACGGTGATGCCGGTCGTGCGGGTTGGCGTCCGGACTCATGAGATCCCCTGCTTCCGCAGCTCGGTGGCCAGTTCGTACAGACCCGCCAGGTCCATGCCCTCGGTCAGCAAGGGCAGTTCGTGCAGCTGCAGACCCAACTCGCCCAGAGCCGAGCGCTGTTCGTGTTCCAGCTCGTACCGCTCGGCGTACTCCTCGGCCTGCCGGACCAGCGGGTCGACCAGTTTCTCGGCGTTGCCCCCACGGCGGGCGCCGCCGAGCCCGGCCGAGGACAGCGCCTTCGCCACGGCTGAACGCCGGGTGCCGCGTACGAGTTCCAGGTCGGCCGGGTCCAACACCTCCGGGCGCACCATGTTCACGACGATCCGGCCCACCGGCAGGCGGGCGGCCCTGAGCTCGGCGATGCCGTCCGCGGTCTCCTGGACGGGCATCTCCTCCAGGAGCGTCACCAGGTGGACGGCGGTCTCCTCGGACTTCAGCACCCGCATCACGGCCTGCGCCTGATTGTGTATCGGGCCGATCTTGGCGAGCCCGGCGACCTCGTCGTTGACGTTCAGGAAGCGGGTGATACGGCCCGTGGGGGGCGCGTCCATGACGACGTAGTCGTAGACGAAGCGGCCGGACCTGGCCTTGCGGCGGACCGCCTCGCACGCCTTGCCCGTCAGCAGGACGTCTCTGAGTCCGGGCGCGATGGTGGTCGCGAAGTCGATCGCGCCGAGTTTCTTCAGGGCCCGGCCGGCGCCACCCAGCTTGTAGAACATCTGGAGGTAGTCCAGAAGGGCCAGTTCGGGGTCGATGGCCAGTGCGTACACCTCCCCGCCCCCCGGAGCGACGGCGATCTTCCGCTCCTCGTAGGGCAGCGCCTCCGTTTCGAAGAGCTGCGCGATTCCCTGGCGGCCCTCTACCTCGACGAGAAGCGTCCGCTTCCCCTCGGTGGCGAGAGCCAGCGCGAGGGCTGCGGCGACCGTGGTCTTTCCGGTCCCGCCCTTGCCGCTGACGACCTGGAGCCTGCTCACGTATTCGAGCGTAACCAGTCGGCGGCGAACCTAAGCAGGAGGCTGTGGATAACGCGGGCACGGGCTGTGGGTGAAGCGGGGGCGGGGGCGTGGTTGAGCAGCGGCTGAGAGCCTGGGGTGAGCAGCGGCTAGAGTCGGCCGCATGACCAAGTGGGAATATGCAACCGTGCCTCTGCTCGTCCACGCCACGAAGCAGATCCTGGACACCTGGGGCGAGGACGGGTGGGAGCTCGTGCAGGTCGTGCCCGGGCCGAACAACCCCGAGCAGCTGGTGGCCTACCTCAAGCGGGAGAAGGCGTGAGCGGCTCCGTCGAGGCGCGGCTCGCGGAGCTGGGGCTGACGCTGCCGGCGGTGGTGCCGCCGCTGGCCGCGTACCAGCCGGCCGTGCGGTCAGGGGTGTATGTGTACACCTCGGGTCAGCTGCCCATGGTCGACGGGAAGCTTCCGGTCACCGGGAAGGTGGGGGCGGAGGTCACGCCCGAGGAGGCGAAGTCGCTGGCCCGTACGTGTGCGCTGAACGCGCTGGCGGCGGTGAAGTCGGTTGTCGGTGACCTGGACCGCATTGCGCGCGTGGTGAAGGTCGTGGGGTTCGTGGCGTCGGCCTCGGACTTCACGGGGCAGCCGGGGGTGATCAACGGCGCGAGTGAGCTGTTGGGCGAGGTGCTCGGCGACAAGGGTGTGCACGCGCGGAGTGCGGTGGGGGTGGCTGTGTTGCCGCTGGATGCGCCGGTTGAGGTTGAGGTGCAGGTGGAGTTGACGGCCTCGGCGTGATGCCTGCGGCGGCCTGTGCGGGGTGGGTGGGGGCGGGCGTTTTGCGCAGTTCCCCGCGCCCCTGAATGCCTGCGGCGGCCTGTGCGGCTCCGGTGGGGGTTTGTGTAGCGCGTGCGGG
>NZ_JBJDQL010000093.1:0-14227 GCF_044903305.1 Streptomyces sp. NPDC019531 | reverse complement strand
GGGGGGGGGGGCGGGGGGGGGGGGGTCCGTCCTCGGTCCGGCGGGTGCTGTTGGCTCAGATGTGCTGGATAACGGACGCCGGCCGCTGCGGGCGGACACCCCCCACCCCGTCCCCTGCGCGCCGTACGCGGCTAAAGGTGCGTACAGCGTCCCCACCCAGGGGCGCGGGGAACTGCGCGACCCGCCCCCACCGGCCCGCACCCGCCAGACAACCTGACCCGGCGCACCCCCCTGGGCGCCCGGCCCCACCGCGGAGCGCTCAGCGGCGCGGCTCTCCGAACAGTTCCACCGCGTTGCGCACCTCGGTCAGCCCCCTGGACAGCGCGCTCACCGAGCCGATCGCCCCCGCGATCAGCAACAACGACCGTCGCAGGCGCGGGACTTCGGGCGTTCCGTCGATCGTCATGGCGGCCAGCGCGGCGAGTTCGTCCTCGGCGATGCCCCGGTCGGGGAACTCCGCCGGGTGCGCGGCGAGTTCGCGGCGCAGCCGGGACACCGCGGTCCGCAGTTCAGCCACTCTCGCATCGTTGTCGCTGCCGGTCACTGGCCTCTGCCCCAAGCTCCGCAACACAGCTCTCCCCCTCGCACGCCGTCGTGCGCCCGCATCGTGAACCCCTTCGGCGTTGGTCGGACCCCGAGGGACGCGGGTCAGTAAACGCCACGCAGGGCGCCGGGCGCCACCGTACGGACCGAAATTCAGCCCTTGGAAACCCGGCGCACGCCCGTGCGTCAGGTATGCAGGACGTATGACGCAGAACGAACGGCAGGTCGCCGGGTTGCTCCTGGCCGCGGGGGGCGGCCGACGGCTCGGCGGGCGGCCCAAGGCACTGCTCGAACACCGGGGCCGACCGCTCGTCGAACACGCGGTCGGAGTGCTGCGCGCGGCCGGCTGTACCCGCGTGCACGTGGTCCTGGGGGCCGCGGCGACGGTCGTACGGGAGCGGGCGGAGCTCGGCGACTGCGTGCTCGTGGAGAACCCGGAGTGGGCCGAGGGCATGGGTTCTTCGCTGCGGGCCGGGCTCGGCTCGCTCTCCGGAACAGGGGCGCGGGCCGCACTGGTCTCGCTCGTCGACCAGCCCGGCATCGGACCGGAAGCGGTCGCCCGAGTCCTCGGCGCGTACGAGGGCGAGACCTCGCTCGTCTCGGCCGCCTACGACGGCGTACGCGGCCATCCCGTCCTGTTCGGCTCCGCGCACTGGGCCGGGATCGCCGCGACTGCGACCGGCGACCGGGGGGCACGCGCCTACCTGAAGGAGCACCGGGGCGCGCTCACGCTCGTCGAGTGCGGGGACGTGGCCGAGCCGTACGACATCGACACGCAGGCGGATCTGGCGCACCTTGAGTGAACGCGGTGGCACGCAGAGCCACCTTTGCTCGACCCGGAGAATCTCGATATCAACAAACCATTGAACTTCCACGATGAGGAAACTAGTATCCACTGCTCAGAAGCGCCCTACCCTTGCGGGGGGCGCCGCTCGCGTACCCGGTTCGACTGGCACCCGGTGCCACCGCTGAAGGAAGTGACAGCTCATGTCCGCACCAGCGCCGTCCCCGCTGGCCATCGTCGACGCCGAGCCCCTGCCGCGGCAGGAGGAGGTTCTCACCGAGGCGGCCCTCGCGTTCGTGGCCGAGCTGCACCGCCGGTTCACGCCCCGGCGTGACGAGCTCCTCGCCCGCCGCGCCGAGCGCCGCGCCGAGATCGCCCGCACCTCCACGCTCGACTTCCTCCCGGAGACCGCCGCGATCCGCGCCGACGACTCCTGGAAGGTGGCCCCCTCCCCCGCGGCCCTGAACGACCGCCGGGTCGAGATCACCGGCCCCACCGACCGCAAGATGACCATCAACGCCCTCAACTCGGGCGCCAAGGTCTGGCTCGCGGACTTCGAGGACGCCTCCGCGCCGACCTGGGAGAACGTCGTCCTCGGCCAGGTCAACCTCGCCGACGCCTACACCCGGAACATCGACTTCAAGGACGAGAGGTCCGGCAAGTCGTACGCCTTGCGCGCGAACGACGAGCTCGCCACCGTCGTCATGCGCCCCCGTGGCTGGCACCTGAACGAACGCCACCTGGTCGACGCGAACGGCGCCCAGGTCCCGGGCGCGCTGGTCGACTTCGGCCTGTACTTCTTCCACAACGCCCAGCGCCTGCTCGACCTCGGCAAGGGCCCGTACTTCTACCTCCCGAAGACCGAGTCGTACCTCGAAGCGCGGCTGTGGAACGACGTCTTCGTCTTCGCGCAGGAGTACTGCGGCATCCCGCAGGGCACCATCCGCGCCACCGTCCTGATCGAGACGATCACGGCCGCGTACGAGATGGAGGAGATCCTCTACGAACTCCGCGACCACGCCTCGGGGTTGAACGCGGGCCGCTGGGACTACCTGTTCTCCATCGTCAAGAACTTCCGTGACGGCGGCGCCAAGTTCGTCCTGCCGGACCGCAACGCGGTCACGATGACGGCCCCGTTCATGCGGGCGTACACCGAACTCCTCGTCCGCACCTGTCACAAGCGCGGGGCGCACGCGATCGGCGGCATGGCGGCGTTCATCCCGTCCCGCCGGGACGCCGAGGTCAACAAGGTCGCCTTCGAGAAGGTCCGCGCCGACAAGGACCGTGAGGCGGGCGACGGTTTCGACGGCTCCTGGGTCGCCCACCCCGACCTGGTCCCGATCGCCATGGAGTCCTTCGACAAGGTGCTCGGCGACCGGCCGAACCAGAAGGACCGGCTGCGCGAGGACGTCCACGTCGAGGCGGCCGACCTGATCGCCGTCGACTCCCTGAAGGCCGAGCCGACGTACAACGGGCTGGTCAACGCCGTTCAGGTCGGCATCCGTTACATCGAGGCCTGGCTGCGCGGGCTCGGCGCGGTCGCCATCTTCAACCTCATGGAGGACGCGGCCACCGCGGAGATCTCCCGCTCGCAGATCTGGCAGTGGATCAACGCGGGTGTTGAGTTCGAGCACGCGGGAAACACAGTGAAGGCAACCCCCGAGCTGGCCCGCGAGGTCGCCGCCGAGGAGCTCGCGAACATCCGTGCTGAGCTCGGCGAGGAGGCGTTCGCCGCCGGTCACTGGCAGCAGGCCCATGACCTGCTGCTCCAGGTGTCCCTCGACGCCGACTACGCGGACTTCCTGACGCTGCCGGCGTACGAGCAGCTCAAGGGCTGACATCCTCCTGAGAGACCTTGTCCGAGTGGCCCAGGGACTTCCCCGGGGCCACTCGGTCGCGTACGGCCTGCTTCACCGCCGTGGGCTCCGGGAAGCCCTGCTCCCGCCGGTCCCAGACGACCTCGTCGTCGACGCGGACGACGAAGATGCCGCCCTTGCCGGGCTTCAGGGCCAGTTCCGTCAGCTCGGTCTCGAAGGTCGTGAGCAGTTCCTGCGCCAGCCAGGCCGCCCGCGGCAGCCAGCGGCACTGGGTGCAGTACTCGATCTCGACACGGCCACTCATCCGAGGTGCACCGACCAATCCTGTTCAGCGGCCGGTTTGCCGTGCAGGTCGGGGACCTGCTTCAGCCACTTGGGCCGACCTTCCTGTCTTCTCGCCGCCCGGAGGGCCTCCTCGGCGGCGACTTCCTCCCGGGTGGGGAAGTCGGTGGGCAGCCATGCGGCGGAGGCCCGCACGCGCGCGTGGAGGTACGTCACGTAGGCCTCGCGTGCCTGGTCCGGGGTCGCGAAGTCGGTGAGCCAGGCGTCCGGCACGGCCGCCGTGACCTCGCGCAGGAGGTCGAGGGTGACCTTGGGTGCCAGTTCCGCGTCGGCGGCGCGCACGTCTGGGCCGTAGTGGCCGAGGGCGTGGTGGCGGAAGTCGTACGTCTTGGTCGGGTCGGAGCCGTCCCAGCGGTGATGGAAGACGAGGGCGGCGCCGTGGTCGATCAGCCACAGGCGCGGGGGCGCGATGCCGAGCGTGGGCCAGACCATGAGGTTCGAGCTGTGGACCGTACGGTCGACGTTGACGGTGAGCGCGTCGAGCCAGACGATGCGGCCGGCCTCCAGCGGGTCGACCGGGAACACCTCGGCGACCTCGGAGGTGAAGTCACGCGCGCCCGGCAGGTAGTCCATCCCGAGGTTGAGGCCGACGCTCGCGCCGTGGAGTTCGCGGACCTCCTGGTGGGGCTCGCTGTCGGCGACCGCCGGATCGAAGTGCACCAGCACCAGCTCCGGGAAGCGCAGCCCCAGCGCCCGGGCCAGCTCGCCGACGATCACCTCGGCGACCAGCGCCTTGCGGCCCTGTGCGGAGCCGGTGAACTTCACGACGTAGGTGCCCAGGTCGTCGGCCTCGACGACTCCGGGGACGGAGCCGCCGGAGTGCAGGGGTTCGATGTAGTGGTTCGCGGTGACCTCTCTCAGCATTTTCTAAGATCACCCATCTTCTTGACCTTGCGATCCACGGTCAGCCTCGGGGGTGCCCGACAGCGGGAATCGCCCATCATCAGCCCTGGGGAGAATCTGGGGAGTTTCGACTGGCATGCGGATCTCCCTACCTCCCCAGCAGCCCGCCAATGGCCGTCCGCCCTTTGCTTCCGGCCTCGGGCATGAAGTGAGCATAGTAACCGAGGGTGATCGCCGGTGAGGAGTGCCCGAGCCACCGCGCCACCGTCACCAGTCCTTCGCCCTCTTGAGGCGCGGCGGGATGATGGCTGCCTCGGCCAAGGCAGGTTTCCACGTGCAGGTGGTCCACGCGGGCGGCATGACGGGGCCCGGCGGGATCAGTTCCGGTCGAGGTACGCCAGGACCGCCAGGACGCGGCGGTTGTCGTCGTCCGACTGGGAGAGACCCAGCTTGGTGAAGATGTTGGCCGTGTGCTTGGTGACCGCCCGTTCCGTGACGACGAGTTGCGCCGCGATGGCCGCGTTGGAGCGTCCCTGCGCCATCAGTTCCAGGACCTCCCGTTCCCGCGGCGTCAGCTTGGCGGTCGGCCTGTCCCCCGCCGAACTGCGGGACAGCAGCTGGGAGATGACGTGCGGGTCCATCGCGGTACCGCCGGCGGCCACCCGGCGCACCGCCTCGACGAATTGCTCAGCGTCGAAGACCGAGTCCTTCAGGAGGTAGCCGACTCCGCCGCTTCCGTCCGCCAGCAGCTCGCGGGCGTACAGCTGTTCCACGTGCTGGGACAGCACCAGCACCGGCAGCCCGGGGTGCTTGCGGCGCGCGGCCAGGGCGCACTGCAGGCCCTCGTCGGTGAAGGACGGCGGGAGGCGGACGTCGACGATCGCGATGTCCAGCTCCCGTTCGTCCAGGGCTCGTGTGAGGTCCGGCGCGTTGTCCACCGCCGCGACGATGTCGAAGTCGTACGCCTCGAGAAGACGGATCAGTCCGTCCCGAAGGAGGAAGAGGTCTTCGGCGAGGACAACGCGCACGGGATCTCCATCGTCACCATGGTGGGACCGCCGCTCGGGCTGCTGACGGCCAGGACCCCGTCGAATGTACCGAGTCGGCGCTCGATGCCGACCAATCCCGAGCCGTTCGGGTCGGCGCCGCCGCGGCCGTTGTCCGTGACGGTGCCCCGCAGCAGGCCGTCCCGGTACTCGATGTCCAGCCAGATACGGTCCGCGCGGGCGTGCTTGACGGCGTTCGTCAGGATCTCGCTGATCGCGAAGTACACGGCCGACTCCACGGCAGCCGGAGGGCGTCCCGGCACGTCGATGTGGGTGTCGACCGGCACCGGGGTGCGCAGGGCGAGGGCCTCGAGGGCGTCTGCCAGGCCGCGCTCGGCGAGCACCGGCGGGTGGATGCCCCGTACCAGGTCGCGCAGTTCGGCCAGGGCGCCGGCGGAGTCGGAACGGGCCTTGGCCACCAACTCCTTGGCCATGGCCGGGTTCTTCTCGATGAGCGCCTCGATGGTGCTGAGGTTCATGCCCACGGCGACCAGTCGCGCCTGTGCTCCGTCGTGCAGATCGCGCTCGATGCGGCGCAGTTCGGCCGCCGAGGTGTCGACGGCGTCGTGCCGTGTGCGGGTGAGCTGTTCGACGCGCTGCTGGAGATCCGCGCCGGCGGGCGCGAGGACGGACCTGGTCAGGAGGAAGTGGAGCTTCAGCAGACGGGGGTTGAGGAGGACACCCAGGGCGAGGACGGCCGTGCCCAGCAACGCGGCGACAACGGCGGACAGCTGGCCGGTGACGTGGACGAAGCCGTACCAGTAGCTGCCTCCGTCGGTGTAGACGCGCCACAGCCCGAGCGGGAGGGCGTATCCCTCGACCGGGTACAGGAAGAGCGCCGCCGGCAGCACCGCGGTGACAAAGCCCGCGGTCATGTCGACGAGCAACCAGACGAAGTCACGCCAGGTGGCCGGGTCCCTCCGCATGTGGCCGAGCTTTTCGATCTGCCCGGCGGCACCGCCGCGCATGTCGGCGGGGAAGGGACGGTACATGGCCGGGATGCGCACCCCGCACCACTGGGCCGCGAGCAGCCGCCGCGTGTTGGCGAACCAGCGCAGGCCCTGCAGCACCCACGGCGTGGTGAATGCGCCGACGCCGATCACCGTGAGCAGGCTGGACACCACGGTCAGCACAAAGAAGATGATCGACCCGCCCAGCGAGAACACCGCCAGCACGAGTCCTCGCCACGCGGCCACTGCCGCGGTCCGAAATCGCATTTTCCGCACTCCCTCTGTCGCTCCCCTCGGGGACGGCCCCAGTCTGCCGGGCCGCGGGGTGCCGGGGCACTGGGCCAAGCACGCCGATCAACGGTGTACTTAACACCACCTCACGAGTGCCCCGCGGACGGGTGGGCCGGGACCGGGTGGAAGGCGCGGCGGAAGTAGACCGCCGGGGTCATGGGGTTCAGCCGTGCCTCGTGCACCCGCCCGACCAGGATGGTGTGGTCGCCGGCGTCGTGGCGGTCGTAGGTGTCGCACTCCAGTACCGTGCCCGCGTCCGCGAGCACCGGGTGACCGCGGGAGCTCTCGTGGAACACGGCCGTGGAGAACTTGTCCACGCCCTTGGTGGCGAAGCGCAGGGCGAGATCGGAGTGCTCGGTGCCCAGCACGTGCACGACCCAGGAGTCGGCCTCGGCGAACGCGGGATGGCACTGTGCGTCCTTGGCCAGGCACACCAGCACCAGCGGCGGGTCCAGGGACAGCGAGCAGAAGGAGGTCGCCGTGAACCCCCACTGCCGGCCCTGCCAGTCGGCCGTGGTGACGATCGTGACGCCGCTGGGGAAGGTGGCCATCGCATCACGAAAGCGCGTGGCGGGCGTCGCCGCGCGCACCTCGGGACGGTTGTCCGGGACAGCTCTCGTCATCTCTTCGCTTCCCCGTCGCCCTACGCGCCCAGCTTGGCGAAGCAGTCCCGGATCCGGTCCAGCACCGCTGCGACATGCGGCAGCCGTACCGGGTCCGTGGCCTCGAGGGCCTGTTGCTGGAGCTCCCTGGTGTCGCCGTAGAGCAGGCTGGTCGCGGCCTTGAAGCGCAGCGCGCCGGGGTCGTCGCCGAGATGATGTCCGGCCAGGACCGCGATCCGGTGCTCGTCGAGGAGGTACTGGAACAGCGACGCGGAGTCGGCGACACCGCGCCCGGCCAGCGCGCCGCGCACCGGTTCGAAGTCCGGGTAGACGTAGAAGCCACCGGTGGGCGGCCGGCACAGCGCTCCGGAGTCGGTCATGATGCCGTGCACGGCGCGGGCCACGGCACCGTGCAGCCGGGCGCTGGCGGCCAGCCGCTGCCGTATCTCCGGCGGCTCGTCGAACGCGTAGGCCGCGACCTCCTGCATCGGCGCGGCCAGCGTGGACCACACTTCGCTGGCCACCGAGGCCACACCCCGGTGTGCCCGTTCGCCCCAGTCGCCGGCCGGGAACCGGGCGGCGCCGATGCGCCAGCCGCCGAGGGCCAGCGTCTTGCTCAGGCCCGTGGTGACGATCGTGCGGTGCGGAGCCACCTCGGCCGGGCTGAGCACGGGCGTCGCCGGGTCGTGCACGAGGTCCCGGTAGATCTCGTCGGAGACGATGACCAGGTCCTCCTGCTCGGCGACCGCGCACAGTTCGCGCACCGTCTCCGGCGAGGCGACGGTGCCTGTCGGGTTGTCCGGCAGGGTGACGATCACGGTCCGCGGATCGGCGCCGCGCCGACGGGCCTCGCGCACGATCTCGCGCAGCCGCTCCGGGTCCGGCACGCCGCCGCACGCCTCGGGGATCGGCACCGGGAGGACGCGCTTGCCGGCCAGTTCGGCCTGCGGCCGGTAGCTGTTCCACGCCGGGGCGGGGATCACCGTGTCGCCGGGCAGCACCAGTTGCAGCGCCGTCAGGATCGGCTTGCTGCCCGGCGCGGTGATCACCTGCGGCGCCTCGGTGGGCAGCCCACGGCGGGTGAAGTAACCGGCCACCGCCTCGCGCACTCGCGGCGCGCCGTTCACCGGGCCGTACGCGTTGTGCCGGGCCCCGGCCGCGAGAGCCTGCGCGAACGGTCCGAAGACCGGCAGCCGCGCCTCCCCGAAACCGAGGTGGACGATGTCGTCGCCGTCGGCCCGGCGTTCGGCGACGTTCTGGTTGAGCTCCAGGTTGGGCGACATCCTGCCCAGTACGGCCGCTACCGTGGCGGTCTCGGTCATGCTCGTTCTCCCTCGCTGTGGGTGGTCGCCTCCGCCGGGGCGCCGCGCGTGCCGAGCAGTGCGGCGCGCAGGTCCTCTGGGGTGTCGTGGGCCGGTTCCAGCTCGTCCACCCAGGCCGCGCTGTCCGAGTAGTGGGCGCGGAACGGGCGGCCGACGAGCGCGGGATCCCGTGCCTGCAACAGCCTGAGCTGGAAGAAGGAGCCCTCGGGGGTGTCCTGGACGCCGTCCACGGCGATCTTCCCGGCCGTGGCCGACATGACCGGGCCGCGGACCGTGCGGGCCAGTCCCGGCAGCTGCCGGTACGCCTCCTGGAAGATCCGGGCCGCCCGGGCCAGCGGCACCATGAAGTACTCCTGGGGACCGGTGTCCCGCTCCACGAACATGTAGTACGGCACGGCGCCGGCGGCGAACTCCGCGCGCCACAGCTCGCTCCACACCTGTGCGGAGTCGTTGACGTGGGCGACCAGCGGCGCCTGGCAGTACACCAGCGCGCCGGTGCCACGGATCCGGGACAGCGCCCTGCGGGCCAGGTCGGTGCTCAGTTCCCGGGCGTGGCTGAAGTGCGCCATGACCACCAGATTGCGTCCGGAGGCCACCACCTGCTCGAAGAGTCTGAGCACGTCGTCGGCGTCCTGGTCGGTGACGAAGCGCTGGGGCCAGTACGCCACGGACTTGGTGCCGATCCGCACGGTCCGCACCGTGGGCACGTCCAGCAGCGGTTCCAGGTGGCGGCGCAGCCGCTCCGTCGACATCACCATCGGGTCGCCGCCAGTGACCAGCACGTCGTGGATCTGCGGATGCCGACGGACGTAGTCGACGAGGAAATCGGGGCCCGGCGCCGCGAAGCGCAGGTCGGCGTCGCCGATGAACTGCGCCCAGCGGAAGCAGTAGGTGCAGTACGAGTGACAGGTCTGCCCCTGCCCCGGGAAGTACAGGACGGTCTCCCGGTACTTGTGCTGCATGCCCGGGAGTTCGGTCCCGTCCAGCGTCGGCACGTTCAGCTGCTTCTGGCCCGAGGGGTGCGGGTTGAGTCGCGCGCGGATCTCCCGCACCGTCTCCTTCAGCTCTGTCCTCGCGCCGGGCTCGGCGGCCAGCACGGCCAGGCGTTTCTCGTCCTCGTGCGACAGCATGCCCCGCTGGGGGAAGACGAGTTGGAACAGGGGGTCCTCGGGAATCCGGTCCCAGTCGATGAGTTCGGAAAGGACGTACTCGTTGACGCGGAAGGGCAGCACCTTGGATATGAGGCGGACCGTCTCGCGGATCTCCGCGGGAATTCCATAGCGGTCCGCTATCTCGTCCAGATGATGCGCTCCGTAGGCATGAAAGCGTGCCGCCTCCATGGAACTGCCGGCCAGCAGGGGCATACGAGCGTTCCTCCGGTCTCGAGTGACGTTGCGTTCGGCGCCCGGAAGACGGTGGCGTTCCGGCCCGAGAAGAAGCGAAGAAGAAGCGAGATCGAGCGAGACGAAGCGAATTCGACTGGCGCTGTCATGCTAGGGAGAACCCGTCCCCCGAGCGGCCCCCACCACCCCCTGCCCGGCCCCTACCCGGCTTCACGGCAGGTCCCGCAGACGGGCGAGCAGCACCTCACGGAATCGCTCGGGCTCCTCCAGGTGCGGCATGTGGCTGGACTCCTCGAAGATCTCCCAGCGCGCCCCGGGGACGAGGTCCCGGAACGGCTGTGCGCTGCGCGGGGTCACCTCGTCGTGGCGGCCGGTGATCATCAGTGTGGGGACCTCGATGCGCGGCAGGGCGTCGACGACGGACCACTCGCGCAGCGTGCCGATCACGTGGAACTCGCTGGGCCCGTTCATGGCGTAGTAGACCGTGGGATCGTTGTAGACCTCGTAGAACGAGGCGGTGTAGTCCCGCGGCCAGGGCTTGAGCCGGCACACGTGCCGCTCGTAGAAGACCTGCATGGCCTGGTGGTACTCGGCCGAGTCGGTCGTGTCGGCGGCCTCGTGACGCAGCAGTGTCTCGTTCACGCCTGGCGGCAACTGCCGTCGCAGCACGGCGAGTTCCTCGAGCCACAGCGGGTAGGACGCCGGGGCGTTGGCGATCACCAGGCCGCGCAGGCCGGCGGGCCGCGCCACCGCGTGCGCGGCGGCGAGCACCCCACCCCAGGAATGGCCGAGCAGAACGTACCGGTCGGCGATGCCCAGGGCACGCAGCAGGTTGTCGAGTTCGTCGAGGAAAAGCTGCACCGTCCAGAAATCGGCGCCGTGGTCGGGCAGATGGCTGGAGCCGCCGTTTCCGATCTGGTCGTAGTGCACTACCGGCCAGCCGTCATCGGCGAGTTCCGAAAGGTTCAGCAGATAGTCGTGTGTGCTTCCCGGACCGCCGTGCACGACGACGACGGGCGGTCGCCCGGAATGCAGTTCCCCGGTGACCCGGTACCAGGTCCGGTGTTCGCCGAAGGGGACGGTTCCCCGGGCGCTCGGCGCCAGTCCCATCAGTTCGATCCTCTCCGTATGTCCTGTGAGTGCCTTCGCTCAGTGGAGCGCGGAGACCCAGTCCTCAATGACCGCGGCCGTTTCGTGCGCCTTGCTCTCGAGGAGGGTGAAGTGGTTGGCCTGTACGGTGCGCACGGTCTGGGTGTCGTCCCAGGGCTGCGCCTGCCAGCCGGTCGGGACATCCTGGTACGCGGCGGCGGTGAACGGCTCCTGGCACTGCACGAACAGCACCGGGGCGTCGACGGGACGGGCCTGCAGGTCGACGAGGATCTCCGAGTAACGCCCCATGCTGGACAGCCGTCCCAGGTCGAACCCGCCGACGGCGGACTCCATTTCCATCATTCCGTCGACCAGGCCACGCGCGACGCCGGCGTCCCCACCGCCTTCGCTGCGGTAGCTGTCCAGCAGCACCACACCGGCCGGACGCACTCCACGCTCGCGTTCCAGGTGCGCGGCGACGGCGTGCCCGATGGTTCCGCCGGCCGAGTAGCCGACCAGCACGAACGGCTCGTCGCCGGCGGCCTGCAGCACTTCCTCCGCGAGGAGTTCAACGGCCGACCGCGGGGTGGCGGGCAGCATCTCCCCGTCCGCGAATCCGGAGAGCGGTACGGCACTCACCGCGCGTCTGCCACGGAACGACGATGCCAGCCGGGCGTGCTGGTACGCGCCGCCGGTGGCCATCGGGGTGCTCACACACACCAGACGCGGGCGTTCAGGCCCCTCGGACAGCGTCACCGGGGCGGGCACCCGCTCCACCTCGGCGACCGAGGTGAAGCTTGGCCGCAGCCGCGCCACGGCGGCCAGCAGGTCGAAGCCGGCCTCCATCCGGCCGGCGGCCACGGCGGTGCGGAACAACGCGCTGAGCGACTGCGTGCCGTCCCGCTCCGGCCGCGCGCCGGGCGTCCCGGACCGGTCTGCGGCCGGGGCGTTCTCGCCGGACGCCTCGCCGTCGAGCAGCCCGGCGAGTTCGTCGTGCAGGAAGCGGACGAGCCGCCCGGGGCTCTTGTTGTCGAACACGACCATCGGGGACAGGGTGAGCCCCGTAGCGCGGGCCAGGCCGTTACGCAGCTCCACCGCGGTCAGCGAGTCGAAGCCCGCTTCGAGGAAGTCCCGCTCAGGGTCCACCGCCTGCGGGTCGTCGTACCCGAGCAGTGCCGCGGACTGACGCCGTACGAGCTTTTCCAGCACGGCGATCCGCTCGCCATCGGCCAGTCCGGCCAGCTCCCTGCGCAGCGCCCCGGGCCGCACCTCGGACGCGGTGTCCCGCGGGCCGAGGTTGCGGCGCATGGTGCGCGGCAGCAGCGCCCGCAGCGCGGGATGCACCGCGTCCGGGGCGCGGCCGAGCGCGGCAAGGTCCAGGCGCACGGGGACGAGGGTGGCCGCGTCCACGGTGGGCGCCAGGTCCAGCAGGTCGAGCGCCTCGGCGGTGGACAGTGGCAGGATGCCGCCCCGGCCCAGGCGCTGCCGGTCACCGCCGTCCAGTTCGGCGGCCATCCCGCCGTCGGCCTCCCACAGACCCCACGCCAGCGACTGCGCCGGCAGCCCGTTGGCCCTGCGGTGCGCGGCGAGCGCGTCGAGGACGCTGTTGGCGGCGGCGTAGCTGCCCTGGCCGGGATTGCCGAGCACGCCGGCGATCGACGAGAAGAGCAGGAACGCCTTCAGGTTTGCGTCGCGGGTCAGCTCGTGCAGATGACGGGCTCCGTCCACCTTCGGGGCGAGTACGGCGTCCAGGCGGGAGCTGGTGATCGAGGTGAGGACCCCGTCGTCGAGCACACCGGCCGTGTGGATGACTCCGGTGAGGGGATGCTCGGCGGGTACGGCGGCGAGGAGACCGGCCAGGGCCTCCCGGTCGGCCACGTCACAGGCCGCGAGGGTCACTTCGGCGCTGGTTGCGGCGAGTTCCTGCGCCAGCTCGGCCGCGCCCGGCGCGTCGGGGCCGCGTCGGCTGACCAGGAGCAAGTGCCGTACGCCGTGGGTGTCGGCCAGGTGGCGGGCCACCAGGGCGCCCAGGCCGCCGGTGCCGCCGGTGATCAGTACGGTGCCGGCCGGATCGAAGGTGTACGGGGTCGGCTGCTCCGCGGACGGGAGCACCCGGGCCAGTCGCGGTGCACTGATCTGGCCCGCGCGGATGGCGAGTTCGGGTTCCTCGGAGGCCACGGCGGCGGCCAGGGCCGCTTCAGAACGGGGGTCGTCGTCGAGGTCGATCAGCTGGAAGCGGCCGGGATGCTCGGCCTGCGCGGCCCGGACCAGGCCCCAGGCCGGGGCGTGGGTCAGGTGGACATCGTCTCCGTCCTCTACGGCGACTGCGTGCCGAGTGGCCACGACCAGGCAGGATGCGGCGAATCTGTCGTTCGACAGCCACTTCTGGAGGGCCGTTAGTACCTGGTGTGCCGTGGCGTGGAGGGCGGTCGGCTCGTCGCCGTTCCTGGTCTCGGCCGGGCATGTGTACAGCACTGCCTCGGGTACGGCGCCGTCGAGGGGGACGTCGGGCCAGAGGGGGAAGTGCGCGTCGGGTGCGGTGACGCCGGTGCCCGCGGTGGGTGGGGTGCCTGCGGTGCCTCCGGTGCTCGGAGTGAGGGACCGCCATTCGATGCCGAACAGGGCGTCGGCTGCGGTCCCACCGGGGGCGTCGAGTGTCACTTCCCTGGACACGACGGACTCCACTGTCAGCACCGGGCCGTTGTCGTCGGTGAGTTGGACCGACATGGCGTCGGGTCCGGACGGTGCCACTCGGACCCGTACGGTCGTGGCGCCCTGTGCGTAGAGCCGCACTCCGGTCCACGCGAACGGCATCACCGCGGCGCCGTCCTCGCGCTCGTCCGCGATCACTACGGTGTGCAGTGCCGCGTCCAGCAGCGCGGGGTGCACTCCGAAGCGTCGCGCGTCGTCGCCGGCCCGCTCAGGGAGGGCGAGTTCGGCGAAGAGCTCGCCACCGCGCCGCCAGGCGGCCTTCAGTCCCTGGAACACCGGACCGTAGGCGTAGCCGGCTTCGTGGAGCCCGGCGTACGCGTCGGTGGTGTCGAGGGGGACGGCTCCCTGCGGGGGCCAAGCCTCCTTCGCGTCGAACGGCTCCGTGTGCTCGGGGTGGTCGTCGGGGATGACGGTGCCCTGGGCGTTGAGCAGCCAGGGGGCGGTGATTGTGGTGTCGGGGCGGGAGTAGATGCGCAGGGTGCGGCGTCCGGTGTCGTCGGGGGCGGCTACGGCGACCTGGATCTGGACGCCGGCGCCGCCTTC
>NZ_JBJDQL010000092.1:0-14375 GCF_044903305.1 Streptomyces sp. NPDC019531 | reverse complement strand
AGAAAGAACAACCTCCACCGACTCATCAGCCCCAAACCGAGAGGCGCGACAATACGACTCAAAGTGCCATACCTCAGATGAAAACGACCTCTCAGAGCCAGGGCAGGCCGAACGCCGAGGCCAAGCTGTCGAAGGGGCCGTCCAACCGGCCCTAGCCGGCGCCCTGTCCACGGCCTGCCTGCGCGTCATCGGCGGGCCGAACCTGCCACACCGCAAACGGGGTCCTTGTCCCGCCTGGTCAACCAGGCGGGACAAGGACCCCTGCGCCGTACGTCGCTCATCCAACGAGGGGTTGGGGCTACTTGATGTAGACGAGACCGTCGGTGGTGATGGTGGGACGGCCGCTGGTGCCGACCACGACGATCTTGACCGTGTGCTTGGCGCTGCTGGACCAGGTCTTCGTCCAGATCGCCTGCCGGTAGAGGGTGGTGGAGGACTTCAGGTCGACCGTGCTGACCTTGACCCCGTCGACGTACACGTAGACCTGACCCGAACTGGAGGCCCGGGAGACCACCCAGGAGGCGGAACGGCCAGTGAAGGTCCAGGTCAGGGCGGCGCCCTTGGAGCCGCTGGAGTACGACTTGCCGCCCAGGTAGCTGGTGGAGGAACGGGTCGTCCAGCTGCCGGACTTCACCGCCGAGGTCTCCTGCAGGATCACCGGCGTGTAAGAGGGGGAGGAGGTGCGGTAGTTGCCGGCGTAGTCGTAGGCCCGCATCGACCAGGTCGTGGCGGTGCCCGACTTCGCGGTCTTGGCGGCGCTGGTAGTGGTCGGGCCGTACGTGGCCGTGGTGGGGGCCAGCAGCTTCACGGAGCTCAGCGCGGCGTTGTCGGCGGCCCTCCAGCCCAGCGTGACCGGGACGGCGGTGGTGCTGACCGTGCCGGTGCGCAGGGAGAGCTTCGGCGTGGCGGTGAAGGTCGGTGCGGTCGTCTCCGCGACGACGTTCAGCGCGGCGGTGGTCACGGTCTTGCCGGACTGGTGCACGGCCCGCACGGCGACGGTGTGGCTGCCCAGGGGCAGGGTGGTGTTTGCGGAGGTGGCGGTGCCGGAGGTGGTGGCGACGGTCTTGCCGTCGACCAGCAGCTGGAAGCTCTTGATGAGCGAGGACGGTGTGGTGGCCGTCCACTTCACGCTGATGGCGCCCTTGGTGTAGTACGTCGAGCCGGACAGGCCCGCGCCGCCGACCGAGGCCACCTTCAGGCCCTGCACCGGGCCGGCCGCCCAGGTGCGGATGGTCGGCAGCTGCGTGTAGAGGGAGTTGCCGGGGCACTGGGTGTTGTAGCCGTCGCGGTGGGCGGAGATCCGGTTGAAGGTGTACTTGGTGCCCGCGGTGAAGCTGGTGCCGAAGTAGTTCTTCTGGCTCGCCCCGGCGTTGAGCTGGACCGTTCCGGCCGGGTCGGCGCCGTACTGGCCGAGCTTCCAGGCGGCCACGCGGGCGATCGAGGTCAGCGCGGCGTTGGAGGCGCTGGTGGAGGTGTACTCGCCGAGCACCGCGATGCCTGCGGACTCCCGGTTCCAGCCGTAGGTGTGGGCGCCGAGCACCGGCAGGTCGACGCCGCCCTTGCGGCCCTCGAAGACGGTGCCGCACTTGTCGACCAGGAAGTTGTAGCCGACGTCGTTCCAGCCATTGACCTGCGTGTGGTACGCGTAGATGCCCCGCACGATCGACGCCGAGTCGGCGCAGGAGTAGTCGTTGGCCCCGTCGGTGTGGTGGACGAAGACGGCCTTCACATCGGCGTTGTACTCGGACGGGTCGGGGCTGAGCGACTCATCCGCGCCCCAGCCGGCGCGCGAGGTGATCGGCGGCTTGGGCACGGTGGACGGCGGCGCGGACGGTGTGGTGGCCGACGGGCTCGGGGACGTGGTCGGCGAAGTCGACGGGGACGCTGAGACGGTGGGCGTCGCCGTGGTCTCGGTGGGCGCCGGGGACGTGGGGGTCTGGTCCGTCGGCGTCACGGTCACCCCATCGGTGGGCACCGTGGAATCGGTGGGTGTGGCCGCCGGGCTGCTCTCCTCGGCGACGAACGCCGCCGGCTCGGTGGCCTTCGTCTCGGCCTCGGTCACCACGCCCGGATCGACCAGGTTGACCTCGAGTCCCTTGGGCAGCGCGCCGACGGTGCCGTCCTCGTGGACGACCTGGACCTGGACGCCGTCGGAGGCACCGACCCACAGCGGCTCGGACGCGCCGCGCATCCCGGCCTCCGGGTCCTCCGGCGGGTCGATGTTCACTTCGAGATCCCGCCAGGAGCTCCACGCGCCGCTGTCCAGGTCGCGGGTGCGCACTTGCGCCGTGCCGTCGAGCCGCTTGAGGGCTCCCGTCCAGGAGATGCCGATCAGCGAGAACTGCTCGGTGTCCGTGCGCGGCAGCTCGCGCTTGCCGCCCGTCGTCCCCTTCAGCGCGAGGTCGTAGACCTTCACCGGCCGCTTGGCCCGGCCACCCGAACCCGGATCGCCGGACGGGCTGGCGACCGCGTAGGTCACCACGCCTCCGCCCCCCAGAACCACCGCGCCGAGCGTCAGCCACGCCCGGCGCTTCAAGGTCAACGGTCTGTACGCATGCGTCGTACGACGACTCACGACGAATCCACCCCAGTAGGACGGCCCAAGGCCGTTAGAAGGCCGCAAGGGCCACGAAGAAGGTCACCTGAGGCACACCCGACACACAGGTGGCCTGCCCTACCCAGCGGGCTGTGACCGGGAAACATCACTCAGTTCGAGATCTTGGTGACGCAGATCCCCCCGCCGCACCGCGTCGGAATCGGTCGGCGACAGTCGGCGACGCTCAGCCGATGGCGATGCGGGGGTGGGCGCCGGGCGTGATCCAGCCCATGATGCGGTCCACGGTGGCCCGCGGCACGGAGACACAGCCCGCGGTGGCGCCGCTGCCGTTGACGTGGAGGAAGATGCCGGCGCCGCGGCCGGGCGTGGCCGGCCACCGGTTGAAGTTGATGACCAGGGCCTTGGCGTACTGGACCGGGTAGTTGACGAGGCGCTCGCTGCCGCGGTCGCCGGACTCGGTGAGCGGGAAGTCCGCGCCCGCTTCGCCGTGCATGGAGTTGTAGAACTTCGACTCGGGGTCCTCCACCCACCAGTCGTCGTTCGTGACCCGGTGGTACGGCATGGAGGTGCCGCCCGCCTCGTTACCGAAGCCCTCGGTGATGGTGTAGGTGCCGGTGGGGGTGGTGTACGTGCCCTGACGGCGGGTGGCCCCGTCGGTCACGCCGTTGGAGCCGACCCGGCCCGCGCTGGTGCTGAACTGTGCCTTCCAGCCGACCGATCCCTTGGCCCAGGCGGTGACGGTGGCGTAGGAGCCGTTGGACTTGACGGTGATGAGCTGGGTGGCGTCGCCGATCTCGACGGGCACGGGGAAGTCGGGCGCGGAGGGGGCCTGGGCGGCGGATCCCGCCTCGCCGGAGCCCGACCCCGACCCTGTGCCGTCCGCGGACTGTCCGGTCCCCTTGGCACCGCTGTCCGATGTGGAGGCGGATGCTGAGGGTGAGGTGGACGCGTCGCCGGAGGCGGAGGCGGAGGCGGAGGGGCTGGGGGAGGGGGAGCCGGAGGCGCTGGGTGACGCGCTGTCGGAGGCGTCGGCAGCGAGGTCCTGCGGTGACTGCGGTACCACGACCGAGTCGGAGGCTGTGGTCTGTTGGTCGTCCTGCTCGCCGCAGGCGGAGGTCACCGTGAGGGTGCTGAGAATTGAGGCGGTGATCAGAACCTTCCGGGGAAGGGCGTGCACAGGGAACTCCTTGCGTGAAGGGAGGGCGAGCTCAGCTCGCGGTCGCGGGTGTGGTGGGTAGGGCGCCGGAGCAGGTGGCGCGGCCGAACGTGCCGCTGGCGGTGGCGCTTTGGACGTAGCGGCCGCGGATCGCGAGGGTGCAGCGGGCCTGGCCGCCGTTCTCGCCGAGGGTGATGCTGAGGGTCGGGTCCTGGCCGAGGGGGACCTCCACGGTCTTGCGCCAGGGCAGCGCGGCGGCTTTGACGACGGTGGCCGTTCCGGCTTCGTCGCGGGCCTGATAGGTGATGTCGGCGGTGCCCTGGCCGGACACCTCGTAGGTGACCGAGGCGGTGGGGGTACGGCGCTTCGGCTTGCTGTCGCTCTCGCCGGTGTCCACGACGCCGTACACCACGAGCCCTGCGCATGCGGCCAGCGCCGCGCCGGCCACGATCAGGCCCGAGCGGTCCGCTCGCCGGAAAAGCGACGGCGTCGCGGATTCTTGTGGCGTGTCGCCCATGAATACTCCCGTTCGAAATTTCGACTGCTCGGGATTGAATCGAGCGGGTTATACACGACGTCGTCCATCGGTCGCCAGTGAGGGGAAATATCGGACACTCGACGCCCTGTTAGGTGCTGATCGTCCGCAATGTCCAAACGCTTGACATTGCGTCACCGGAATGAATAGAAATTCGGCGCCCCTCCCCATGGGCTCATATTCGCGTGGGTGGGGTTGATTTCCGGCGGCATGTTTATGCCATGACGCACGAGGAAGGGTTTGGCGTGAAACCCAGACTGGGCAGGCTGATGGCGTGCCTGGTGGTAGCTGCGGTCACGAGCACCGCGTTGCCCCAGGTCGCGTATGCGGCGCCCGCTGATGACGGTGACGGCAAGGGGATTGTCGACGCTATCAAGGGCTGGTTCGTGGATGGCGATGACGATAGCGGGGAAGTGGCGCAGCCGCCGTCCCATGACGAATTGGGGGTGGCGGACCGGGAAAAGGTATCCTGGCCCAAGAGTGATCCGAAGGCGAAGCGCGTCAGGGAACTGACAGGTAAACGTACGGCAAACTCCAGGTTTTGGCAGCTGTCGGACGGGCGAATCGAAGCGGAATTGTCGGCGGTGCCGACGTCGTACCGTTCCGGGTCGGGCAAGAAGGCGTCCTGGAAGCCGGTCGACACGACGGTCCGGGCATCGGAGGCCAAGGGTTTCGCATTTGCCAACACGACGAACGAGGGCCGCAGCTGGTTCGGTACCGAGGCGGACCGGCTGGTGCGTTTCCAGTCGCCGGACGGACGCTCGGTCACCCTGGGCCTCGACGCCGTGGACAAGGGCCTCAAGCCGAAGGCCAAGGGCTCCACGGTCACGTACGACAACGCGGTCGAGGACGCGGATCTGGAGTACGTGGTCGGTCCGGGCCGGGTGAAGGAGAACATCACCCTCGCCGAACGCCCCGTCGGGCCACTGAAGTTCACCTTCACCCTCGATACCGACGGGCTGATGCCGAAGGCGCGAAAGGACGGCTCGATCGCGCTGTACGGCGAGCTGCCGCACACCCCTGTGATGGTGATTCCCGCGCCGTACATGACGGACGCGAAGAAGGCGGACTCTTCCGTCTTCGGCCGCACCTACAGCACCAAGGTCGCGCAGAAGCTGACCAGGGACGGCAAGTCCTGGAAGCTGACCGTCACTCCGGACGCGAAGTGGCTGGCGGCCAAGGAGCGGCAGTACCCGGTCGTCATCGACCCGACGATCACGATCGCCCCGTCACCGTCGCAGTCCCAGGACACGATGGTGCTGTCGGACCAGCCGTCGACGAACTTCAACACCAGCTGGAAGCTGTCGGCGGGCCGCACCTCCGCCACGGCGAACTCCCGCTCACTGATCAAGTTCCCGCTGGACGAGATCCCCACGGGCACGAAGATCGACTCGGCCCGGCTGGAGATGTACTTCGACCAGGCGCACACCACCGCCACCACGAACACCCAGATCGGCGTGTATCGGGCCACCGGAGCCTGGGATGAGACGACCGCGACCTGGTCCAACACCAGCTCGCTGGTGGGTGAGCAGTCCGCGACGACGGTGCAGGTCGACGACGAGGACACGGGCACGGCGGCGGTCGGCGCTTGGCCGACGTCGGGCGCGACGACGAACGCGGTGGGGGACACCTTCCGTTTCAACCTCGACTCGATCACCGGCGACAAGTTCACCTGGCCCGTGCGTGTGCCCGAGACGGCCAGCTACCGAGTGGACGCGCACTATGTGCAGGGCGCCAACCGGGCCACCAACGCCCCCTACACGGTGACCGCGGCCGGCGGCGCGACCAGCACCTACACCGTCAACCAGACCACCGGCACCGGTGGGGTATGGACCTCCCTGGGTGGCGACGGCAACGAGCTCAGCTTCAACAAGGGCGGCGCCTACAAGGTCGAGCTCAAGGACACCTCGGTGCCGACCAGCCAGTCGCTGATCGCGGACGCGGTGCGCCTGGTCGACCCGGCGAAGATCACCAAGTCGGCGGGGCAGTACAACCGGTGGCACAGCTTCCCGGTCGGCGACACGGTGCAGAAGTGGGTGGACGGCACTGCCACGAACCACGGCTTCGTACTGAAGGCGACCGACGAGGCGAACAACCCCCTCGGCGGCCCCCGCTACGAGTCCGGCGACGGCGACTACGGCGGCGAGACCGCCACGATCCCCCGGCTGACGGTGACCTACGGCAAGGTCGGCACCGAGCTGAACTCGCCCACGGTGATCCACTCCACGGGCCCGGAGCTGTCGTGGAAGGCGTACTCGAACACCACCGGTGATGCGGACCTGAACATCGCTGAGTACCAGCTGCACCGCTCCACGCAGCAGGCGTTCACCCCGTCCGCGGCCACCCTGGTGGCCCCGATCGACAAGACGGCGACGACCTACACGGACACCACCGCGACCCCGACGCCGGACTCCTCCTCGGCGGAGATCGGACGGTCGTACTACTACCAGATCGCGGTAAAGACGGCCGACGGCCAGCTGCTCGGCTCGCCCACCCGCATCGTGGGCGTGCCGAAGGCGGGCCGCACGATGGAGCTGATCCAGGGCACCGCGGCCGGTGCCACGGACACCACGCTGTCGTCCACGACACCGACCACCAACCTGGACACCATCGACTCGGCGGGAGCCGGCCAGAAGTGGCTGACGGTGGGGAATAACTCGCCCACCTACGGCAAGACCCGCACCGCCCTTAAGTTCCCCACCAGCGATCTGCCCACCACCGCCACGGTGTTGGAATCCCGGCTGTTCATGTGGGGCGCGGAGACCACCACCGACACCAACGGCGCGATCTACGAACTCCACGGCCTGACAAGGGACTTCTCCGAAACCCAGGCCACCTGGAACAGTGCCGCCACAGGCACGGCGTGGACGGCGGCCGGCGGCGACTTCTCCGCGACCGTCTCCGACACCGTCGCCCAGGTTTCCGAGGTGGGCCGGCACTGGTGGGACGCCACGTCCCTGACCCAGGGCTGGGTGAAGACCCCGTCCTCCAACAAGGGCGCACTGATCAAGCTGAAGGACGAGACCGCCACCGGGCCGCAGGAGCGCACGGTGTTCCTGGCCTCGGAGACGTCCGACCAGCAGCTCGGTCCGCTACTGCGGGTGATCTACGTCGACTCCACCACCGAGGACACGTACTACGCCCCGCAGACGCCGTCCCGCATGACCCCCAACTCGACGTACACGGTGGACTTCACGGCCACCAATACGACGAGCTCCGCGTGGGCGAGCGGTGAGCGGCAGCTGTCGTACACCTGGAAACTCCCCGACGGCACGGACGTCACCACCGGCGGCAACCAGCTCTCTACTGCGATACCGGGACTGGCCCCCGGTCAGTCGGCGACGATCCAGGCACAGGTCAAGACACCCATCAACTCCGACTCCGGCAACAAGCGCACGGACTACGTGCTCGGCTGGGACGTGAAGAAGGTCTCCGACGGCAGCTGGCTCTCCGCCGGCACCGGCGGCATCGCGCCGCTGAAGCAGAACGTGGCGGTCGAGGACCCCACCTCCAACACCCTCGGCCTGGAGAAGTTCTACTCCTACACCGGCAAGAACACCGGCGCCGGCTCGACGGTGATGAACAACCTGGCCTCGGGCAACACGGTGTGGTCGTATAACGCGTTCACCAACCCTGGCCGGGGCCTGACGACGTTCGCGCGGTTCGCGTACAACTCGCTGGACACCAGCGACACGGTGTCGGGCGCGGGCTGGTCCGCCCAGCTGGCAGGCCCGATCCGGCTCGGCGCACCGCTGGACTTCCACCCCAACCCGAACGCCAACGCGACGGAAATCCGCCTCCCGGACGGCGACGGCACCACCCACGTCTTCACCAAGCAGGCCGACGGCACCTGGAAGGCCCCGGCAGGCGTCCACTACCGGATCACGATGAAGGCGGGCCTGGACTGCACCCCGAACAAGGACCCGATACCGGACGCCTGGGCACTCCTGCGCCCCGACGGCACACGGTTCTTCTTCGGCTGCGACGGCTACCTGACGTCCGTCGTGGACAGGAACGGCAACACGCAGACGTACACATACGAGGAACGCAAGTCCAACAACAAGCCGACCAAGTTCCTCACGTACATCACCGACCCGGCCGGTAGGCAGTCCCTGCGCGTCGACTACTACAAGAAGGGCGACGCGTCGTACGACTACATCGACGACACGGGCGCCAAGGTCACCGGCTCGAACCTGACCAACTCGAAGATCTACGACCACGTCAAGTCCATCACGGACATCTCCGGCTCCGTCTCGGGCCTGCCGACCCGCAAGATCTCCTTCTTCTACACGACGAAGGGCCTGCTCGGTCAGTTCACCGACGGCGACGGCTCCAGCCAGCCGAAGGTGTTCAAGTTCACCTACGACGCCACCCAGGGCAACAAAAACGTCAAGCTGGTCAAGGCCACCGACCCGCGCGGCAACGGCACGAACCTGGCGTACTACGCCCCGCAGACCGGGGACGACCCGAAGTACCACTGGTGGACCAAGACCATCACCGACCGCCTCAACCACGACACGGGCTTCGCGTACGCGGCGAACACGACCAACACGAAGTTCACCGACACCACCGTCACCGACGCCGAGACGCACGCCACGAAGTACGTCACCGACGACTTCGACCGCCCTGTCCAGACGGTCAACGCCAAGTCCCAGAACACCAAGATGAGCTGGGACGCCGACAACAACGTCACCTACATGGAGGAGGTCAACGGCGCCAAGACCGCGTACTGCTACGACCAGAAGACCGGCTATCCCCTCTGGCAGCGCGACGCGGAGAACAACAAGACCGGCGTACCGGACCAGACGACCACCTGCGTGACGGACACCTCCAAGTGGCCGGCCAACGCGGCGAAGTACGAGTACCAGACGCGCGCCGACGGCTACTCGGCCGACCTGTTCCGCAAGACCTCGCCGGAGGGCCGCGCCTGGCAATTCGGCTACGACACCTTCGGCAACCTCAAGACGGTCACCGACCCAAAGGGTGTTGCGACGACGTCGGTGCCGGACGACTACACGACGAAGTACGACTATGACGCCTATGGGCAGGTAACCAAGGCCACCGACGCCAACGGCAACCCCACGACGTTCGGCGGATTCGGCCCGACCGGATACCCAGAGACGATCACCGACGCGAAGACCGTCTCGACGACGTACGTCTACGACGAGCGGGGCCAGGTCACCAAGGTCACCGACGCCGACCAGAAGGTGACCACGCAGACATACGACACGTTCGGCCGTCCGCTGGTCAGCACGGTGCCGAAGGATCAGGATGCTGGTGTCCTGATCACGACCCCGGCGCCGGTGTACGACGACAACGACAATGTCACCAAGTCGACAGCGCCGAACGGCGCAGTGTCCACGGCGGTGTACGACGACGCGGACCAGGTCACGTCGGCGACGGCGCCGGCGAACAACCAGACCGACCCGCGCACCACGACGTACACCTACGACAAGGTCGGCAACCCCAAGGCGACGACCGAGCCCAAGGGCACGGCGACCACGGCGGACACGACCGACTACGTCACGACGAACTACTACGACGAGATCTACCAGCTCACCTCCGTGATCAACGCGAAGGGCGACAAGGTCTCGTACGAGTACGACAACGTCGGCAACGTCACCAAGGTCATCGACCCGAAGAAGAACGCGACAACCGACACGACCGACTACACGACCAGGACCGACTACGACCTGAACCACCGGGTCACGGTCGTCACCGACGCGGCCGGAAAGACCACGAAGCGCGGCTACGACAAGGACTCGCTGGTCACATCGGCCACGGACGCCGAGAACAACACCACGCTCATCACCTACGACGAACGTGGTAAGCAGACTGAGGTCAAGGTCCCGCACGACGGCACCACGTCGATCACGTACCGCACGACGAAGTACGAGTACGACCAGGCCGGCAACACCACCAAGGTGATCACCCCGCGTGCGGTCGCGGCCGGTACGACCACCGCGTTCACCGCCCGTACCGAGTACGACGCGCTGAACCGTCCGGTCAAGCAGTATCAGCCCTACGATCCGGCAGACAGCCGCTACAACAACCCCAACGTCTACACGGAGACCACCTACGACAAGGTGGGCCGAGTCGCGAAGACCTCCCTGCCGCCGTCGGAGGGCGAGACGGTCCGCAACGACACCACCTACGGCTACTTCGACAACGGCTGGGCGAGGTCGTCCACGGACCCGTGGGACATCGCCACCACCTACGACTACAACGACCTGGGCAGGCAGACCACGCGGACCCTGACGTCGGCGGGCGGCTCCTCGGACCGCACGATGTCCTGGTCGTACTACCCCGACGGCTCACTGAAGTCCCGCTCGGACGACGGGGTCCCGGTGGGCAAGTCGGTCGTTTTGGTGGACAACTCCGACACCCAGAACACTGCGAAGAGCGGCACATGGACGAAGGGAAACCTCGCCGGCCAGCAGGGCTACAACCACGAGACCCGCGCGGCCGGAACCGGCACTGACGCCTTCACGTGGACACTCAACATCCCCAAGGACGGCACGTACACCGCGTACGTGAAGTTCCCCAAGGTCACGGGCGCCGCGACGACGGCCAAGTACACGCTCACCCATGAGACCGGGACGGCCGACAAGACGATCGACCAGAACGCGACAGCCAACCAGGGCACCTGGGTCTCACTGGGCTCCTACTCCTTCAAGCAGGGCAACGAAGCCAAGCTGCAGCTGTTCCAGAACAGCGGCGGCGTCGTGGTCGCGGACGCCGTGAAGCTGGTCAGGGACAACTCTGCCGAAACCGACAACGAGAAGCGGACATTCGCGTACGAGTATGACCTCAACGGCAATCTGACCAAGATCGACGACACCTCGTCGGGTGCGAAGATCGACGCGTACTCGGTCCTGTACACCGGCCTCAACCAGGTCGACAAGGTCACCGAGCTTCTGTCCGGCCAGGAGAAGAAGTCCACGTCGTACACCTACGACGCGAACGGCCTGGTGAATACGGTCGCTCACCCCGTCCAGTACTCCAAGTACACGTACGACCTGCGTGACCTGGTCAAGACGGCGTCGATCGGCAAGTCCCCCACCGATGCCTCGCCGAAGGTCACGTCGTACACCTACACCGACCGCGGCCAGTCGTTGATGGAGACCAAGGCCAACGGCAATACCGTCGACCACACGTACTACCTCGACGGCGCGCTGAAGACCTCGGTGGAGAAGAAGGGCAACGGAACCACCCTCGTCGCCTCGCACACCTACGCCTACGACCCGAACGGCAACAAGGCGCAGGACGTGGCGAAGAAGATGAACGCCGACAACCACGCGGCGTACCTCGAATCGACGACGGACTACACCTATGACCCGGCCGATCGGCTTGCCAAGGCGGTCAAGACGGGCAATGGCGCAGGCACCGAGACCTACGTGCACGACGACAACGCCAACGTCGTCAGCCAGACGGTCAAGAACCTCACCACCAACTACGACTACGACCGCAACCGTCTGCTGAGTGCAACCGCCGTCGGCGGCACCACGTCCACCTACAACTACGACCCGTTCGGTCGCCTGGAGTCGGTGACCTCGGGCAGCAAGGTGGTCAGCCGGAACGTGTACGACGGCTTCGACCACGTCGTCGAGTCCCAGAGCGCGGACTCGACGGGGGCGATGAAGTCGACCAGGTACACGTACGACCCGCTGGAGCGCACCGCGTCGAAGACAACGGATGGCAAGACCACCGACTTCGGCTACTTGGGCCTCTCCTCCGAGGTCCTGGACGAGAACGTCGCCGGACAGCTGACCAAGTCGTACCAGTACAGCCCATGGGGCGAGCGGCTGTCGCAGATCAAGCACAACAGCGACGGCACGACCGAGGACGGCTACTACGGCTACAACGGCCACACCGACGTCGAAACGCTCACGGACGGAGCCGGCGACACCAAGGCCACGTACGGCTACACGGCCTACGGCTCCGACGACGCGTCCGAGTTCACCGGCATCGACAAGCCTGACCCCGGCAACCCCGGGAAGGAGGACTACAACCCCTACCGGTTCAACGCCAAGCGCTGGGACGCCCAGTCCGGCACGTACGACATGGGCTTCCGCGACTACAGCCCGGGCCTGAACCGCTTCACAAGCCGGGACATGTACACCGGGGCCCTCGCCGACATGAACCTCGGCACGGATCCGTTCACCGGAAACCGGTACGCGTTCGGCGGCGGCAACCCTGCCAACTTCATCGAGTACGACGGCCATTTCGCGTTCGTGCTCGTCGCTGCCGTAGCCGTCGTGGTGGTGGCCGCGGCACTGATCACGGACGAAGTCTCCGCCGAGCAGTCGGGACGCGAGAGCATGCTCGACCGTATGGCGGACGGCCTGACATCCACGGCCGAGGGCATTCGGGACTCCATCGAGGAAGCCACGCAGGACGACCCGGAGCCGAAGCCCGACAACAAGCCGCGGAAGGACAACGAGCCCCAGTCGAAGCCCAGGCCGATGCCGACGCCGAGTCCGGCTCCGTCCCCGATGAACAAGAACCGTCAGGACTGCACGTCGGGGAACTGGTCCGGTTCTGCCATCCATTACGACCCCCTGAGGGATGGTAAAGCGCAAGGCGGGGAGGCTTGTCTGACGGCTCCGCTGGGGACGGGCTCGAAGGCAGCTTCCCTGCCCATCTCCGGATATCAGGATGCGCGCGACCAGGGATTCAATGTGTCCCGGTGCCACGTCATCGGAGCCAAGCTCGGCGGCGACGGCACGCGTGAGGACAACCTCTTCACCTGTGCACAGAACCCGACGAATTCCGCGAACATGTACCACCAATTCGAGAAGCGTGTGGCGGCGCTCGTCAAACCTGGCGTGTCGGTCTATTACAACGTCAGTCTGCTCTACCGCGAGGGGGCCAGCCGTCCCTACGGGGTGAGCATGTCCTACTACACGAGTACCGGTGAATCGGACCACCGGACGTTCCCGAACTGGGCGTACCAGAACGGTACTTGGACAACATTGGGCTGAGTTCGCTCACCCCGTTTGCCGTGGCCCTGAGCGGTATGCTCAGGGCCACGGCCCGCAGCTTGGCATTCGACTCCTTTCAGAAAGGATCAGAGGCTGGTGTACACCACTCCCGCCCCCGAGGTGGATATCACAGCGATCATCCCCGACCTGTCAGAATGGCGCAGGACCGCCGTGCGTTTGCATCCCCGGCCGGGGAACCCCCGCGAGGCCGACAGTCACATCGGCGGTCCCATGCTCGACGTCGAGGGAAGCTCGCGCCCCGCCTGTGAAGAGCATCCGATGGATGTCGACGGTCGGCAGATGCCGCGCCCGATGGAATCCGTGGCACAGTTCTTTCGGCGCGATTTTCCCGAGATTCCGTATCCGGCGGGATGTGATCTCCTGCAAGTGTACTGGTGCCCGAACGATCACTACTTGGAATATGCTGACTCGGGTTACGAGGGGCCTGCGGTCTCACTTGAGTGGCTCGATTCCGCGAATCAAACAGGAGGCGCCAGGGAAAAACCCTTCCATCGGGTTCAGCCCTGCAATGAATCGTATGACTTGCGCCCGTGTCGAATCACGCCGGAGCGAGTCATTGAATTTCCCTGGATGGAAGATCTTCCCGACGACATCGCGAGGCGTCTCGTCGCGGTGGATCAGGAACGAGGATTGCGTTATCAGTACGCCCTGTCGGTCGCGTACGGCTGGAAAATTGGAGGGTGGCCGAGTTGGCACGCGACGGATAAAAGGGACCTTTTCTGTCCTGACTGTGAAGGAAGCGTCGAGTTGCTTCTCAAGGCGGACAGTAGCGAGTGGGACGGCGCGAGCGACCGGTGGTGGCCACTGGAGGACAGGGAACTGGACCAGCAAGCGCTGCAGGTCGCCTATTCACCGACCGGCGCAGAGGTCGGCCGGTTCGGCGAGCTTCGCGTCTTCGTCTGCCGCAATAGCGTCCGACACCGACCCGTCCTCGACATCCAGTGAAGACGAGGGCTTGTCCCGCAATGATCACTTGGTCGATGCGGACAAGATCGGTGCCGCGCCTTCGGTCTATCCGGCGAGGGCCTGAGCTTGATCCGCTTTGACGGACATCCGAGATCAGGGGCCCTGCCCCGGAAGGATGTCCATCATGGAGAGCATGGGGAAGAAGAAGCCACGCCC
>NZ_JBJDQL010000091.1:0-15301 GCF_044903305.1 Streptomyces sp. NPDC019531 | reverse complement strand
GGCCCCGACCCACCCACCAAACCGCACGCGCTAGACAAACCCCCACCGAACCGAAACAGGCCGCCGCAGGCACTCAGGGGCGCGGGGAACTGCGCAAAACGCCCACCCCCACCCACCCCGCACAGACCGCCGCAGGCACCGTCACTGCCCCGGCCACCGAGGCGCACGCCGCTCGTTGAACGCCGCCACCCCCTCCGCCCGATCCCCCGAGAACGCCACCGACCGCCACGCCGCGTCCTCCACCTCAAGCCCGGCCCGCAGATCCAGCCCATGCCCCAGCCGCAACGCCCGCTTCGCCGCCCGCAGCCCGACCGGCGAGTTCGCAGCGATCCGCCCCGCCAACGCCAACGCCTCCGCCCGGTCCTCCCCGGCCGCCACCAGCTGATCGACCAGCCCCAGCCGATGCGCCTCCTCCGCCTCCACCCGCCGCGCGGTGAAGATCAGCTCGGCCGCCCGAGCCGCCCCCACCCGCCGAGGCAGCAACTGCGTCCCCCCGCCCCCGGGAATCACCCCCACCGACACTTCCGGCAACCCCACCACCGCCGTACGGTCCGCCACGATCAGGTCACACGCGAGCGCCAGCTCGAACCCCCCGCCCAAGGCGAACCCGTGCACCGCGGCGATCGTCGGCACAGGCAGCTCCAGCACCCCCGTGTACGCGCCCCGAGCCACCGGCCGCTGCCGCACCAACTCCGCGTCGCTGAGGGAGTTCCGCTCCTTCAGATCGGCCCCCACACAGAACGCCCGCTCATGCGTGGAGGTCAGAACGACCACCCGCACCCCCGCGTCACCCCCCAGCGCGGCACAGGCAGCCGCAACGGACCGAGCCATCTCCGTGGAAACGGCGTTCATCGCCTTGGGCCGATCGAGAACCAGCTCCGCGACACCGTGCTCCCCATGCCGCCGTACCAGCACGAACTCCCCGAACCGCTCCTCGCCCATGACACCCTCCGGTTAACGCGGGTTAACAAGAACGCCCCGATCATCGCAGCCTCGCCCCCACCGCGAAAGGTTCCAGCGAAACCGCCCGGCACCCCCTTCGAGTGACATCCCGCCCAACTCCTGCCCGACCCCCCATCACAGCGCATAACGTGCGCCCCGCCACGGTGCACAGGGGGGCACAGGCACCCAGGGGAGGAAGCATGACGGCGACGACCACGATGACGACAGGGCTCGCGGACGGCGGTGGCACCCGGCTCTTCGGACCGCGCGGCCGCCACCGCAAGCCCCGCCCCCGCAAGGTCCTGCTCGCCGCGGGCGGCCTGGCCCTGGCCGCCGGTGCCCTGAGCCTCGTGCGGCTGACCCCCGACACGGGGTTGGGCGGCTTCGGTACGGCGGAGGCGGACCCACAGGCAGCGCCGGGCACCGGCGACATCGGGGACGCGGACACCGGCACGGACCGGGCGACGAACGCCGCCGCGACCGTGGGCTCCGTCCCGCTGACGAGCCCGTCGTCGACCACGGCGATGGGCGGGGTCTCCGCGACCCCCACCCCGGGCGTCTCCCTGGCACCAGCGGGCTCCGCGACCGCCGTACCGCTGCCCCTCGCCGCGGTCCCCACCACGATCCCGGAGGCACCGAACACACCGAACACCCCGGCACCCACGACGACCACCACACCCCGGCCACCGGCGACGACCTCCGCCCCGCAACCACAGCCGGCCCCGACCTCGGCCCGCACCACACCCCCGCCGGCACCGACGGCACAGCCCACCCGCTCGACCGAACCCGCGCCGGGCCTGTGCGTCCCGATCATCGGCCTGTGCGTGCAGCAGCACGGTTAGGGCCTGTCCGGCGGATCATGCCGACGTCGCGGGCCCTGGCACGCGCTCTCCCACTGCCTTGAAGGCGTGGGGGTGCAGCCGCCTGATCCGCCGGACAGACCCTAGCTAGGGGACCACGTCCCGGCGGGTGAGCAGCCAGGGCTCGACCACGCCGAGCCCACGAACGGGCCGCTGCCACATCGGCTGGAGCGCGAAGCGGTACGTCGGCGGCTCCTCGCCCTCCTTCTCGGCGGCGGCCGCGGCCTCGGCCGCCTCGGCCTCGGAGGCGGGCGCCTCGCCGGTGCGGATCAGCTCCTCCGCGAAGGCGGAGTCGACGAGAACCGCGTCCCGGGGAGCTATCGAGGTCAGCCGGGAGGCCAGGTTCACCGTCGTACCGAAGACATCGCCCATACGGGTGGTCACCGTGCCGAAGGCGATGCCGACGCGCAACTCGGGCATCGTCTCGTCGTTCGCCATGGTCTCGATCAGGCGCAGGGCGATCTCGGCGGCCACCGCTGCGTCGTCTGCCGCGTACAGCACCTCGTCGCCGAGGGTCTTGATGAGCCGCCCGCCCCTCGCCGCCACAAGATCCGCGGCGGTGGTCTCGAAGGCCTCGACGAGCTCGCCGAGCTCCTCCTCCTCCATACGGCGGGTCAGCCGCGTGAACCCCACGAGGTCCGCGAAGCCGACGCACAGCCGCCGGTCGACCATCTCCTCGTCGTCGGCGGCCTGCACGACCCGGCCCGCCGAGGCGGAGAGCTGGCGGCGCCAGACGTAGACGAGGAACTCCTCCAGCTCGGGCAGGAGCAGCTCGATGATCGGGTACGTCACCTCGGTGCGGGTCATGCCCGGCTCCGGGGGGTCGGTCAGGCCCTCCAGGAAGGAGTCGATCTGCCACTCGGCGAGACGGGCGGTGGTCTGCCCGGTGGACCGCGCCACCTGCACGGCCATGGCCTCGCTCAGCAGCCCCGCCTCGACGAGACCGGCGAGCCGGCGCAGTGCGAGGACGTCCGCCTCGGTGAACGCCTTGGCCTGGCCGACGTCGGCGAAGCCCATCGCCCGCCAGAAGCGGGTGGCGAGCTCCATGGAGACACCGGCGGTGCGGGCCGCCTGAAAAGGGGTGTAGCGCCGCTCGGCGCCGAGGATGAGCTGTTCGAGACGCACGGCGAGCGGGTGCGGGGTCGCGTCCGCGCCGGAGCCCGTGTCGTCTGCGGTCACGCCTGCTGCCCTTCCGATCTGCTGCGGTCAGGTATCGACCGGCCTCAACTGTACGGCAGGTGTGCGGTAGCTCACGTCCTCACTCCGTCAGGTGGAGCGGGGAGATCGTGGTGTCTTGTCTCTCTGGTCGGCTGCGGGGCCGTCGTGGCTGGTCGCGCACACGCGGCGGAGCCGCATATCGACACAGCCCCACGCCCCTCGGGAACCACTTCACGCCGGTCGCAAGTGCACGATGTCTCCCGCGCCCACCGGCTCCTGTACCCCTTCCTCCGTCGCGATCACCAAGCGGCCGTCCCCGTCGACCGCCACCGCCTCGCCGACCAGGGAGCGATCTCCCGGCAGCTCGGCCCGTACCCTTCTCCCCAGCGTGGCGCACCCCGCCGCATACGTCTCCTGCAACCCGCTCACCGTCGGGTCGCCGGCCGCCGCGCGCCAGCGGTCGTACCACTCCTCCAGCGACCGCAGAACCGCCCGCAGCAGCGGATCCCGGTCCGTACTCACGGCCCCCGCCAGCGCCAGCGAACCCGCACCGGGGACCGGCAGCTCCTCCTTCCGCAGCGTGACGTTGATGCCCACGCCCACGACGACCCCGTCCTCGCCCGCCCGCTCCGCGAGGATCCCCCCGGCCTTGCGTTCCTCGCCGCCCACCTTCACGAGGAGGTCATTGGGCCACTTCAAGGCCGTATCGACACCCGCCGCCCGCGACAGCCCCGTCGCCACCGCCACCCCCGTCAGCAGCGGCAGCCAGCCCCAGCGGGCCACCGGCACGTCGCCCGGCGTCAGCAGGACGGAGAAGAAGAGGCCCGAGCGCGGCGGCGCGGTCCACCGGCGGTCCAGACGGCCCCGCCCGGTGGTCTGCTCCTCGGCGACGAGGACCGCGCCCTCGGCGGCCTTGCCCGCGGCGGCGCGGGCGACCAGATCGGTGTTGGTGGAGCCGGTGCTCGTGACCACCTCGATCCCGGACCACAGTCCGCCCTCCCGTACCAGCCCGCGGCGCAGCGCGGCGGCGTTGAGGGGCGGGCGGTCGAGATCCGACCACCGGCTGTCGTCTCCTGAAACATCTCGCGGCGTCATGCAAGCCACCCTAGGTGTGTGAAACGCCGCACTGCTGATTCGTAGGGGCCCCACTACTCTACGGATGAGTAACCGTCCCCCCTTTTGAGCAGGCAGGGAGCCGCGATCCCGATGTCCGAGCCGGAAGCGACCGACATTCACACCACCGCGGGCAAGCTCGCGGATCTCCAGCGTCGTATCGACGAGGCGACGCACGCCGGCTCCGCACGCGCCGTCGAGAAGCAGCACGCCAAAGGCAAGCTGACGGCCCGTGAGCGCATCGAACTCCTCCTGGACGAGGGCTCCTTCGTCGAGCTGGACGAGTTCGCCCGGCACCGCTCCACCAACTTCGGCCTGGAGCACAACCGCCCCTACGGCGACGGAGTGGTGACCGGTTACGGCACGGTCGACGGCCGCCCCGTCGCCGTGTTCTCCCAGGACTTCACCGTCTTCGGCGGCGCGTTGGGCGAGGTCTACGGCCAGAAGATCGTCAAGGTGATGGACTTCGCGCTGAAGACCGGCTGTCCGGTCATCGGCATCAACGACTCCGGTGGCGCCCGTATCCAGGAGGGGGTCGCCTCCCTCGGGGCGTACGGCGAGATCTTCCGCCGCAACACCCACGCGAGCGGTGTGATCCCGCAGATCTCGCTCGTCGTCGGCCCCTGCGCGGGCGGCGCGGTGTACTCCCCCGCGATCACCGACTTCACGGTCATGGTCGACCAGACCTCGCACATGTTCATCACCGGGCCCGACGTCATCAAGACGGTCACCGGCGAGGACGTCGGCTTCGAGGAGCTGGGCGGCGCCCGCACCCACAACGCGGTGTCCGGCGTGGCCCATCACATGGCCGGGGACGAGAAGGACGCCATCGAGTACGTCAAGCAGCTGCTGTCGTACCTGCCGTCCAACAACCTCTCCGAGCCGCCGGTCTTCCCGGAGGAGGCGGACCTCGCGCTCACCGACGAGGACCGCGAGCTGGACACGCTGGTCCCGAACAGCGCGAACCAGCCGTACGACATGCACACGGTGATCGAACACATCCTGGACGACGCCGAGTTCTTCGAGACGCAGCCGCTGTACGCGCCGAACATCCTCACCGGCTACGGCAGGGTCGAGGGGCACCCGGTCGGCATCGTCGCCAACCAGCCGATGCAGTTCGCCGGCTGCCTCGACATCACCGCGTCCGAGAAGGCGGCCCGCTTCGTCCGCACCTGCGACGCCTTCAACATCCCGGTCATCACCTTCGTGGACGTCCCCGGCTTCCTCCCGGGCGTCGACCAGGAGCACGACGGCATCATCCGCCGCGGCGCCAAGCTCATCTACGCCTACGCCGAGGCCACCGTCCCCCTCATCACGGTGATCACCCGCAAGGCCTTCGGCGGCGCGTACGACGTCATGGGCTCCAAGCACCTCGGCGCGGACCTCAACCTCGCCTGGCCCACCGCCCAGATCGCCGTCATGGGCGCCCAGGGCGCGGTCAACATCCTGCACCGCCGCACGATCGCCGAGGCCGAGGCGAACGGAGCGGACCTGGACGCGGTCCGCGCCCGGCTGATCCAGGAGTACGAGGACACCCTCCTCAACCCCTACATCGCGGCCGAGCGCGGCTACATCGACTCCGTGATCATGCCGTCCGACACCCGCCGCCATGTCGTACGGGGCCTGCGCCAGCTCCGCACCAAGCGCGAGTCCCTGCCCCCGAAGAAGCACGGCAACATCCCCCTCTAGGAGACGCTGTGAACATCAAGGTCATACGGGGAAACCCCACCCCGGAGGAACTGGCCGCCGCTCTGGCGGTGGTCCGAGCCCGCGCCGCGGCGGCGACGGACACGCCGTCCGGCGCGGACGAGTCGAGGGCCTCGTGGTCCGACCCGTCAAGGATCGCGGGCCGCCGCCTACCTCAGCCAGGGCCCACCGCATGGACCCGCACTTACTGGCCGGGGTGAGGTCTCTGGCCTAGTGGCGCGGGGCTGTATCGATATGCGGCTCCGCCGCGTGGGCGCGACCAGCCCCCACCGGCCCGCGCCCTACAAGCGACGCATCACCGCCTCAGCCATCACCTCGTACCCGAGATCATTCGGGTGCAGGTGATCCCCGAAGTCATACGACGGACGCAGCCGATCCGGATCCCCCGGATCGGCCAGCTCCCGGTTCAGGTCGACCGCTGAGTCGTACTCACCAGAACACCGCACCCACTCGTTCACCTCGTGCGAGACCTTCGCCGCGCGCTCCCCCCAGTGGTTGGAGCCGCCGAACGGCAACAAGGTGCACCCGATCACCCGCAGCCCCCGAGCCCGCCGTATCAACTCCCGGTACCCGGCGATGAGTTCCCCCGCCTCCACCACCGGCGCGGGCTTGTACGTCGGCTGCTCGTCGGTCTCGCTGAACCCGATGTCGTTGAGCCCCAGCAGCACGACGACCGTGTCCACGCCGGCCAGCTCCAGCACATCCCGCCGGAACCGCCCCACGCCTCGCTCCCCGTACCACGCGGAGTCGTTGAGCAGCAGGTTCCCGCCGATCCCGGCGTTGAGCACGGGCCGCCCGCTCAACCGTGCCAGCGCGTCCGACCACCGGCGATCACGCCCCACCGTCGACCCGAAGCCGTCGGTGATGGAGTCCCCGAACAGCGCGACCCCGTCCGCCCGCCCGGCATCCGTCTCCACCGCGGCCAGGAAGTACCAGGACTCGCTCACCGCGTCGAAGCCCTGTCCGTCCACCTCGCTCAGCAGATCCCCCTCTGCCCGATAGCTCGAAGTGAACGCCTGCGCGTGAAACGTCGCGGGCCCGGTCGCCGCGTCGAAGTACAGCGTGACCGTCACCGACCCCCCTGCCGCCACGTCGAGTTCGACCGGCTCGCTCACCAGCGAACCTTGCGCGGGAATCTCGTCCGCGAGCGTGAGCCTCCGCAGCGACCCCGGCTCGACACCCGCCCCCTCGGCCGTACGGCCGACCGTGACGCCCGCGAGACGGACCGGTGAGGTGCCGTAGGCGTTGGACAGACGGACCCGGACCCGTCCTCCGCCCGCCGACAGCCGGACGACCTGGCGCACCGACTGCCGCCAGAAGCCCTCGCGGGACCAGTTGGGGGTGAAGCCCTCGCTGGGGAGCTGGGGCGAGGCGGACCAAGCGGTGGTGAACACGACACGTACCCCTCTCACGGACTGCTAATGGAACCACAGTACCGTTTACGGAAGTTGAGTACGCGTACTCAGGCGCCCTCCACGAAATCGCCGCACGCTGGAAACCATGCTGTGGTCCGACCCCGAGAACGAACCGCCGAAGGAACTGCGCGACATGCAGGACATGCTTCGGCGACTGAGCATGTTCCTGGCCCTGGCCATGGTGCTCGCGATGATCGTGATCGGGCTGCGCTGACCGGCACTACGCTGACCGCATGACCGATCAGCCGCGCCGCCGACTCGTGCTCGCCTCCCAGTCCCCCGCCCGGCTCAACCTGCTGCGGCAGGCCGGGCTCACCCCCGAGGTGATCGTCAGCGGGGTCGACGAGGAGGCCGTCAGCGCTCCCACCCCCGCCGAACTCGCCCTCGCCCTCGCTGAGGCGAAGGCCTCCGTCGTGGCCGCGAAGCCCGCGGTCAAGGGCGCACTGGTGATCGGCTGCGACTCGGTCCTCGACCTGGACGGCCAGGCGCTGGGCAAGCCGGCCGACGCCGAGGAGGCGACGGCCCGCTGGAAGGCCATGCGCGGGCGCGCGGGCACCCTGCAGACCGGCCACTGTGTCTACGACACCACGAGCGGCCGGTATGCCTCCGGCGTCGCCTCCACCGTCGTCCGCTTCGGCGAGCCGACCGACGAGGAGATCGCCGCGTACGTCGCCTCCGGCGAACCCCTCTACGTCGCGGGGGCGTTCACCCTGGACGGCCGCTCGGCCCCGTTCATCGACGGCATCGACGGCGACCATGGCAATGTGATCGGCCTCAGCCTGCCGCTGCTGCGCCGGCTGCTGGCCGAACTGGGCGTCGGCATCACGGAGTTGTGGGCGCCGGCGGAGATGTGAGCGGCGAGCCGCCGGCCGGCCGAGAGCCCGGAATCTCCGGCTCCGGGGCACCCTCGGGGCCGCCCGGCCCCTTGCCGTCCTCGGGCTCCGCGGGAGCCGCCGGCCGCGGCTGGGCGTCGTACGTCATGAGCAGCAGCACCACGAGGCCCAGCATCACCACCATGAAGAGGAACTCCGGCCAGCCCAACAGCCCCCACGCGAACGCGGCCAGCAGGCCGTGCACCACGGCCACGCTGATCAACAGGATGCGGCCGAGCCCCGCGGGTGAGCGGTTGCGCAGGGCCACGAGCAGGGCGACCAGGCCGCACAGCGCGAAATAGAGACCGAAGACGATCCCGCCGATCTTCGAGGACACCGACATCGCGTCCGGGTCCAGGCCCGCGAGGGACATGTCCTGGCGGTCGACGACGATGCCGAGGAACCAGTTCAGCGCGGCGACGCCGAGCGCCTCGCAGAACAGGACGACCGCCACGACCCACGCCACCGGCCTGCGTATCACCGGGCCCCACCCACTTTCGAGCTGTGCTCTTGTTACCCGAAGTATGTTCAATACAGCGCGAACGCTACTAACGGGTAAACCGCGGGACAAGGGTTCGGCGGCGGGCAAAGAATCATTGGGCCATTCGTAGGGACTCCACAAAGAAACGGAGTGGTCCGCAGCACGCTCTCACAGAGACCTTGACCACAGAGGAGGGCTAGGGTTTCCGGGAGGAGTCCTGCGTACCGAGGTGCGACAAGGGATTTCGCAGGTGGAGTGAGCCTCGTATCACGCTCCGTGTGGGCAAGCTCACCGCAGGGGACGGGTCGAAGAGTCGTGTCGGCAGTCCCTAAACTCGGCTTGTTTCAAGGAGGGAGCCTCAATCGTGCGCAAGGTGCTCATCGCCAACCGTGGCGAAATCGCTGTCCGCGTTGCCCGGGCCTGCCGGGATGCCGGTATCGCGAGCGTGGCCGTGTACGCCGACCCGGACCGGGACGCTCTGCATGTCCGCGCCGCGGATGAGGCGTTCGCCCTGGGCGGTGACACCCCGGCCACCAGCTACCTGGACATCGACAAGGTCCTGGGCGCCGCGCGTGAGGCGGGCGCGGACGCCGTCCACCCGGGCTACGGCTTCCTCTCCGAGAACGCCGAGTTCGCGCAGGCGGTCCTGGACGCGGGCCTGATCTGGATCGGCCCGCCCCCGCAGGCCATCCGGGACCTCGGTGACAAGGTCGCCGCCCGGCACATCGCCCAGCGCGCCGGCGCCCCCCTCGTCGCGGGCACCCCCGACCCGGTCTCCGGCGCCGAGGAGGTCGTCGCCTTCGCCGAGCAGCACGGGCTGCCGATCGCCATCAAGGCCGCCTTCGGTGGCGGCGGCCGCGGCCTCAAGGTCGCCCGCACCCTCGAAGAGGTCCCCGAGCTCTACGACTCCGCCGTGCGCGAGGCGGTGGCCGCCTTCGGCCGCGGTGAGTGCTTCGTCGAGCGCTACCTCGACAAGCCCCGGCACGTCGAGACCCAGTGCCTGGCCGACTCCCACGGCAACGTGGTCGTCGTCTCCACCCGCGACTGCTCCCTCCAGCGCCGCCACCAGAAACTGGTCGAGGAGGCCCCGGCGCCCTTCCTCTCCGAGCAGCAGGTCGCCGAGCTGTACTCCTCCTCCAAGGCCATCCTCAAGGAGGCCGGCTACGTCGGCGCCGGCACCGTGGAGTTCCTGGTCGGCCTCGACGGCACGATCTCCTTCCTGGAGGTCAACACCCGCCTCCAGGTCGAGCACCCGGTCACCGAGGAAGTCGCCGGCATCGACCTGGTCCGCGAGATGTTCCGCATCGCCGACGGCGAGGAACTGGGCTACGGCGACCCCGAACTGCGCGGTCACTCCTTCGAGTTCCGCATCAACGGCGAGGACCCGGGCCGCAACTTCCTGCCCGCCCCCGGCACCGTCACCAAGTTCGACGGCCCCTCCGGTCCGGGCGTGCGCCTGGACGCCGGCGTCGAGTCCGGCAGCGTGATCGGCCCGGCCTGGGACTCCCTGCTGGCCAAGCTGATCGTCACCGGCGCCACCCGCGAGCAGGCCCTGCAGCGCGCCGCCCGCGCCCTGGCCGAGTTCCAGGTCGAGGGCATGGCCACCGCGATCCCCTTCCACCGCGCGGTCGTCACCGACCCCGCGTTCGCCCCGGAACTGACCGGCTCCGCCGACCCGTTCACGGTCCACACCCGCTGGATCGAGACCGAGTTCGTCAACGAGATCCCGGCCTTCGCCGCCCTGGCCGACACCGAGGCCGACGAGGACGCGGACCGCGAGACGATCGTCGTCGAGGTCGGCGGCAAGCGCCTGGAGGTCTCCCTGCCCTCCTCGCTCGGCATGTCGCTGGCCCGCACCGGCCTCGCCGCGGGCGCCAAGCCCAAGCGCCGGGCCGCCAAGAAGTCCGGCCCCGTCGCCTCCGGCGACACCCTCGCCTCCCCGATGCAGGGCACCATCGTCAAGATCGCCGTCGAGGAGGGACAGGAGGTCAAGGAGGGCGACCTCGTCGTCGTACTCGAAGCGATGAAGATGGAACAGCCCCTGAACGCCCACCGCTCCGGCACCATCAAGGGCCTGTCCGCCGAGGTCGGCGCGTCCATCACCTCCGGCGCCGCGATCTGCGAGATCAAGGACTGAGCCTCAGAGCCTTTTGCCGTACGGCAACCCGAGGCGCCCGGCGGACTGGAGCAGTTCAGTCCGCCGGGCGTCTCGCTTCCCCGTCCCCCGTGACGGTGGTCCACTCGGCTCGCGCCGACGACGTGGGCCACGACGAAGGAGAGGATCGGGCCGTTCACCAAGGCGAGTTCGTTGACGCCGTCCGCCGTCCGCACAACATCAGGCGATCGGTGCGGTCGGTTCGGTTGGGTTCGCTCCCCCTTGGGAACCTTGGGAAGAACCTACGGCTTCCAGCCGCTACCTGCGGTGTCCAGGGCGGACCGACGGGGGCGCGCGGCGAGCACAGGCGGTGACCCCAACCCTCCGGTTGCCGCCGGGCCCTCACTCACGTCAGAGTCGGGCACCCTTTCACCAGCCCTGACTCCCAGTGCAACAACCTGCGAGGCCGGGCACCCCGACGGCCCGCGCCCGACCCGAACACACCGATCCACCCGACAACCTCAACGGCGCCGCAGGTCCGCCACCCGCGCCCGCTCCGCGCCCGGAGTCGGGTCGCCGAGGACCGCGGCGGTTCGGAGGGTCGGACCCGCACCCGGGACCTGGCCTCGGCGGGGCCCCGGGAGGGGCATGTCCCGACGCTCTTGCCGGCGCGCCGGGGCCTGATCACCCCCCGGCGCTCCCGACGCACCGGCCACGGCGATCTGCACCCCCTGGTCGGCGAGCGCCTGGAGTTCCGCGCCGGCCCGGTCGTCGTGGGCCGGGGGCTCGTCCGTGACGAGGCGGGTGATCACGTCCGTCGGCACGGTCTGGAACATCGTGTCCGTACCGAGCTTGGTGTGGTCGGCGAGGACCACGACCTCTGCGGCGGCCTGCACCAGCGCCCGGTCCACGGACGCCGACAGCATGTTGGACGTGGAAAGACCCCGCTCGGCGGTGAGCCCGCTCCCGGAGAGGAAGGCCCGCGAGACCCTGAGCCCCTGGAGCGACTGTTCCGCCCCCGAGCCCACCAGGGCGTAGTTGGAACCGCGCAGGGTGCCGCCGGTCATCACGACCTCCACCCGGTTGGCATGGGCGAGCGCCTGAGCCACCAGGAGGGAGTTGGTCACGACGGTCAGCCCGGGGATCCGGGCGAGCCGGCGCGCCAGCTCCTGCGTGGTCGTACCCGCCCCCACCACGATCGCCTCGCCTTCTTCGACGAGGCCCGCGGCGAGATCGGCGATGGCCGTCTTCTCGGCGGTCGCGAGATGTGATTTCTGCGGAAAGCCGGACTCCCGCGTGAACCCGCCCGGCAATACCGCACCGCCATGCCGGCGGTCGAGGAGTCCTTCTGCCTCCAGTGCGCGCACGTCCCGCCGTACGGTCACTTCGGAGGTCTGGACGACGCGGGCGAGCTCACGGAGCGATACAGCCCCGTTGGCTCGCACCATTTCGAGGATCAATTGGCGACGTTCTGCAGCGAACACGAAACTGACAGTAACGCCAACGACCGTCTGCTTTCAGCTGTTTGCGCCGAATAGCAGAAGATGTTCGCACGGCAGGGCGGGAAGTGGTATAGGGCCTAATCTCCCCGCCTATGCCGCGCGAATGGTCGGCAACTCCCTGTGACCAGGCAGGAATCGCTTTCGGCCGTCAGGCCTCCCCGGTCTCCTTGCGCGTGTGCAACTGCCGTGCCACCTCGGCGATCGAGCCCGAAAGGGAGGGGTAAACGGTGAACGCGTTCGCGATCTGTTCGACGGTCAGGTTGTTGTCGACCGCGATCGAGATGGGATGGATCAGTTCCGAGGCGCGGGGTGAGACGACGACACCACCGACGACGATCCCGGTGCCCGGCCGGCAGAAGATCTTGACGAAGCCGTCGCGGATGCCCTGCATCTTGGCGCGCGGGTTGCGCAGCAGCGGGAGCTTCACGACTCGGGCGTCGATCTTGCCGCCGTCCACGTCCGACTGCGAGTAGCCGACGGTGGCGATCTCGGGGTCGGTGAAGACGTTCGACGAGACGGTCTTCAGGTTCAGCGGGGCCACCGCGTCGCCGAGGAAGTGGTACATGGCGATACGCCCCTGCATGGCGGCGACGGAGGCAAGTGCGAACACCCCGGTCACGTCACCGGCGGCGTACACACCGGGAGCCGAAGTCCTGGACACCTTGTCGGTCCAGATGTGCCCGGACTCACGCAGCCTGACGCCCGCCTCCTCAAGGCCCATCCCGGCGCTGTTGGGAATGGCACCGACGGCCATCAGACAGTGCGACCCGCTGATGACCCGCCCGTCGGCGAGCGTGACCTCGACCCGGTCCCCGACCCGCTTGGCGGACTGGGCACGGGACCGGGCCATGACGTTCATGCCCCGCCGCCGGAAGACGTCCTCAAGGACCGCGGCCGCGTCCGGGTCCTCGCCGGGCAGCACCCGGTCCCGCGACGAAACCAGCGTCACCTTGGACCCGAGCGCCTGATAGGCACCGGCGAACTCGGCACCGGTCACACCCGACCCGACCACGATGAGCTCTTCGGGCAGCTCGGTGAGGTCGTAGACCTGGGTCCAGTTCAGAATCCGCTCACCGTCGGGCTGAGCGTCGGGCAGCTCACGAGGATGCCCACCCGTGGCGATCAGCACGGCATCCGCGACGAGCGTCTCCTCACTCCCGTCGACCGCCCGCACCACGACCTTCCGCGACCCGTCGAGGGCCTGCATGCCTTCCAGCCGCCCACGCCCACGCAGTACCCGGGCACCGGCACGCGTCACGGAGGCGGTGATGTCATGGGACTGGGCAAGAGCGAGCCGCTTCACACGCCGGTTGACCTTCCCGAGATCAACTCCGACCACCCGGGCGGTCTGCTCCAGCGGAGGGGTGTCATCGGCGACGATGATCCCCAACTCTTCGTACGACGAATCGAAGGTCGTCATGACCTCGGCCGTGGCGATAAGAGTCTTCGACGGCACGCAGTCGGTCAGCACCGACGCTCCGCCCAGACCGTCGCTGTCGACAACGGTCACCTCCGCGCCGAGCTGGGCGGCCACCAGGGCCGCCTCGTATCCGCCGGGTCCGCCACCGATGATCACGATCCGAGTCACATGCTCCATTGTCCCGCACGCCCCGGGATGCCACGGCCCGGGGGTCCGCCCCGAGATGCCCCTGTTACGGGAGAGGCGCCGGGGAAGGCTGCCGTACTCTCGACGCATGTCGCTCTACGCCGCCTACGCCGGCAACCTCGACGCGCGGCTGATGACCCGCCGCGCCCCCCACTCGCCGATGCGCGCCACGGGGTGGCTGAACGGGTGGCGGCTGACCTTCGGCGGCGAGCACATGGGCTGGGAAGGGGCACTGGCGACGATCGTCGAGGACCCTCTCTCCCAGGTCTTCGTGGCGCTCTACGACATCGCCCCGCCCGACGAGGAGTCGATGGACCGCTGGGAGGGCGTGGGCCTCGGCATATACCGCCGCACGCGCATCCGCGCCCACACCCTGGAGGGCGAGGAACAGGCCTGGACGTATGTCCTGAACGGCTACGAGGGCGGCCTGCCCTCAGCCCGCTACCTGGGCGAGGTGGCCGACGCGGCCGAGTCGGCGGGCGCACCCCACGACTACGTCATGGAACTACGCAAACGCCCCTGCTGAGGGCGCCCCCTGTTGGAAACGACAAGACAACGATCGCCATCCCGTCCGCTCTGTCATCTACGCGCGTAGGCAGAGACCGGCTACGCTCATCCGCGTGAACGCATCTCTTCTTCCGGACGACATCCAGGGCGACCCGCACGGCGCCGCCGACGCCGCCGCCGCGCGCCTGCGCGAACTGACCGGCGCCGAGACCCACGACGTCGCCCTCGTGATGGGCTCCGGCTGGGCACCGGCCGTGGACGCGCTCGGCACCCCCGACGCCGAGTTCCAGGTCACCGAGCTCCCCGGTTTCCCGCCGCCGGCAGTAGAGGGCCACGGCGGCAAGATCCGCTCGTACCAGATCGGCGCCAAGCGCGCCCTGGTCTTCCTCGGCCGTACGCACTACTACGAGGGTCGCGGTGTCGCCGCCGTCGCCCACGGCGTCCGCACCGCCGTGGCCGCCGGCTGCAAGACGGTGGTCCTCACCAACGGCTGCGGAGGCCTTCGAGAGGGCATGCGCCCCGGCCAGCCGGTCCTGATCAGCGACCACATCAACCTCACGGCCACCTCCCCCATCGTCGGCGCCAACTTCGTCGACCTCACCGACCTCTACTCCCCCCGCCTGCGCGCCCTGTGCAAGGAGATCGACCCCACCCTGGAGGAGGGCGTCTACGCCCAGTTCCCCGGCCCGCACTACGAGACCCCGGCCGAGATCCGCATGGCCCGCGTCATCGGCGCGGACCTGGTGGGCATGTCGACGGTCCTCGAAGCGATCGCCGCCCGCGAGGCAGGCGCGGAGATCCTGGGCATTTCCCTGGTCACCAACCTCGCGGCCGGGATGACGGGTGAGCCGCTGAACCACGAGGAGGTCCTCCAGGCGGGCCGTGACTCGGCGACACAGATGGGCTCCCTGCTGGCACAGGTACTCGGCCGACTCTGAGAAGCCATCGGATGTGCCGGGTTCGGTCGTCGTGCGGCTGCGGGCCGGTGGGGGCTGGTCGCGCAGTTCCCCGCGCCCCTGGGGGGTTGCAGGCGGCCTGCGCCA
>NZ_JBJDQL010000090.1:0-15690 GCF_044903305.1 Streptomyces sp. NPDC019531 | reverse complement strand
GAAACGGTCGGCGACCTCCGCGACGGTGGTGGCTCCGAGCAGCTCGCGCAGCGGCAGCTCGACTCCGAACTCCCGCTCCACGGCCGTGCGGACACGGATGGCCATCAGCGAGTCGAGGCCGAGGTCGGCCAGCGCGGTGGCGGGCGTGACACGGCCGGTGGGGTGGCCGGTGACGGCGGCGATGTGGTGGCACAGCCGGGCGGCGACGGAGGTGTCCTCCTCGGCACGCGTCTTCTGAGCCCTCGCCGGTGGCGCGATGTCCCTGTGCCCGTCCGTCCACCAGTGCCGGACGCGCTTCCAGCGCGGCGCGGGCAGATCGATCACCCGCCCCGAAGGCAGCGGCAGCCGGCCGCCCGCGCAGTACAACGCGCCCACCTGCGTGAGGACGTCGGCGCGGCCGTCGGCGTCCCGCCGGAGTGTGCCGAGCGCGAGTGCGCCGGGCGCGGTGTCGGTGATGGCCCGGGCCAGAACCGGATGGGGCGAGATCTCGACGAAGGCCGAGTGGCCGTCGGCGGCGGCCGCGGCGACGGCCCGGTCCAGCCGTACGGGCCGCCGCAGGTTCGCGGCCCAGTGGGCGGCGTCGAAGACGGACTCGCCGCGCGGGTCGTCCAGGACGGTGGAGTAGACGGGCACATGAGGGGGCCGGCCTCCGACGTCGGCCAGGGAGGCGCTCAACTCGCCCAGCAGGGGGTCGACCTGGGGCGAGTGCCCGGCACCCACGACCCGCATGGACCGAGCTGTCCGCCCCTGCCCTTCAAGCCACCGCACGAGCCGCGCCATCGCCCGCTCCTCCCCGGTGACCACCTTCTGACCGGGCGAGGAATGGACGGCGACGTGCACACCGGGGAAGTCCCGTGCCAGCGCGTCGAGTTCATCGTCGGCCAGGTCGACGACCGCCATGGCCCCGCCCTGCAACCCGCTGAGCAGCCGGGCCCGTACGGCGACGATCCGGGCCCCCTCCGACACGTCCAGGGCGCCCGCGCACACCGCGGCGGCCACCTCGCCCAGGGAGTGGCCGATGACGGCGGCGGGCTCGACACCGTACGAACGCCACAACTCGGCGAGCGCGACCTGGAGTCCGAACAGCACCGGCTGGGCCACCTCCAGCCGGTCGAGTCCGATCCCGGACGCGAGACGCTCGTACAAGGACAGCCCGCACTCGGCGTCGAGCTTCTCCACGGCCGCGGCGAAGGCGGGCTCCTCGGCGAGCAACCGGCGTCCCATACCGTCCCATTGGCTGCCGTACCCGGAGAAGACCCACACCGGACCGCGGCCCACGAGATCACGCTCGCCGGTCGCGACACGCCGGTGGGGGAGCCCCTGTACCAACGCGTCGAGTCCGTCCACGAGTTCCTCGCGGTCCCGCGCGACCACCGCCGCCCGCACACTCCCGCGCCCGGTCCGCCCGGCCAGCGTGCGCGCCACGTCGGCGGGCTGCGCGGCCGATCTCCGGAGCCGGTCGGCGAGCCGGGACGCGGTGTCCCGCAGGCGCTCCGCGTCCACGTCGGACAGCAGATGGAGCCGGGCCACGGGCTCTTCGGCCGGAGGCGAGGGCAGGACTCCGGGCCGCCACTCCTCCAGTACCGCATGGGCGTTGGTCCCGCCGAACCCGAACCCGGAGACCCCGGCGATGGCCGTACCGCCGTAACGCGGCCACGGTTCGCTCTCGGACACCACCCGCAGCCGTACGTCGTCCAGGGCGCTGCCGTCGGAGCAGTGCAGGGACGGCGGGATGACGTCGTGATGCAGTGCGAGCACCGTCTTCACCAGCCCGGCGATGCCCGCGGCGGCCTCCAGGTGCCCCAGGTTCCCCTTCACGGAACCGAGGAGCAGGGGCTGGTCGGGGTCGCGGGCCGCACCGAGCACCACGCCGAGCGAGCCCGCCTCGATCGGATCGCCGAGCGGGGTGCCGGTGCCGTGTGCCTCGACATAGTCGACATGCGCGGGGGCGAGCCCGGCCCGCGCGTAGGCGGAGGCCAACAGGGCCTGCTGGGCGGCCGGGTTGGGGGCCAGCAGGCCGTTGGATCTGCCGTCCGAGTTGACGGCCGTGGCGCGGATGACGGCGAGGACACGGTCACCGTCCCGCTCGGCGTCGGACAGCCGCTTCAGCAGTACGGCCGCGCAGCCCTCACCGCGGCCGATCCCGTCGGCGTCCGGCGAGAACGGCTTGCACCGCCCGTCAGGCGCGAGCGCGCCCGCTCGCCGGAACGCCACGGTGACGGTGGGGGACAGCAGCAGGTTGACCCCCGCGGCGATCGCGGTGTCGCTCTCGCCCGTGCGCAGACTCACACAGGCGTGGTGCAGCGCGACCAGCGAGGACGAGCACGCGGTGTCGACGGCCATGCTCGGCCCACGGGTGTCCAGCACATACGCCAGCCGCCCCGCCGTCACGCTCAGCGCACCGCCCGCCGGTGCCCAGGGATCGACGGCCGCCGGGTCGGCGCCGGTGAGCGAGCCGTACTCCGGCGCGGAGACCCCGACGAAGACACCGGTGGCGGTGCCCGCGAGGGAGGGGGCCGGGACGGCGGCATGGGCGAGGGCCTCGTGGACGACCTCCAGGAGGATCCGCTGCTGCGGGTCCATCACGGCGGCCTCGCGCGGGGTGATCCGGAAGAAGTCCGCGTCGAACCCGGCGATGTCGTCGAGGTAGCCGCCGTAGGGGAGTGCGTCCTCGGGCGGGAAGGAGGTGAAGTCGCGCCAACGGTCCTCGGGAACCCGGCGGATCGCGTCGACGCCGTCGGTCAGGAGCCGCCAGTAGTCCTCCGGGCCGTGCACGCCACCGGGTAGGCGGCAGCCGAGCCCGATGACGGCGACGGGCTCTTCGAGAGCCGCGGAGACAGGCACCGGGGCGGACTCCGGCGGAGTACGGCACAGATGCGCCACCAGCGCGTCCGCGGTGGGCGCCTCCCACAGCAATGTCGCCGGGAGCTCCCGTCCGGTCAGCCGGGAGAGCTCCCCCGCCAGCACGACCCCGTCCCGGGACGACATGCCGAGGTCCGCCAACGGCCGGTCCGTCGGCACCTCCGCCGCGTCCGTACCCGTCCAGGCGGCCACCCGCTCCACCACCAGCCGGCGCACCGCACTCGCGGCCACGGTCCTCATACGGCGCCGCCCGTCGCGTAGGCACCCGCCAGATACCGCTCACGGGTCAGCGCCCGGGATACCTTGCCGCTCGATGTCCGGGGCACCGTGCCCGGTGGGACGAGGAGGACATCGGCGAGCCGCAGCCCGTGCCGCCCCGACACGGCCGCACGCACGGCCCGCACCAGTCCCGGTACGTCGAGCTCGGCGAGGCTCGTGGTGCGCGCGTGCTCGGCCACCACGACCACCCGCTCACCGGACCCGCCCGTCACCCCGAACGCGGCGAGCCGGTCGCGCCGTACCGCCGGATGCGCGTCCTGGACGGTGGCCTCCAGGTCCTGCGGATAGTGGTTGCGGCCGTCGACCACGATGAGGTCCTTCAGCCGCCCGGTGACGACCAACTGCCCCTCCAGGACCGTCCCGAGGTCACCGGTGCGCAGCCAGCCGTCCGCGCCGAAGACGCGCCGGGTCTGCTGCTCCTGGTTCCAGTAGCCGCGGCCCACGTTGGGACCCTGCACCTGGATCTCACCGACCTCCCCCTCGGACAGGTCGACGCCGGATACGGGGTCGGCGATCCGGACCCGCTGCCCCGCCGGTGCTCCGCAGCCCGTCAGCAGCACGGCCCTGGGATCGTCGGGCCGCGCGGGCAGCGCCTTCCCCTCGGCCAGCGCGTCCCGGTCGAGCGCGAAGCGGCTGAGCGGCTCCCCGGGCCGGGCGGCACTGACGAAGACGGTCGCCTCGGCGAGCCCGTACGAGGGACAGTGGGTCTGTGCCACGAGCCCCTGACCGGCGAACGCGGCCTGGAACCGGTCGGCGGTGGTGGGGCGGACCGGCTCGCTGCCGTTGATCAGCGCGAAGACCCCGTCCAGCCGCAGGTCCGCCTTCTGCGCCTCGGTCACGGTCGAGGCGCAGTAGTCGTAGGCGAAGTTCGGCGCCGCGCTCAGGGCCCGCGGATGCGCGGCCAACAGCCGCAGCCAGCGCGCGGGTTCGTGCAGGAAGGCGACCGGATCCATCAGCACCGACAGCAGCCCCCGCACGACCGGGGCGGCGACACTCAGGACAAGCCCCATGTCGTGGTAGAGCGGCAGCCAGCCCACACAGGTCACCGGATGGACGTCCGCTCCATAGGCGCCCAGCGCCTGACGGGCGTTGGCGACGACATTGGCGTGACCGATCTCCACGCCCGCCGGGGTACGGGTCGAACCGGAGGTGTACTGGAGGTAGGCGATCTCTCCGGTGACGGGGCGCACGTCTCCGGCCGCGGCGTCCGGGACCCGGTCCACGGCGACGACCGGGGCGCCCAACTCCTTTATGAGATCGGCGTATCGACTCGTCGTCACGACGACTTCGGGACGCGCGTCGGCCAGCACCGACGTCAGCCGGTCCCCCTGACCGGGCAGACCCGGCGGGTACAGCGGTACGGCGATCAGACCGGCGGCGAGCGCCCCGAGGAACCCGGTGACGTACTCCAGCCCCTGCGGGCACAGCAGCGCGACCCGTGCCCCGGGCTCGGCCTCCTCGGCGAGCCGGGCGGCCACCGCCCGGACGCGTACGTCCAGTCGGCGCCAGGTCAGCGTGCGGTGGACGCCACGCGAATCCGGCGCGGGATGGTCGACGAAGGTGAACGCGCGGCGGTCGGGGGTGGTCTCGGCCCAGTGCCGTACGTACTCCGGCAGGGTGCGGAACGCGGGGGCGAGCGGGGGACGGCGGCTGTCCATCAGGCAGGTCTCCTCGCGAGGTGGGTCAGAGCGGGATGTTGCCGTGCCGGCGCTCCGGCATCGGGGAGCGCTTCCCGCGCAGCGCGCGCAGGGCACGGCAGATGTGGTCACGGGTGTCACGCGGGGCGATGACCGCGTCGACGTACCCGCGCTCGGCGGCGAGATAGGGCGTGCCGTACGTGTCCTCGTACGCGGCGACGAGCCGGGCCCGCAGCGCCTCGGGATCGTCGGCGGCGGCTAGTTCACGCCGGTGCAGGACACCCACCGCGCCCTCGGCGCCCATCACCGCGATCCGCGCCGTCGGCCAGGCCAGGTTGATGTCGGCGCCCAGGTGCTTGGAGCCCATCACCGCGTACCCGCCGCCGTACGCCTTGCGCACCACCACCGTCACCTTCGGCACGGTCGCCTCGGCATAGGCGTACAGCAGCTTCGCGCCACGCCGGATGATCCCGGCCTGCTCCTGACGGACCCCGGAGAGATAGCCCGGCACATCGGCGAAGGTCAGCAGCGGGATGCCGAACGCGTCGCAGAACCGTACGAACCGCGCGGCCTTCTCGGAGGCGTCGATGTCCAGCACCCCGGCCGAGCGCAGCGGCTGATTGGCGACCACACCGACGGGCGCGCCCTCGACGAGTGCCAGCGCACAGATGATGTTCGGTGCGAACAGCTCCTGGATCTCCAGGAGTTCACCGTCGTCGACGACCGCTCGCAGGATGTCCCGCATGTCGTACGCCTGCCCGAGCCGGTCCGGCACGATCTCGTCGAGCCGTACCTCGGCGGGCGGCGGCACGGGGTCGTACCGCGGCGGCCGCTCCAGGTTGTTGGAGGGCAGGTACGACAGCAGATCCCGTACGGTGTCCAGGGCCTCCACCTCGTCGGCGGCGAGGAAGTGGGCGTTGCCGTTGAGGGAGTTGCTGGTGCGGGCGCCGCCCAGCTCCTCGGCGCTGGTGCGCTCCCCGGTGACCGCCTCGATGACGTCGGGCCCGGTGACGAACATGTGCGAGGCGCCGTCCACCATCACCGTGAAGTCGGTGATCGCGGGGGAGTAGGCGGCCCCGCCGGCACAGGGGCCGAGGACGACCGAGATCTGCGGGATCACCCCGGACGCCTGGACGTTGCGACGCACCAGCTCGGCGTAGAGCGCGAGCGAGACGACACCCTCCTGGATGCGGGCGCCGCCCCCGTCGTTCAGCCCGATGACCGGGCAGCCCGTCCGCAGGGCGAGGTCCATCAGGGCCACGGTCTTCTCGCCGAAGGCCTCGCCCATGCTGCCGCCGAAGACCGTGGAGTCCTGGGCGAACACACAGACGGGACGGCCGTCGACGGTGCCGTACCCGGTGATCACGCCGTCCCCGTAGGGGCGTCGGGCTCCGTCCCCGGTCGGCCGGGCCCGCACGAACAGCCCGGTCTCGGTGAACGAGCCGGTGTCCAGGAGCAGTTCGATCCGCTCCCGGGCACCGAACTTGCCCCGTCTTCTCGGCCCGTTCCCGGCCACGGCCTGCGCCCGGCGGGCTTCGAGTGCGAGGACGCGGTCGGCGGTGCGGTCGGGCAGACGTGTCGTCGTCACCTCAAGTGTCACAACCACCTCCGAAGTGGCCTTCGAATATGGCAGCGCCCCGAGGGCGGACCGAGCCCAACGCCGTTCTCTTTGCGGGAGATGAGTCCCTGCGGGCCGGCCTTCGTGCCTGGGTGACAAGAACGCTGTGCACGACGGGGGCGTCCACTGTGCGCTGCATTTGAGACAACCTGGCCGGAGAGAAGGTGCAGACCTATTCCGGATGCCCGCCTTTTCGCAGGCTGTGGGATGGCGAGTTCATGTGTCGAAGCACGCGAATGAGTCAGAGCTCGGATTCGGTTCGACCGCCCGGTTGATAGTTCAACGGAGGCGCTGCAACAATCCCGGTCCTGGCCTCGTCGTCACCGCGACCCACCGGCCGGCCGCCCTGCAAGGCTCGTTCTCAGCGCGCAATTCGCATCACGCGAATTCAAGATTCACGAACCCCCCACAAGTCCGCTCAGTGCATGACTTCGGCGTGCCTTTCATGCAACGACCGGCGCAGCAGTAAAGAAGGTGCATGTGTCACGGCACTCCATGGGGCTCGGCGGGCCGCCACCCCCTTACGGGACAGGTCCCGAGCCGGCGGACCGGCAAACGGTGTCACGCCAACCCGCGTACCAGTCGCTCCGCCGCACCCACCGCCGCTTCGGTGTCCGGGCGACCGCCGCCGCCGTGGGCGGATTCCTGCTGTACGTCCTGCTGTCCAGCTTCCTGCCCGGCCTGATGAACACCTCCCTGAGCGGCCACCTCACGATCGGACTCGCCCTGGGACTCGGGCAGTTCGTGCTCATGGCCGTGATCGCGTGGCGCTACCTCGTGCACATGCGCACCCGCGTCACCCCGGTGGTCCGCGGCCTGCGCGGCCTGGTCCGCCACCAAGAGGCCACGGAACGCGAACGCGCTGCCTTCGAGGCGCGCACCACCCCGCGCGCCGAGGAGTTCCGCCCATGGTGACACTCGGCGCCTCCGTCACGGACCGCCTCAGCCTGCAGCTGACGTTCGTACTCTTCCTGTCCGTGGTCGTCGTGACTCTGTTCACCGCGCTGCTGACCGCACCCCAACGCGACGAGATCAGCGAGTTCTACCTCGGCAACCGCGTCATGTCGCCCCTGCGCAACGGCCTTGCGATGTGCGGCGACTACCTCTCCGCCGCCACCCTCCTGGGCAGCACCGGCCTGGTCGCCCTGACCGGCTACGACGGACTGCTCTACCTGTGCGGCACCGCGGTCGCCTGGATGACGGTCCTGCTGCTGATCGCCGAACCCCTGCGCAACACCGGCAAGTTCACCCTCGGTGACACCCTGGCGATACGCCTCACGCGCATGCAGCGGCCGGTCCGCCTCGCCCTGGCCCTGTGCACCCTGACCATCACCGTCCTCTACCTGGTCGCCCAACTCGTCGGCAGCGTCGCCCTGCTGACCCAGTTCACGGGCGAGCCCAGCGCGGCCACCCGAACCCTGTGCGTCGTCGTCATCGGCACCATCGTCATCGTCTACGCCGCCATCGGAGGCATGCCCGGAGCCACCTTCATCCAGGTCATCAAGGCGGTCATGCTCATCTGCGGCGTCACCGTGGCCGCCGTCATGGTGCTGCACCGCTTCGACTGGAACTTCGAGAACCTCCTCGCCGCCGCCGCGGACAACAGCGGCCACGGCGCGCGGTTCCTGGAACCCGGACTCCGCTACGGCGCCAGCGCCACCAGCAAACTCGACTTCTTCAGCCTGCAGTTGGCCATCGTTCTCGGCCTCGCCGCCCTGCCGCACGTGATGATGCGGCTGCTCGCCCCGAAGTCGGTCGACGTCCTGCGCACCTCGGTGGTGTGGGCGATGGGCCTGGTCAGCCTCGTCTGCCTGGCGGCCGGCATCCTCGGCCTCGGCGCCACCGCCGTCCTGGGCAGCGAGACCATCGCGGAGAACGACCGCACGGGCAACGCGGCCGTCCTGCTGCTGGCCCACGAACTGGGCGGTGCCATCCTGACCGCCCTGCTGTCCTGCCTCGCCTTCGTCACCCTGCTTGCGGTCGCCGCGGGACTCACCCTGGCCGCCGCCTCCTCCCTCGCCCACGACCTCTACGGCGAGGTGATCCGCAAGGGCAGGGCCACCGAGACGGAAGAGCTGGCCGTGGCCCGGCTCGCGGCGGCCGTCATCGGCGTCCTCGGCATGCTGCTGGCCCTGGTCTCCTGGGGCGCCAACTCCGCGACCCTCGCCTTCCTCGCCTTCGCCATCGCCGCGTCCGCCATCCTCCCGACCCTCGTCTACAGCCTCTTCTGGCGGCGGTTCACCGCACAGGGCGCCCTCCTGAGCCTCTGCGGGGGCCTGCTCTGCTCGGTGCTCCTCGTCGTCCTGTCCCCGGTCGTCTCCTCAGCCCCCGCCTCGCTCTACCCGGACGCCGATTTCGCCTGGTTCCCGTTGCAGAATCCCGGAATCGTCTCCATCCCGGTCGGCTTCCTCCTCGGCTGGCTCGGCTCGGTACTCAGCCGTCCCGAAACGAAGGAGACATACGAGGACTTCGAAGTGCGCACTCTCGTCGGGGTCGACTAGCCTATTTCCCCTCACTTTTCAGTGAACCGCGTGGTGAACACGTGGATATTTCGTCGACAGCAGATCACGGCTTGCGGCAACAACTCGCGTGCAGTAATTAGGTGATGTATGAACTTGTTCACCCGTGGCACCCCGTTCCGTCGCGCGGACCGCACGGAACCCGCCGCCGTCGCCCAGCCCCCCACCGGGCCGTCGGCCACTGCCACAGCCGTTCTTCCGGATCCCGGACTGGCGGCCCTGACCGGGGAATGGACCATCGACCCCGCCCACAGCAGGATCGGATTCTCCGTACGCCATGCCATGGTGACCACCGTGCGCGGGGCGTTCCTGGAGTACCAGAGCCGCCTCTACTTCGACGGCCGCGACCCGTCCCGCTCCAAGGCGGAGATCATCATCTCCACCGGCAGCGTCGACACCGGTGTGGAACAGCGCGACGGCCACCTCGTGGGCCGCGACTTCCTGGACTCCGCGACCCATCCGCGGATGCGGTTCGCCAGCACCGCCGTGGAGGTCGTCGGCCCCGACGTGTACCGGATGGCCGGCGACCTCACCATCAAGGCGACCACGCGCCCCGTCGTCCTCGAACTCACCTACATAGGCCATGTCACCGACCCGTTCGGCTATCAACGGGCCGGCTTCGACGGCACCACCACCATCAACCGCTCCGAATGGGGCCTGACCTACAGCACCAGGCTCGCCGAGGGCGGCGCCATGGTCAGCGAGAAGGTACGCCTTCAGTTCGACATCGCCGCGATCCGCACGCCTCCGGCCGGCTGACCGGACCCTGCCGGAAGAACGGGCCACGAACTCGGCGGAGTTCGTGGCCCGTTCCGGTGGTCCAGACGTTGTCAGCGCCCGCGAACCAGCCCCGCCAGATAGCGCCACAGCGACGAACGCGGCCGTACGGCGGCGTCGGCCACCGGGGCGGAACCGGCCGTGGTGGGAACGGCCGGAGGAGGAGCCGGGGGCAGGGCCGGCGCGTCCGAGAGCGTGTAACGCACCGGAAGAGACCGCAGACCGCGCATGAACGGCGAGGACCGCCAAGGCAGTTGATCGACGGGCAGCGACAACTCCAAACCGGACAGCCGCTCGAACAGCCTGCTCACCCCGATCGCCGCCGCGCCACCGGCCAGTTCCCTGGCCGGACACTGCCGTGGCCCGGCGCCCCAGGACAGATGTGCCCGGGTGCTGATGGCGGACTCGGGACAGACCTTCTCGGCGAACGACGGGTCGGCGTGGGCGGCGCCGACCGACACCCACACCGGATCGCCCGCCGCGATGGTGTACTCGCCGAGCCGCATGTCGGCCAGGGGGAACCGTGGGACGAAGTTGATGAGCGGCGGCTTCTGCATCACCACCCGGTTCATGGTCTCTCTGATCAGCCCCGCCGACAGGCTCGCGCTCGCCGGGAGGTTCCCGGTGATGACCTCGACGACCGTGTTGGAGATCAGGATGCCGACGTGGTCCGACGTCATGCCCAGCAGCATCATCAGCTCACGCGACAACTCCTCGACACTCAGGCCCGGATGAGAGGCGAGCAGATAGGAGGGGAAGTCGTTGCCGGGCTCCTTCATCTTCGACGCGCCCAGCTCCGACAGCGTTGCGAGCAGCCGCTCAAGGGCGGGCCCGGCATCGGGGCCCGCGTCCAGCACCCGCCACATGTCCATCAGCGCGTCGTCGTGCTGCGAGCCCGGGAACCCGAGCAGATGGCTGGCCACCATGAGCGGCAACGGCCGCGAGAACTGCGCCGACAGATCCGCCCACCCGGTGCGGCCGCCCTGGGTGAACAGCGTGATCAGCTCGTCGGCGTCACGGGTGATCTTCGTCTTGAGCTGCTTGGCCACAGGGTGCCGGGGGTCCTGGAACGGCCGCAGCGCCGCGTCCCAGGCGACCTTGAGGCCGCGGTACCCCTCACCGCCCTGGATCAGCACGTGGTTGACGTCCAGCGACGGCGCCAGCGGCCAGTCCGCCGGCAGTCGTCCCTCCCTGCGTGCCCGCCAGTTCTCCAGGCCCTTCGGCCACGCGTGGTCGTCACGGAGGACCTGAAGCGCCTCCTCGTACCCCAGCACCAGCCAGACGGGCACCCCCAGCAGGTCGACGGGCGCGACCGGACCGTGGGTCCGGCGCAGCCGCTCGTACACGATCGCCGGATCCCGTTCGTAGTCGCGGGTCATGAGCGGTTCGAGGCTCATCGACTCCAGCGACCCGTGACCGGCTGCCGCCCCGCTGTTCAGTTGGACCCCCATGGCTTCCTTCCCTCGGTCAGGCGCTACCACAGGGTAATGTCACCCATCGCGGCGATCCAACGCCGGGTGGTGATTGCCGGGCCGAGTCTGCGCGAAGCAACGGGAACGACGGACGGCACCGCCCGCAGACGGTGCCGTTCCTGCCCAAGCCGCCTTCTACGGCGTCCACTTGATGTTCGGGTTCACATTGCCGGTCCAGTTGAAGATGGCCATGTTGTCCCAGCCGTTGCCGCTGCTGCCGATGTTGGCCGGGTCCCAGCCGTTGCCGGTCACCGCGTACCAGGTGGGCTCCCAGTAGAAGACCCCGATCGCGCCGTTGCTGCGCGCCGCGTTCTGCACGGCGGTGAAGTTGGCCGCCTGACCCTGCCAGGTGAGCGGGTAGCCTGAGCAGCCGGTCGTGATGGAGTTGGCGGTGCTGTCCGCGTTGGCCGAGGTGAACGGGTAGGCCGTCTCGGCGATGACGACATCCTTGCCGTAACGCGACTTCACGTCGGCCACGACACTGCCCATGTTGGCGATCGTGCCGTGCCACGGGCAGTAGTAGGACAGCCCGGTGATGTCCCAGTTGACGCCCTTCGCCTTGATGCCGTCGTAGAACCAGCGGGCGTTCGCGTCACTGTCGGCGTCGGCGGTGTGGATGATCACCTGGGTGCCGCTGTTGCAGGCCTTGGTCGCGTTGTAGCCCGACTTGAGCAGCAGGCTGAGGTTGGTGAAGTCGTTGTTGACGACCTTGCCCTCGTTCCACAGCATGCCGACGTTGATCTCATTGCCGATCTGCACGCTGTCCGGGGTGGTGCCCTGCGACTTGAGGCTGTTGCAGACGTCGTACGTGTAGTTGTAGACGTCGGTCTGGAGCTGGCTGATGGTGTGGCCGGCCCAGGCCGCGGGCTTGTTCTGGTTGCCCGGGTCCGCCCAGGTGTCCGAGTAGTGGAAGTCGACCAGCAGCTTGAGCCCCTTGGCCTTCACCTGCTTCGCGTACGCCAGCACCTTGGCCTTGTTGTTGTAGCCGCTCACCGGGTTGTTCCAGATCCGCAGCCGGACGTAGTTGACGCCGAGACCCTTGAGGATGTCCAGCGGGTCCTTGGCGGTGCCGCTCGCGTCGTAGTACTTGGCACCGAGGTCGAGGGCGCGCTGGGCGGTCGACACATCGGCACCGAGCATGGTGAGCGAGCCCGCGGCCGAGGCGGTGGTGGGCGTGGTGAGCAGGGATGCGGGCAGGGCGAGGGCCGCCAGGAGCATGGCGGCCCTCACGAGGCGGCGCGGACCTTTGACGGTCATCCCGACCTCCTTGTCTGACATGACCATGTGGATGATTCCGTGAACGTTCACAGTAGGAGACGTTCATGTGGCTGTAAATACATGTGTCAGTGGGATTTCTGCGAGGTTAGAGAGGTGTCGGGGAGAGGTCGGGAGTGTGTACGTACACAGATTCGGGACGATCCCTCTGTGCTTGACGAGCGGGTGCGGTCGGCGGTGGCCGGGCTCCTGTACGCGACCGGTGAATCGCAGCTTGACCAGAGCCAGGTGTCCCACCCCCATGGGGAGAGCGCGAGTACGTCAATGCAATTGGTTCGCCGCCTGAGACATCACGTGGGCAGAATGACCACCATGGTCAACGGCCCGCACATCCTCCACGACCGCCTCGTCGCACAGCCGCGCCCGACCGGCCTGGCCCTCGCGCCTGACGGCACACGTCTGATCCTGTCCGTGCAGGCACTCGACAGCGAGGGAACCCGGTACGTGTCGGAGCTCTGGGAGGTGGATCCGGCGGGTGAGCGAGACCCTCGTAAGGTGCCCGGATCCCAACAGGGCGACTCCGCCCCCGCGTTCAAAGCCGACGGCACCCTGCTGTTCCTCTCCGACCGCGAGTTCGGCGAGTCCGACGCAGCGCAGGGGCCGTCCCTGTGGTCGCTCTCCGAGGACGGTGAGGCCGAGCGGATCGCCCACCACCCGGGCGGGACAAGGGCGTTCACCGCCGCCGCCCGCTCCGGCACGCTCGCCTGCACGGCCGCTCTGCTGCCCGGCGCCGAGGACGTCCGGACCCACGCAGACCTTCTCCGCCGGCGTCGCCGCGCCGGCGTCAGCGCCGTCCTGTACGAGGAGCCCGAAGGCAGCGACGGTGCGGAGCTCGGCCCCGCCGAACCCCACACCCTCGTCCTCGGCCGAGACGCCCCGCCGGTCGACGCGGGCGGCCAAGGCCAGGCGGGCGCCGGGGGCATGGCCCTGTCGCCGGACGGATCCCTGGTCGCCTACACCCGGGCCCCTACCGGGGCCGCCCCGGACACGAACACCGTGGTGATCGCCGACGCGACCACCGGCGTGCAGCGTCATACCCTTTCCCGCCCCGGCCACCAGTACTACAGCCCGGTGTTCACCGCCGATGGCGCCCGCCTGATCTGCGAACGCCAGCAGGAGGAGACGTACGAAGCCGAGTGGCAGGTCACCCTCGTCGCCTTCGACCCCATATCCGGCGAAGAGACCGATCTCCTGCCGGACTTCGACAACTGGCCCTGGCCGGGAAGGGCGATCTGCTCGCCGGTCCCCGGGGACACCACGCTGTGGTTCACCGGCGACGAACAGGGCCACCGCCCTGTCTTCCGCCGCGATGCGGACGGCACGGTCACCCGCCTGACCGCCTCCGGCGCCTACGCCTCCCTCTGCGTGACGCCCGACGGCTCCACCCTCTACGCGCTGCGCAGCACCCTCGACAGCCCCCACCATGTGGTCCGGCTGGACGCGACCAAGGCCGACCAGGACCCCGCTCCCCTCAGGACGCCGGGCGACCTCGGCCACCTCCCCGGCACGCTGACCGAGGTGCACACGACCGGGGACGACGGCTTCGCCCTGCGCGGCTGGCTCGTGCTGCCCGAGGGGGCCACAGCCGAGGACCCGGCGCCGCTCCTCGTCCTGCCCCATGGCGGACCCCAGGGGTCGTGGAGCGACTGGCCCTGGCTCTGGAACCCGTGGCCGTTCGCCGCCCGGGGCTACGCCGTACTGCTGCCCGACCCGGCCCTGTCCTCCGGATACGGGCAGCACATGCAGGAACGCGGACGCGGTCAGTATGGCGGCCGGCCCTACCACGACGTCATCGCGCTCACCGACGCCGCACTGGCCCGCGCCGACCTCGACCCGACCCGAACGGCCCTCGCGGGCTGGTCCTACGGCGGCTACCTCGCCAACCGGACGGCCACGCGCACCGATCGCTTCAGGGCACTCGTCTCCCACGCCGGGCTGTGGAACCTGGAGTCCTTCCAGGGCGCCACCGACATGCACGCGTACTTCCGGAAGATCTTCGGTGACCCCCGCATCCGGCGCGAGCGCTACGACGCCGACTCGCCCCACCTCGACGCGGCGAAGCTGACGACACCGATGCTGATCGTGCACGGCGGCGAGGACTCCCGGGTACCCGCGAGCCAGTCCCGGGAGCTTCGCCACGACCTCCAGCGCCAGGGGGTGCCCGTCAGGTTCCTGTACTTCCCGGACGAGTCCCACGGCATCGAAGCCCCGAACCACCTGCGTCTGCTCTACGAGACGGTCCTCAACTTCCTCGACCACCACATCCTGGGCGCGCAGTGGAGGCGGCCCGAGCTCCTGTGACCCTCGGGCTCTCAGGCGGTGGAAATGCCCAGGTCGGCGGCGACCGAGTCCGCGCGGACGAAGACGGACACCGGGAACTGCTCGTCGCAGTACTTGTTGCCGGACGAGACGATCCCGACGACCTTGCCGCCGCTGATCAGCGGGCCGCCGGAGTCGCCGGGGCAGATGCTGTCGGTGGTTCCGGGACGCGGCATGCCGCACAACATCGCGGCGGGGTCGGTCTCGGTGTCGGTGTACGGCTGGCAGTCGGCGACGGGAGAGAGGACCAGTTCGGCCTGCTTGAGCCTGGTGCCGCTGACACCGGGTCCGGTGCGTCCCCAGCCGAGGACGGTGACCTTCCGACCGTCGGCCACCAGCCTGCCGTCCTTGGGCCCGGCCACCGGGATCGTCCGGTACGGCATCGGCCGGTCCAGGGTGAGGACGGCGGCGTCGTAGGCGTAACCGGGCGCGCCGTAACGCGAGTCCAGCCGGTAGGACGAGACCTTGCGCACGGTGCCGCCGGTGCCGTCCACCTGTGTGCGGCCTCCGACGACCCGCAGCCCGGCCACGTCACCGGCGCTCTCCACGCAGTGGCCGGCCGTGAGCACCCTGGTGGGCGCGATGAGCGTGCCACCACAGAACTGGCCGCCGTTGAGCTCGATCAGCATGGCGTACGGCCGGGCCTTCGTGGTGGCCGGCCCGCCGCCCTTGATCGCGGAGGCGGGCGCGGCGGTGGACCAGAGCGCGGCCGCGGTGAGCATGGCGGTGGTGACGACGGCGGCGGTGCGCGTTGCGGGTCGGGTGGATCTGCTGGTGCGGACGGTCATTTCGATTTCCCCCTGAACTGCCTCGCGCGGGGCACGACTTGGCCCCGCACGGTGTGGTCGGTGCGAAGGACGAGCCGCAGGGGCGCATTGGTTTCACACGGCACGCGATTCCCGTGCCGAAGCCGTCACGGCGTGCGGAACCCG